>CAYMXT010000096.1:10197-14694 GCA_964394415.1 uncultured Planctomycetales bacterium
TCGCTGATTGTCGGCGTGGCCAAAGCCGCGGCATAGGCAATACCCGCCGCGCTCCACCGTGCGTGCCCCAAATCGATGCGGCCGGCCACCACGGCCACCTTGACGCCCGCTTGCCGGGCCTGGACCGCCACGCCGCTGACGACCCCACCAACGCCGCGCCAGCAAGCCGTGTTGGACGCGGTCGGCGACGGCGCGCGCCGCCAGCGCGACTTGCTGCGGGAAACGCGCGCCGATCCGCGTGTCGTGAAAACGTTGTGTGAGCGCGGCTTGCTCGAATGCGCCATCCGCCGGGAGCTGGCGCCCAACTCCGCCCCGGTGCTGTCGGCTGCCCCGCAGCCCTGTGCCGAGGACGACTTCGCACTGACGCCGGGCCAGCAGGCCGCCGCGGTGCGGATCGGCGCGCAGTTGGCGCAACCCGACGCCTTCCGCGTGTTCCTGCTCTTCGGCGTGCCGGGCAGCGGCAAGACCGAAGTGTACGTGCGGGTACTCCGCGCGGCGTTGGCGCGCGGCCGGCAGGCCATCCTGCTCATTCCAGAGATCGCGCTGACGACGCAACTCGTGGAGCGCCTTGCCCGGCGACTGCCGCGCGTCGCGGTGCTGCATAGCCAGCTTACGCCGGGGGCGCGACAGACGACGCTGGCCGCGATCGCCGCGGGCGACGTGGACGTGGTGCTGGGGACGCGCAGCGCGGTCTTCGCGCCGTGTCCGCGGCTGGGCGTGCTGGTGGTGGACGAGGAGCAGGAGCCGAGCTTCAAGAACCTGGCCGCGCCCTACTACCACGCCCGCGACGTGGCGATCAAGCGCGGACAGCTTGAGGGCGTACCGGTGGTCCTCGGCACGGCGACGCCGGCGCTGGAAACCTGGTTCAACGCGCAGCAGCGGAAGCACTTCGAGCTGTTGCGGCTGCCCGCGCGCGTACCCGGCGCGCGATTGCCGCAGGTCCGGCACATCGAACGCCCGGAGTGCGACTTGGACGAGACCCCCCTGTTGTCGCCCGAGCTGCGCGGCGCGCTGGAGAGCACTCTGGCCGCGGGCCACCAGGCCATTCTCCTGCACAACCGCCGGGGTTACGCGCCGTTCCTGCGCTGCGCGAAGTGCGGGTTGCTCCTGCGCTGCGAGCGCTGCGGCTGCCACCTCGTGTATCACCGGACCGAAGAGGTGCTCAAGTGCCACCGCTGCGGTGGGGCGCGGCCCGTGCCGCCGTGTTGCGTGGACAACACTTGCCGCGGGAAGCTGCGGCGGGCCGGCTCGGCGATTCAACGGCTCGAGGAAGAGCTGCGGGCGAGTCATCCCACGGCTCGGCTGCTGCGGCTGGACCGCGACACGATGCGCCGGCGGGATGACTATCGCCAGGCGCTCGACCGGTTTGAAGCGGGCGACGCGGACATTCTGCTCGGCACGCAAATGGTCGCGAAGGGGCTCGATTTCCCGCGCGTGCGGCTGGTCGGCGTGATCGAGGCCGACGCAGCCCTGCGGCTGCCCGACTTCCGCGCCGGCGAGCGCGTCTTTCAACTTGTCGTCCAGGTCATCGGGCGGGCCGGGCGGCGCGACGGCGACTCGCTGGCGCTCGTGCAAAGCACGGGCCGCGCGGCGGACCTGATGGGCCACGCGCTGCGGTTGGACTACGAGCACTTCGCGACGCGCGAGCTGCGCGACCGGCAACGCCTCACGCTGCCGCCCGCCGCCCGCCTCGCGCGGCTGGTGCTCGCCGACCCGCGTCCGCACCGCGCGCAGCAAGCGGCCGAACAACTCGCGGAGCAGCTCACCACGCGCGCCGCGACGCTGCACGCGGGACTGCGCGTCGAGTCGGCCGCGCGCTGCGTGGTCGGCCACTTGCGCGGGCGGCTGCGCTACCAGGTGCTCGTGCGTGGCCCGCGTGACGCCGGGCTGACGCCGCTGCTGGCGGCGACGCTCGAAGAAAGGGACCTTCGGCCGCGCGTCGAGCGGTTCACCATCGACGTCGATCCGCAGGAGTTGCTCTGACGCTGACAGCGCGATCCGCCGCGCGTAAACTCCATGCATGGCAAACGTCGGACTGCTGCTGGACGAGCGGTTTCGCCGGCACGACCCCGGGGACGGTCACCCCGAAGCGCCAGCGCGGCTGGCGGTGATCCAGGCCGCACTCGAGCAGGCCGGCTTGACGGATGCGTGTGCCCGCATCGAAGCCCGACCGGCAGCGGATGCGCTACTGCTGCACGTACACACGCGCGAATATCTGACCCGCCTCGATGCGGCCTGCCGGCAAGGCTACCCCTACATCGATGTGCCGGATTGCGCGATCTGTCCCGAGAGCTTCGAGATCGCCCGGCTGGCCGCGGGCGGCGTGGCGGAGGCCGCGCGGCGAATCGCGGGCGGGGAACTGAAACGTGCCTTCTGTGCCGTGCGTCCGCCGGGGCACCATGCCGAGCACGATCGGTCGATGGGGTTCTGCCTGCTGAACAACATCGCCATCGCGGCGTGCGTGTTGCGGCACGAATTCAAGTTGGACCGGCTGGCGATCGTCGATTTCGACGTCCACCACTGCAACGGTACGCAGCACACGTTTGAGGCCGACCCGGCGGTGCTGGTCATCAGTCTGCACGGTCATCCGCATTATCTCTATCCCGGCACCGGCTTCGAAGATGAAGTCGGTACCGGCGCCGGGCACGGTTACACCATGAACATCGCCTTTGAGCCGGGTGCCGGCGACGACGACTATCGCGCGGCGTTCAAATCGCGTGTCTTGCCCGCCGTGGGCCGCTTCGCCCCGCAATTCCTGCTGGTTTCGGCGGGGTTCGACGCACACACCGACGACCCGCTGGGCAACCTGTCGCTGTCGGATGCGGCCTTCCGTGAAATAACCGACGCCCTGGTCGGCCTGGCGGGCCGGCACGCGCAAGGCCGCCTCCTGAGCGTGCTGGAGGGTGGTTACGACCGCGGCGTCCTGACCCGCTGCGTGCCGGAGCACGTGCGGCGACTGCTGGCGTGACGAAGGGCGCCCGCTAACGCTGCGCGGCTGCGAATCTTCCACCGGGCAGTCGCGGACCGGGTTCGCACCGGCCGGACGCCGATGCCCATCCGCGCCCCCCCGAAAGAAGTTGGCCCGCCTTGCGGGAAGGCGGGCCATCGGGAACGATTGACAGAATGGGCGAGCCGAGCATCATCCTGTCAACGCCTCTCCACACCGCGTGGAGAAGTTTGGGTTGACACGCCGGCCACGGGTGCCGGCCGGCGGCGTTTGTTCGAGTTGATTGTAGGCGCCTCCCCGAAAGTCAACGGAAAAAACCACGTGCCCCACCACGATCCGCTGCACGAAGCGTTCGCGTCGCACCCCCGCCGGTGGCGCACATTTCGCTACGTCTATCCCGTTATCGCCCGCCGAAGTCGGGGATTGAGCCTCGGCATTAACCTCAATCCTGACGGGGCCTGCACGTTTGACTGCGTTTACTGCTGTGTCGACCGCAGTCTCCTGCCGCGCGACGCGAGCGTCGAGCTGCGCGTGCTCGAAGCGGAGTTGCGTGCCGGGGCCGGTAATTACGCGGAGATTCTCGCTGAACCGGAGTTTCGCGCGCTTCCGGAGCCGTATCGGCGGTTGAACGATTTCGCCTTCTCCGGCGACGGCGAGCCGACCGCCGCGGCGGTCTTCCCCGCTGCGGTGGACATCGCCGTTGCGGTCCGGCGCGAGTTCGGGCTCACCGAGACCCGGATCGTCCTGATTACCAACGCCACGTGTCTGACGCGGCCAGCGGTCGCGGCGGCGCTGCGGGTGCTCGATCAGAACAACGGCGAGATTTGGGCCAAGCTCGACGCCGGGACCGACGCATACTACCGGCACGTCAACCGGTCCAGCGTCGCGCTGCCGCACGTGCTCGAGAACTTACTGGCCGCGGCGCGCGTGCGGCCGATCGTCGTTCAGTCGATGTTTCCGCGTCTGGCGGGGCAGGCCCCCGCGGCGGCGGAGGTCGCGGCGTACGTCGAACGGCTGCGCTGGCTGCGCGACCAGCGCGGGCAGATTGCGCGGGTGCAGATCTACACCGTGGCGCGCCCCCCCGCGTGGCCCGCCGTGGGGCCACTCGAGCTGCCCGAGTTGGAGGCGATCGCCGAGCGGGTGCGGGGGCTGGGGATCGCGGTGGAAGTCTTCGGCTAACCGGCAGACGGGATCGTGCCGGACCCCGGAAACCGCGGAGGCGCAGAGAGCGCAGCGGTCGCGGAGAAGAAAGGCAACAAGGCAACAAGGCAACAAGGCAACAAGGCAACAAGGCAACAAGGCAACAAGGCAACACGGTCGTGGACACGCCTCGGCTCGCCCCCTCCGTGCCTTCGTGCCTTCGTGCCTTGTTGCCTTCTCCGCGACCTCTGCGCTCTCTGCGTCTCTGCGGTTTTCGGCCCGCGGGTAGAGCCGGCGTTGCGGGATCAGCCCGGCGGCTGGTATTGCAGGACCGCCAGCGTGAGATCGTCGACGTTCTTCGCGGCGCCGCGGTGACGGCGAACGAGTTCCAGCATGGTGCGCACGACGAC
>CAYMXT010000097.1:0-14684 GCA_964394415.1 uncultured Planctomycetales bacterium
GCATTCTCGACGTTGACCCGATCGAGAAACTGCCGCTGAATCACTTCCGCCCCGGCACGCAGACGCTCACGATCGGCGTCGGCGGGTGCAACGTCCGCTGCGTCTACTGCCAGAACTGGGAGCAGTCGCAGAAGATGCCGGACGAGCTGAAGACCTTTGAGGTGACGCCCGCGGACGCGGTCGCGTACGCCAAGAAAAAGAAGATCGACACCATCGCCTTCAGCTACACGGAACCGATTGCGTTCTTGGAGTACGCGAAGGACGTGGCCCGCGCGGCGAAGGAGGCCAAGCTGCGGGTCGTGGTCGCGACGGCGGCGTTCGTCGAACCCGAGCCGCTGCTGGATTTCGCCCAGTACGTCGATGCTTTTGTGGTCGCATTGAAGGGGTTTGACGAGGAGTTCTATCACCGGGCCTGCGGGGTGAAGCTGGCCCCGGTGCTCGCGGCCCTCGAGACGATCAAGAAGCGGACGAAATGCTGGCTCGAAGTGCTGAACCTCGTCGTGCCGTCATACAACGACGACCTGGTGAAGATCGCGGAGCTGTCGGCGTGGGTCCACGGGCGCCTCGGCCCGGACGTGCCGCTGCACTTCGCGCGGTTCGCCCCGATGTACAAGCTGGCGAACCTGCCGCGCACGCCGGTGCCGACGCTGGAGGCCGCGTGCGCTGCGGCGCGGGAGGCGGGTCTGAAGTACGTTTACACGTCGAACATCGCCCCGCATGAGGGCAACAACACGTTCTGCGCGAACTGCCGGCAGCCCGCGATCGAGCGGCTGGGGTTCAAGATCCTCGGCAACAAGCTCAAAAGCGGCCAGTGTGCCGGCTGTCACCGCAAGCTGCCGGGCGTGTGGGGCTGAGCGCCTGGCCCCGGACTGGCGTCCGGGGCGCGGATGTGCCGGCGGGTAGCCGCCATCCGAACCCGCCACGCAAGTGGCGGGCCGGAGGTTGTCCAGGCCCCGCACGCGTGCGAAGCGCGGCTAGCCGCCGGCCCCGGACTTGCGTCCGGGGTTCGGATTAGGCCCCGGACTTGCGTCCGGGGTTCGGATCAGGCCCCGGACTTGCGTCCGGGGTTCGGATCAGGCCCCGGACTGGCGTCCGGGGTTCGGATGGGTTCGCCGCGGTCCACGCACGCGGCGATGGCGATGTCACCGGTGACGTTGAGCGTGGTGCGGCACATGTCGAGCAGGCGATCGACGCCGAGGATGATGCCGATGCCTTCGGCGGGGACGCCGACGGTCTGAAGCACCATGACGACGAGGGGCAACGAGCCGCCCGGCACGCCGGCGGTCCCGATACCGGCCAGGATGGCGAGCAGTGCGACGGTGATCTGCTGGGTCAGCGTGAGGTCGATGCCGAAGACCTGCGCCAGGAACAGCACGGTTACGCCTTCGTACAGGGCGGTGCCGTTCTGGTTGGCGGTCGAGCCGACGGTGAGGACGAAGCTCGCGACTTCGCGGCGCACGCCGAGGTTCTGCTCCGTCACGCGCAGAGACGTGGGCAGCGTGGCGTTCGACGACGAGGTTGCGAAGGCCGTCAGCATGGCTTCCGAAATGCGGCCGAAGAACCGCCACGGCGACATTCCGGCGACGAAGCGCACGACCAGCGAGTACACGCCGATCAGGTGCAGGGTCAGCCCGCCGAGCACGGCGACGACGTACCAGCCGAGTGTCTTGAGCAGCTCGACGCCCAGCAACGCGGTCAGCGAAAACACGAGGGCCGCGACGCCGAGCGGCGCCAGGCGCATGGCGAAGCCGACGATCACCATGACGGTGTCGTAGACGCCCTCGAGGACGCGGACGAGCGGCTGGGTGCGTTCCGGCGGGGCGAGCGTGAGGGCGATGCCGAAGAGGAGAGCGAAGAACATGACGGCGAGCATTCCGCCGCCGGGCGAGCTGCCGTCGAGGGCCCCGACCATTTCCTGGACCGGGTTGCGTGGGACGATGTCGAGCAGGGTCTCGCGGAGCGGCTTTGCCTGGCGCGCCTGGGCGACTTTTTCCGCGGCTTGCGTTTCATAGCGTGCCCGCAAGGCCGCGCGCCGCTCTGCGCTCAGGTGTGTACCCGGTCGGACGACGTTGGCCAGGCCGACGCCGATGCCGACCGAGCAGGCCGACAGCACCAGCGTGTACACCAGCGTCCGCAACCCGACGCGCCCCAGACGGCGGACATCGCCCAGCCCCGCGACCCCCAGCACGAGTGCGGAGAAAACCAGCGGCAGCACCACCATGAAGATCAGGCGGAGAAAGACCTGCCCGATCGGCTCGGCGATGTTCTTCACGAACCAGGTCAACCCGGCGTGTGACGTGCCGTCGGCAGCGGGCGGACAAAAAGCGCCGGCGGTCAACCCCGCGACCGCGCCGACGGCCAAGCCGGCGAGGATTTGCCAGTGCAGTGCGAGGCCCCGCGTGCGCACCACGGTTCCTAGCGCCGCCGCGCCCGTGGCTTGCCGTTGCCCGGGTGCAGCGAAGTCACCAGGGGCAGGTCAATGAGTTCGTGGGAATCGTCCGGCGTGGAGATGACGATCGTCCGACCGCTGACCGAGAACGACAGGAACTCTGGGTGGGGCACGTAGTACTCGTGATCATCCGCGACGCGGATCGTGAAGGGCTTAAACGGTGTAGCTCGGTGAAACTTGCGCAGGCCCTCGATCGTCATGCGACGCTCCTGACCACTTCATCATAGCCGACCGTCGCCGTGCGGACCACTCGCGGGCCAAGCCGCACCCGCGTGCCGGCGGCGCGCGGGTGGTCGCGAACCGCGGTCCGCCGTGCTATTATACCCGGTTTGCGGCCGGCATGACCGTCAGGAGCGGTAGTCCATGATCAAGGCGAGTGAACTGAAGAAAGGCAAAGTCGTCCTGCACGAGGGGGCGCTGTACAGCGTGAGCGATATCGAGCGCGTCTCGAAGGGTAACTGGCGGAGCTACCTCCAGGTGAAGCTCAAGTCGCTCAAGGACGGCCGCGTCACCGACGCCCGCATGTCCGTCGATGACCGCGTCGAAACGCCCTTCGTGGACACCAAGCCCTACCAGTACCTCTACCGCGATGGCGATCATTTCGTCTTGATGGACGAGCAATCGTTCGACCAGTTCCCGGTCGCGGCTGACGTGATGGGCGAAGCCGATCAGTATCTCCGCGGCAACGAGCAGGTGACGGTGTCGTTCATCGAGGGCAAGGTCGTCGCGGTCGAGCTGCCGAACACGGTTACGCTGAAGGTCGTCGATACCCCGCCGGTCGTGAAGGGCGCCACGGCGACGAACCAGAGCAAGGACGCGCTGATGGAAACGGGCCTGCGCGTCCGGGTCCCGCCCTTCATCGACATCGGGGAAGAGCTGCGGATCGACACACGCACAGGGGAGTACCTCGAGCGCGCGAAGGGATAACGCGGGACCGGTGGTTCATCTTCCCGGGTGGCTCACCACGGCCGGGCGTCTGATCTCCAGCCGTGGACCGGCGGTCTATAATCGGTCGCGCGGGCCAACAGGCCGCGTGTTCAGAGAGGAAGCGCCGCACCGATGCTGCACCACCACTCGCTCGGCAAGCTGCCGGCCAAACCGCACACGACGCTGTACGAAGACGGCAAGCTGCTCATGGAGCAGATGATCACACGCGGGGGGTTCAACGGGGCGTACTCCGCCCTGTATCACCGCACGCCGCCGACGAACGAGGCGGAAGTCGCCGAATTCGCGCTGCCGGGCTTCTGTCCGGTTGAGCAGGTCGCGCCCCAGCCGCTCCAGCGCCGGCACCTCCAGCCGCAGAACCTCAAGCCGGCCGGCGATTTCCTCACCGGCCGCCGAACGCTGCTTGTGAGCGACGCGCTCGACCTCGCGGTCTGCAAGCCGTGCGAGCCTACGCGGCGGTTCTTCTCCAACGGCGACGGCGACGAGCTGTACTTCGTACACGAGGGGCAGGGCGTGCTTGAGAGTCTCTACGGCGTCCTGCCGTTCCGCCCGCACGACTACGTGCTCATCCCGAAAATGACGCCGTACCGGTTTGTTTTCGAGGGCGACGGAGCGACGCTGCTGGTCCTGGAGGGCCGGCCGGACATTGGAATTCCGAGCGCGTACCGCAACGCCTGGGGGCAACTGACGGACTATGCCCCGTTTTCGCACCGGGATTTCCGGGCACCGACGGCGTTGTTGGCGTGCGATCGGGGCCGCCACGGACCGCCGCCGTACGAGGTCGTCGCGAAACGGACGAATCGGCTGACGGTGCATCGCTATCGGCACTTCCCGCTGGATGTCGCGGGCTGGGACGGCTGCGTGTACCCGGTCGCGTTCAACATCCACGACTTTCAGCCGAAGACCGGCCTGGTGCATCTGCCGCCGACGATTCACACGACGTTTGCGGGTGAGAAGTTCGTGGTGTGCTCGTTCGTGCCGCGGGTCGTGGACTTTCATCCGCAGGCCATCCCCTGTCCATATGCCCACGCGAACGTGGATATGGACGAGATCCTGTACTACGTCGCGGGCAACTTCACGTCCCGGCAGGGCATCGGCCCCCAGTCGCTCAGCCTGCACCCCGCGGGCATCACGCACGGCCCGCACCCGGGCACCTACGAGAAATCCGTCGGCACGCAGCGCACCGACGAACTGGCGGTGATGATCGACTGCTATCCGCCGTTCCAACTGACCGCCGAGGCGGCCCGGATCGAGGACGCGGGCTACCACCTGTCGTGGGTCCGCTGACGGCGGAGGGAGTTGCGGAGCGGCGTGGGGCGTGCTACGGTGCGGAACGGTTGGAGTGCGTGGCGGGGTCGGAAGCGGTTACGGAGAAAGTGCGTCGCTTGATGTAGGTCAATTCGGCGCAGGTTTACCCTTTGTATACTAAGGTCCGTATATCGCTCGAACGCTGCCTGGCCTGGGAGCCGCGCCGTGAGCACGCCCCGCTCGCCCGCCTTTGAATCGCCCGGTTCGCCCGGTGTGCTACGCCTGGCGGGTGTCCCGGCGGCGCTGCTGTTGCTCGCCGGAGCGCTGTGGACCGATCCGCTTCCGTTTCACAGCCCGGTGGGGGCGGCGGCGGCCGTGCCCGGCTGGGCGACCGATCCTCGGCCGGTGCGCAAGCCGAAGCTCACGCCGGTCATGAAGGTCGCCGGATACGACCTCAAGTGCAGTAGCTGCCACAAGTTATTCCCCTCGCCGCCCGAGACGACGCGGTCACTCTATCAGCACACCGACATCACGATGAAGCACGGCATCAACGAGCGGTGCTTCAATTGCCACCATTTGACCAACCGGGATGCGTACACGGACGACTGGGGGCACGAGATCCCGGCCGATGAGCCGCACCGGCTGTGCGGCAAGTGCCACGGGCCGGTGTATCGCGACTGGCTGCACGGGTCACACGGACGCACGAACGGCCATTGGGACACCGCGCGGGGAGAGCAATCCCGGCGGACGTGCATCGAGTGCCACGATCCGCATCGGCCGCCATTTCCGCCGATGCCGCCGGCCCCAGGGCCGCACACGCTGCGGATGGGCCCGCAGGATCACGCGCGTGAGCCGGAAACCCTGAAGAACCCGCTCCAGCTTGCGCGTGAGCAGGCCCCGGAGCAGCTTGAGCTGGCCGGTCCGCCGTATGAGCCGGAGGCTGAGGAAGGCGGTGCGCCGACGCCATGACGCCGAGACCCGGACCGTCCGACGATACGTGCGCCCGAACCCCGCAGATGACGCGGCGGGGCTTCTTGAGCAAGGGCGCCGCCGCGGTCGCGGGGGCGGCGGCGGTCGGGGCGGCGTTGTCGCCGCTGCGCGAAGTCAAGCCCGAGGATCTTCCGAGCCTGGAGAAGTTCCTCCAGAAGCACTACAAGGAAATGACGCCGGCGGAGAAGCAGGCGGTGCTCGCGCGGCTCGCGCGCGAGGTGGAGGCCCGGCACGGCATTCAGGTGTCCGTCGGCGACCCGCCGCCGCTCACGGGCGTGGAGTTTGTCTACGCGCTGAATATCAGCCGCTGCATCGGCTGCCGCAAGTGTGTACACGGCTGCGTGGCGGAGAACAACCAGTCGCGGGCACCCGAGATTCAGTACATCCGGGTACTCAAAATGGAAAAGGGGAGTATAGACGTAGAGACTTCCGATCACCATTATGATCCGCCCGCGGTGCCGGAGCAGGACAGCTACTACATGCCGGTGCAATGTCACCAGTGTGCCAAGCCGCCGTGCGTGAAGGTCTGTCCGGTCGAGGCGACCTGGCAGGAACCGGACGGGATTACCGTTATTGACTATGACTGGTGCATCGGCTGCCGGTACTGCGAGGCGGCGTGTCCGTACTGGGCGCGGCGGTTCAACTTCGCCGAGCCGCAAATACCGGCCGAACAGCTAAACCCCGATATGTCCTACCTCTCCAATCGCCCTCGCTCGAAGGGTGTGATGGAGAAATGCACATATTGCCTGCACCGCACGCGTAACGGACGGATGCCGGCCTGCGTGGAGGTCTGTCCAACCGGCTCGCGGAAATTTGGTAACGTGCTCGATCCCGAGAGCGAAGTCGCTTACATCCTGCGGCACAAGCGCGTGTTCGTGCTCAAGCAGGACGTGGGGACGCTGCCGCGGTTCTTCTATTACTTCGACGAGCGCGGCAGCCGCTACCACGAGCCGATTGCTCCGCTACAGCCTGAGGAAGGAGGCGGGGCGTGAGGCAATACCTCCATTTCCTGTGGGCCTGCTTCCGCCTGAGCTTCGATGGCGGCTGGCGCTATCACGCCTGGATGACGCTGCTGACCGTCGTGGCCCTGCTGGGTTTGTATTCCTACTCACAGCAGCTTGTGCATGGACTCCAGACAACCGGCATGACCGACCAGGTGTCGTGGGGGCTGTATATCGCCAACTTCACCTACCTCGTGGGGCTGGCCGCCGCGGCGGCCATGCTGGTCATCCCCGTCTATGTCTACCGCAACCTGCACCTGCACGACGTGGTGATCTTCGGCGAGTTGCTGGCCGTCGCCGTAATCGTCATGTGCCTGCTTTTCGTGACCGTGGACTTGGGGCGTCCGGACCGTTTCATGCACCTGTTCTGGCGTTTCAACTTTCCAATTTCAATGCTGACCTGGGATGTGATCGCCCTGAACGGCTACTTGCTGCTGAATCTGCACATTTGCGGCTACCTGATTTACTGCGCCTACCGGGGCGTGACGCCGTCCAAGGCGTTTTACATCCCGTTTGTGTTCGTGGCCATCGTCTGGGCGATCAGCATCCACACGGTGACGGCGTTTCTGTACGTCGGTTTGGGCGGACGCCCGTTCTGGAACTCCGCCATCATCGCCCCGCGGTTCCTGGCCAGTGCGTTCGCCGCCGGGCCGGCGTTCATCATTCTGACGCTTCAGATTGTCCGGCGGTATACGCGGCACCGGGTGCAGGACGACGCCCTGTTCACGCTCCGCCGCATCGTGCAGGTCGCGATGCTCATCAATATCTTCCTGCTCGGCTGTGAGCTGTTCACCGAGTTTTACGCGGACACGGCCCACGTGGCGTCGGCCCGCTATCTGTACTTCGGGCTGCACGGGCGGCACGCCCTGGTGCCCTGGATTTGGGCGGCCGTTCTGTTCGACGTGTTGGCTATCGTCCTGCTGGTACTGCCCGCTTCGCGGGCCCTGCGCACGCTGAACCTGACTTGTGCGCTGGTGATCGTCGGCGTCTGGATCGAAAAGGGCATGGGGCTGATCGTCCCGGCGTTCATTCCGACGCCGCTGGGCGAGATTGTCGAATACTGGCCGACGCCGCACGAGATTCTGGTGTGTTTCGGCATCTGGGCCTTCGGTCTGCTGTTGTACACCATCTTCGTGCGCGTGTCGGTGCCCGTGTTGGCGGGGGAGATCATGGCGCCGGGCGCGAAGCGCCTGGCGCCGGAGCACTGAATGGACGTGCGCGAATGGGCGGTGCCGGTCTGAGCCGCGAGCGCAAGTTCGCGGACATACTCGCGACCGCTCGCGCGGTCGGCTCGGATCTGCGCTGCCGAATCGCGCACCGTGATTTAGAGTTGTACCCGGCTCGCCGCGTCTGGCGGGCGGGGTTCGGATTGGCGCGTTGAATTCGTAACTCCAGAGGAGCTGCACATGACGTACAAGCGTGTTGGCGTAGTGGTCGTGCTGGGCTGGGGCGTGGCCGCGGCGGCGGCCCAGGCGATCGGGTTGCCGAAGATCAGCGACCAGACGCAGGAGTGCATCACCTGTCACCGCAAGAGCGACATCGTGGTGTATCAACAGTGGGGGGACAGCAAGCACTTCCGTGCGAACGTGGGTTGCTTTGAGTGCCACGGCGCGGACAAGGCCGACCCTGACGCGATGGACCACTATGGCTTTACGGTGTCCACGCTCGTGACGCCCAAGGACTGTGCCCGCTGCCACAGCAAGGAGACCGCCGAGTTCGTCGCGTCACACCACTCGAAGGGCGCCCGCATTCTCGGCTCGCTGGACAACACGCTGGCCGAGGTGGTCGAGGGCAGCAAGGGTTTCAAGACGATGGGCTTTCCCGAAGGCGTGTCCGCGGCGGCGGTGAACGGCTGCTGGCAATGCCACGGGTCGCAGATCAAGGTGCTGGCGGGTGGCAAGATCGACCCCGCGACCTGGCCGAACAGCGGCATCGGCCGGATCAACCCCGACGGCTCCGAAGGCTCGTGCAACGCGTGCCACACGCGGCACTCGTTCTCGGCGGCCCAGGCCCGGCATCCCAACACCTGCGGCAAATGCCACCTCGGCCCCGACCATCCCCAGAAGGAAATTTATGAAGAGTCGAAGCATGGCATCCTGTTCTTCTCCAATATTGACAAGATGAACCTGTCATCCAATAAGTGGGTCGTGGGCGAGGACTACTGGGCCGCGCCGGCGTGCGTCACCTGCCACATGTCCGCGACCAAGACCCAGCCGGTCACGCACGACATCGGGCTGCGGATCAGTTGGAACAACCGGCCCGCGCTTTCGATCCGCACGGACGAGGCCGACGCCAAGATGGGTTTGCCGGGCAAGGACGTGCCCTGGCAAGTCCGCCGCAAGAACATGCAGGATGTCTGCCTGAACTGTCACGCGCAGGGCTGGGTGGACGGGTTCTATGCCCAGTATGACGCCCTGATCGAAGAATACCACGACAAGTTCGCCAAGCCGGGGATCGAGTTATACAACCTGGCCAAGCCGCTGCGGCCGGTCCAGGAGGACTTCTCGCACGCGGTGGACTGGGCGTGGTATGAGATTTGGCACCACGAAGGCCGCCGGGCGCGGCATGGGGCGTCGATGATGGCCCCGGACTACACGCACTGGCACGGGACGTATGAGGTGACCAAGAAGTTCTACACCGAGTTCGTGCCCGAGCTGGAAGAGCTGATTGCGCACGGCGCGGCGTCCGGAGATGAGAAGAAAATAAAGGGCGCCGAGGCCCTGAAGGCCAAGCTCGCTGAAGTGCTCGACCGCGACGAACACAAGTGGTTCACCGGCAAGCTGTCGCCCGAGGAAAAGGCCAAGCGCAAGGAAGCGGCGGAGGAATTCAAGAAGCGGTATGCGAAGTAGACTGCGGGCGGCTTGCCGATGCGCTGGCTGGCGCTGCGCGTTCTGATGCACGGCGCCGTGCGGATTCGTTTCGCGTAAGAGGTTGTCATGAAGACCACACGTCGTGAGTTCATCAAGGCCGCCGCCGTCACCGCGGCCGCGTCGGTCGTGTCCCCTGAGATGGGCTACGCTTTCCAGCCGCAGGAGAAGACCGAGTGGGTCAAGTCGGTCTGCCGCTTCTGCGGAACCGGCTGTGGCGTGCTGCTCGGCGTGCAGAACGGCCGGTTGGCGGCCGTGCGCGGCGACCCGCAACACCCGACTACCAAGGGTCTGGTGTGTGCCAAGGCGCTGTTCCTGCCAAAGGTAGTCTACCACCCCGACCGTCTGAAGCACCCGCTGGTGCGCAAGGGTGGGCAGTTGGTCCGCGCCTCCTGGGATGAGGCCATGAATCTGCTGGCGGACAAGTTCGCCGGCGCCGTCAAGGAGCACGGGCCCAACAGCGTCGCGTACTATGGTTCCGGACAGGCGCTCTCCGAGGAAAGCTACCTCGCCAACCGTTTGTTCAAAGGCGGCCTTGGCACGAACAACGTGGACGGCAACCCGCGGCTGTGCATGGCGTCCGCGGTCGGCGGCTATGTGACGACCTACGGCAAGGACGAGCCGATGGGTTCGTATGACGACATTGAACACGCCAAGGTGTTCTTCCTCATCGGGTCGAACACGGCCGAATGTCATCCGGTGATCTTTGACCAGATTCTCGCGCGCCGGCAGGCGTCGCGCGACGTCCTGGTGATCGCCTGCGACCCGCGGAAGAATCCCATTGCATCCGTGTCGGATGTCTACCTCGACCCGCTGCCGGGCTACGACCTCGCCATCTTCCATTCGATGGCGCACGTCATCATCAAGGAAAACCGACACAACCCCGACTTCATCAACGCCAACGTGCAATTCAAGAAACTGGTCGAGGGCAAGGAAGCCCCGGTCACGTTTGAGGAGTACGTGGAGTTTTTGGCGCAGTTCGCGCCGGACCGGGCCGCGCGCGTGGCCGGCGTGCCGGAACAGAAGATCATCGAGGCCGCCCGCCTGTTCGCCAAAGGTCCGACGATGTCGCTGTGGACCATGGGGCTCAACCAGCGCGTCACCGGCGTGTGGGCCAACAACCTCATCCACAATCTGCACCTGATTACCGGGCAGATTGGCAAACCCGGGGCGACGCCCTTTTCGCTTACCGGACAGCCCAACGCCTGCGGCGGCGTCCGCGACGGCGGGGCCCTGAGTCATCTGTTGCCTTACGGGCGACTCGTGGCCAACCCGAAGCATCGCGAGGAAATGGAACAACTCTGGGGCGCAGCGCCCGGCACGATCAAAGACAAGCCCGGCCTGCACACAGTCGAGATGTTCCGAGCACTTGCAAAGGACGAGCTGAAGGCAATCTTGATCCTGACGACCAACCCCGGCCAGTCGCTGCCCAACGCCACCCCCTACCGCGACGCGATGGGCAAGGAGCGCCCGAACAAGCCGTTCGTCGCCGTTATCGATGCGTTCCCGACGCGCACGACCGAACTCGCCGATCTCGTGCTGCCCGCCGGTATGTGGACTGAAAAAGCGGGCGTGTTCGGCATGTCCGAACGCCGCTACCAGTACCAGCCGAAAATCCAGGAACCGCCCGGCGAAGCGCGGTCCGACTTCGACATCCTGTTGGACTTCGCCGCCCGGCTCGAAAAGCGCGGCGTTGTGCCGTCCGGCTACATCGCCGGCAAGTTCAGGACGACCGACGACGTGTGGGACGAGATGCGGCAGGCTTCCAAGGGTACCGCTTACGATTTCTCCGGCATGACGCGCGCCCGGCTGAAGGTCGAGCGCGGCATTCGCTGGCCGGCGCCCACGGAGCAACACCCCGGCACCGCCCGGCGGTTCGTCAAAGGCGAAGACCCGCTGCTTGACGACGGACCGTTCGCTGACGCCGACGTGCCCGCGGGCGCGGTGAAGTTCTATACGGCTCCGGACAAGAAGGCGGTCGTCTGGCTGCGGCCGGTGCAACCGCCGGCCGAGCCGCCGGATGCGGAGTACCCCTTCGTCCTGAGCACCGGCCGCGTGCTGGAGCACTGGCACACGGGCACGATGACCATGCGGGCGGAGGAGCTGCGGCGGGCCCAGCCCGAGTGTTACGTCGAGATTCACCCGACGGATGCCGCGAAGCTCGCGGTGCAAAGCGGCGATCAGGTGCGGATCACGTCGCGGCGCGGCGAATCGCTGCTGAAGGCGCGCGTGTCTGACATGCCGCGGCCGGGGACGGTGTTCGTCCCGTGGCACTGGGAGGACGACAACAGCCTGATTAACCGCGTGACGATCGACGCCTTCGACAACATCTCGAAGCAGCCGGAGTTCAAAATCTGTGCGGTCAAGGTGGCGAAAGTGTAAGAGCTGTCCGAGCCCACCACGCAAGTGGTGGGCCCGCGGGGCACGTAGCCCCCGGCCCCGGACTTGCGTCCGGGGTTCGGATCGGCGTTGCACAAGACCGAGGTCCACTGCCATGATGCGATGGTTTGCCCTGGGGTTCGCGGCGGGCGGGGCGGCGCTGGTGTGTGCGGCGTGCGCGTCACAGACCGAAGCGCCGCGACCGACCGAGCAAACGCCGCCGCCTACCCCGCACCCCGCGCCGCCCGCCGCGGCGGTGATGCCGGCGAGCACACCGGTGGTCGAGTTCGCCGCGAACGCTTTTCCGCCGACGATGCCGGACACGGCGTGGCACAAGGATGCGTGGCTCAAGGACGACTGCTTGCGTTGTCACGAGACCGGTGTGCAGGACGCGCCGCGCGTACGGCACCGTGATCTGCCGGAGATTCTGCTCACCGCGAAGTGCCGCACCTGCCACGTGATCGAGCCCGGCAAGCCGCCGCGCGGCCTGCGGCCGCCCGCCGAGGATGAGGCCGCGTTTCTGGCGAGCGCGTTTCCGCCGATGATTCCGGCGTCGGTGTCGCATGGCGAGGCGTGGGCCAATGAGAGCTGCCTGCTGTGCCACGAGACCGGGAATCGCGGCGCCCCGCTGATGAAGCACGCGGGCCTGCCGCCGCTGTTGCGGTCGGCGAAGTGCCGAAGCTGCCACGTGCAGGTCCGCAGCGGCTCGCTCTCGGGCCGCTAGCATTTGACGATGTACACGCGGCGGATGTTTCTGACCGGCGGCGGGGCCGTCGCCGGGGCCATGCTGGGCGGGATGCTGCGCCCGCACGTGGACCGCGATGGCGCGCGGCGGCTCCGCCCGCCGGGGGCGTTGCCGGAGCGTGAGTTTCTTGCGGCCTGCACCCGCTGCGGCCAGTGCATCGAGGTGTGCCCCGACCACACGTTGACGTTCTGCGGCACGCCGGGGGCGGCGCTGGGGACGCCGTGTTTCGATCCGCAGAAAGTGCCGTGCGGACTTTGCCGGGGTCACGGCGAGCTGCGCTGCATCGCGGTTTGCCCGAGCGGCGCGCTGCGGCCAGTCGGTGACATCCGCGACATCCGCATCGGTACCGCGGTGATCGACGAAGCCCGCTGCCTGGCGTACCAGGGCGTCGTGTGCCGGGCGTGCTGGCACGCGTGCCCGCTGCCGAACGAGGCCATTCGGCTGGGGCCGACGTTTCGGCCGGTCGTCGCTCCAGCGGTGTGCATCGGCTGCGGGCTGTGTACGCGGGCCTGTCCGACCGAACCGACCTCGATCCCGGTGCGACCGCCATCCGTGGCGTGACGAATCGAGCGAGAAATCACCAGTGCCGCGCTTACGCCGCCCGTGGACCTTCGCCCGCCGTCTGACCGCCCTGGCATTCGCGACGCTGCTGGTGCTGGGCAGCCGGGCGTGGTTTCCGTGGTTCCGCGGCACGACCACCGGCACGCGGCTGTGCGACGCAGTCGCCCTCAGTGATCCGCTGGCGGCGCTCGAGCAGACGCTCGCGACACGGCACACGCACGCGGAGTTGCTGTGGGGAGCCGCGATTCTGGTGGCGGTCGGCGTCGTACTCGGGCCGGTGTTCTGCGGCTGGGTGTGTCCGCTGGGGCTGGTGCTGGACCTGAATGACGACCTGCGACGGAGGCTGCGCGGCTGGGGCGTGCGGCTGCCGGAGTGGCGCTGGCCGGGCAGTGTGCGTTTCGTCGTCCTTGGCCTGACCGCGGGGCTTTCGTTTGGGCTGGGATGGCCCGTGTTTCAAACGGTATCGCCGATCAACTTCGTGGTTTGGGGGGCGTTGTTTGAGCCGGTGCGTTGGTTGCTGGTTGTCGTGGCGGTGGTCGCGCTGGTGGAGCATTTCGCGCCGCGGCTGTGGTGCCGCAGCTTGTGTCCGCTCGGGGCGCTCTACAGCCTGCTGGGGCGTTTCGCGCTGTTGCGTGTACGGCTCGATCCGGAGACCGCCGGCCGTACGCCGTGCCGGCAATGCACGACGCAGTGCCCGCTGGGCATTCGCGTGATGGAGGATTACTCGCTGCGGCAGCGCGCGAATGTCGATCATCCAGACTGCACGCGCTGCGGCAACTGCCTGGAGGTCTGTCCGCGCGACGTGATGTGGCTGGGCTTTCGCGACCGCCGCGGCGGCGATTCGCCCGCGGCGCTGGGTAGCGGCCCGCCGCCGGCGGACGTATGATGCGGGGCGTGGTCATGCATGGCCACGGCGTGCGTCCGTAGCTCAACTGGATAGAGCATCGGCCTTCGGAGCCGAGGGTTGGGGGTTCGAATCCCTCCGGACGCGCTGGACAGGAGCGGTCGGCGGGGCGGGCGGGGGCCGCGGCAAGAGTCTCAAGAATCTCATGTTTCTGAGGGGGCCAAATGAGACTCTTGACCGGAACCGACGACCGGTGCGCGGCGTCGTGGGGCGGTTCGATTTGCGCAGGGCGTGGTTCTTTGGTTCTTCGATCCATCGCGGCAGACAGAGGATTCACCCGAAACGGGGCGAAGTCAACGCGAGCTGCGCTCCGAGTGGGCGTCTGGGCGGCATTGGTGGAGTTGGGCGGATTTTGGCAGGATTGGGATCGGGCGACAGGGCAGCCGTCAGCCGTCAGCAGTCAGCAGAGGTGTGTCCGCCGATCAGGGCCGCGTCGGCCGACGCGGCGCGTAGAGCATTACCATGCGAGCGATATCTGCCCAGTGTCCGCCGATCAGGGCCGCGTCGGCCGACGCGGCCCGCCGAAGTCGCTTCACAAGGGGCGGGGCGAAGTGGGTCCGCCGCTCAAGGCCGCGGGCGGCGCCGCGGGACCACC
>CAYMXT010000098.1:0-11540 GCA_964394415.1 uncultured Planctomycetales bacterium
TTGCGCCGTCCGCCGGCGCTGCGCGGCGGTTTCGGTTGGTGGCGGGTGGCCGCGGGCGCGCTGCGCTTCGCCCGCGGCTACAACCTGTCGCCCCTGCGGGGCGAATGTGGGTTGCCGCCAGTGCTCAAGATCACCACGTCGCACGGTGATGAGCCCCCAGATGAACAGGGGCACGACGAACGCGAAGCTCACCCACACCGTCACAACCTGAAACGTGTGCCGCAGCACCGCGGCCCAGAACGGCCCGGGCGTGTACAACGCCACGGCGGTCGGCTGGCTGAAGCCGTACAGCAGCGCCACGTAGACGCGCAGCGCCACGAGCGCGTGAACGAGAACCAGTCCCACGCTGAGCGACACGAGCCGCCGTCGCCAGGAGACCGGCGTCGCGAGCACAAGCGCCACGAAGAGGGCCGTCGGCAGGTAGCCCGTCAGCCTGGCGCTATGGTCAGCAGTCTGGGGTTTGCCGCGCGTCAGACGGTTGCCGATCGTGATCTGCGTATCGACTTGCTCCTTGCGGCGCTCCGGCGGCTCAAAACGCACGATGCCTTCTCCGCCGAAATCGCCGAACAACCAGTCGCCGGCGGCGCGGTAGCCGCGGGCGTAAGTTTCCACCCAGCCGGGCCACGGGACGGTCAGCAGAGCATACAAAGCGACGAGACGAAGGAAGAACCACGCGGCGAACTTGAGCGGTGGCTGGTTCGGCGGCCCGGCGACCGTCGGCGTCCGGCGCGCGGTGGGGGGGTTACGCCGGCGCACGCGTCGGCTCCGCGGGGGGCCGGACGGCCCAGAGCGCCCACGCGATCCACAGGAGCAGGGCGAGGAAGATGAAGGCGGCCTGCCAGACCTCGATGTGCATCAACTCGAACGCCGTGGGCCAGTCGCGCTGCACGAAGTACAGCGTGACGATCCGCAGCAGGTTGGTCGCCATGAGCAGCGTGACGCCCCCAGCGGCGCCGACCAGTTTTGTTCGCCAGCTTGCCGGGGTCGCGAGTATGAAGGCGACGAACAGCAGCGACGGATGAATGGCGTCGCAGCCGCGTTCGACGCTCAGGGCCGCGCCGGGGCCGGTGACGAGCCGACCCTGCGCCTGCGCAGGTACCTCGATCAGCCGTAGGATGGTTGCGGTGGCCGACGCATTCCACGTGAGGTACGGCGCCCAGACGCGCTGCTCAATCCACGGTAGCGCGGTGAGCGAGAAAAAGACCGCCATCCACGCACCGGCCCAGAAGACGAAGCGCAGAACCGGCCGGCGCCGGGACCGCTCGGCGGCGTGTGGCTCGTTGTGTCTGGACGATCGCATGTGGTCGAAACGTGATTGTACCCCGTGCCGCGCTCAGACCGCGACGCGCCCGCGAGCGCGCTCAGAGCCGCGACCGCCAGGGAGCGATTCGCGTAGCGCGTTTGCCCGCCGCGCAACCCACCTTCGCGCTGCGCCGATCGCTCCCTTGCGGTCGCGGCTCGGAGGGTCGCGTGCTGACGCGGCGCGTTCCGAGCGCGTGAGCCTCAGCGGTGCCGCGCGGCGACGATCCAGAGATGTACGAGGTACGACACCAGGCCGGCACAGACTACTGACCCGACCAGATCGGTCGTGCTCAGATGGCCGTATCGCCAAATCGCGATGGCCCAGCAGCCGCCAAGCACGGTCAGCGCAATCGCCAAGACACGCCAGAAGACCTCTGGCACGAACTCGTCGGACGGTCGGTCAGCCATGCGGCGATACTCGGTACGCGCGCCACGCGGGCTGCGGGAGGGCCCGGCGGCCGCCCCGTGGCCGGCCGCCGGGGTACTGACTACTGACTTCTGCTTACTACGCGGTCGCCGGGCGTCGGGCGAACCGGCGTCGGAGCACCAGGGTGCCGGCAATTGCGAGCAGCACGCCCAGCACGATCAGGCCCCACTGGCCGACCGTCGGAATGCCGGACGCATACACGAAACTGCCGTCGGAGTAGTACGTAATCGACTGCCCCGGGTTGAGCGGCAGAATCTGTCCGGCGTACGGACCGATCAGCGGGGTCGTCCCGATCGGGATCGGGCTGGACGGCAGGTTGTAAAACGTCACCTGCATCTCACTGCCCAACTGCATGGCATGCCCGTAGAAGGACGTGATGTCGCCCGCGGGCGTGGGATCCAGCGGGGCCGCCTGCGCGATCGCCGTGTTGAATCCGCAGTGCTCGGTTCCGTAGCAGTTCTGCTCTTCGTGGATGGTCGCGTCGCTTTCGGTGCTGCCACCGTCCGCGCCGCCGCCCAACACGAGGTCGATCGCGCCGAACGGAAAGGTCGCTTCCGGTCCGGTGATTTGCGTGCCCACGTGCAGGACTTTGATGACCGACAAGCCCGTGCCGGCGCTGCCCTTGTTGCCGCACCCGCCCACCCGCTCCCACTCAATCGACGAGTAATTGCCCGGCAGAATGACGTAGGTACACGTGCTGAGCACGTCGCCCTCGGCGATAGGATCCCAGGGGCCATTCGGGTCGTTACTCTTTCCCGCGGCCCCACCGATGCCGGTTATGCGGATGTCCAAGGCGAGGGAATCCGCCATCCCCAAAGCACAAATCACGATCGTCGCGGACACAACCAGCGGGAGCTTGCGCTTCATGTTGCCTTCCTCCAAGCAGTTGAAGAGACGTGGAACGCTCGTCGGCTGCGCGAACGACAGATTCGCGCTGCATCAAAACCGCGAGACGTGAACAGGTGGGCCATGCCGGCCCAAACACCTCTCTCTATCTTCCCCGCGCTGCCCCCGACTGTCAAGCGAAAAGAAGCGCGTTGTGGGAAAACTCTCCCCTTGTCAGCGAGAGCCTGACAGTCCGCGGCGGCGACCCTCCGTGTGCCACTGCTCTGTGAGCGGTGCAGAACGCCGTCTGCCACCGCCCCGGCGCGCCGGGAGGGTGCCACACGGCCCTGAGACCCACCCGCCTACCGCCGTACCCTTCCGGGCGCGCGCCCGGCGTGTTCCGCCAGTTGCGCATGCGCCCGGCGAATGCGGGTTTGCCACCGCCGCCGTTGCGTGCGCAGCACTTTCTTGAGCAGCGCGACGACCTTGGGGTCGAAATGCCGGCCCGCCTCCGCCTCGATCCGCGCAGCCGCCGCCCCGATGTCGACGCCGGCGCGATGCGGACGCTCGCTCGTGAGCGCGTCGAACGTCTCGGCAACGGCCAGAATGCGCGAGCCGATTGGAATGGCGTCGGCGAGCAGACCCAGCGGGTAGCCGGTGCCGTCGTACCGCTCGCGAACGTGGCGAATGATCGCGATTTCCGTGTCGAAGACCCGCAGCGGCTCCAGGATCTTGCAGGTCATCAGCGGCACCTGCCGCAGCACCGCCGCCTGGGCCTCCGTCAACCGGGCCGGGCTTCTCAGCACCTCGTCCGGCACCCCGATCTTGCCGAGGTCGTGCAACATCGCGGCGTTGGCCACCGCACGCTGCAACGCCGCCGGCAGTCCGGCCGCATCCGCCAGCGCCTGGGCGTAAAAAGTGGTGTTCCGCGAGTGCCAGGCGGTGCGCGGGTCGCGGGCTTCGAGGGCCTGGACGAGTGCCCACACGCTTTGGAGGCACAGTTCCTTCCCCTGCAAGTTCAGCGCGAATACCTGCTTGCGCAGGCGGTCAATCTCGCCCTGCTCGACGTTCACGACGCTCGCGTGCGGACTCAGCTCGTCCGAACGGACCACCTGGTTCCGCCCGCGGTGTTTGCCAGTATAAAGGGCCTGATCGGCCTGATTAATCAGGTCGCCGATGCTGGCCACCCGTGGGTCGCTCGTTGCCGCCACGCCGATCGACGCGGTCACGAGCAGTTGTGGATGGTGGGCGACGTGGACGCCCTCTGGCATCGTGTCACGGATACGGTCGGCGAGCCGGGCGGCGTCCTCGAGGTTCGTTTCCGGGCAGATGACCGTGAACTCCTCGCCGCCGTAGCGGGCCACGATGTCCGTGTCGCGGACCAGGCGGAGCAGATGACAGGCGGTCGACTGGAGCACGAGGTTGCCGATCTCGTGTCCGTAGGTGTCGTTGACCGCCTTGAAATGGTCGAGATCGACCATCAGCAGCGCGCAGACCCCGCCGTAACGCCGGGTGCGGGCGAACTCGCGTTCGAGCAGATCGCGGAACTGGGCGTGGTTCCACAGGCCGGTGAGGGCGTCGGTGAGGGCCGCGCGGCGGAGACGCTCCTGGAGGTGGCTGATTCGCAAACCGTTGCGGACGCGCGCGATCAGTTCTTCGGTGTCGTACGGCTTGAGCAGGTAGTTGTCGACGCCGGCGTTCAGGGCCTCGTTCTTCACGTCGCGTTCTCGGCAGCCGGTCAGCACGATGAGGTACGTGGTATCCAGGGCCGCATCCGCGCGGACCTGGCGGCACAGCTCCGTGGCGCTGGCCCCCGGCAGCAGCATGTCGCAAATCACGACGCGCGGGCGGTGGTGGCGGATCTGCGCCAGCCCGGCCTCGGCGTCCTCGGCCGTGATGACGCTGAAGTGGTGATCCAACAGGCGCCGGAACAACAGCGCACGCTGGTCCGCGTCGTCCTCGATGACGCAAACATCAACCGGGTCTGGTCGCATCCGCACTCCAATCCAACGGCGCCGCGCGCGGCCTTCGCCGGCGCGGTCCACTGCCGAACACCTTGCCGGCGCTCCAGTAGCCATTTCAAGGATGCAAAACGCGCGGCTCAGGGGAAACCCAAGTCGCCTGCGAGGCGGTAAGATGTTCCCCGGCGGGCCAGGCGGCACCCGATAAGGCTGCCCCCAGCGCCCCGACTCCGCGTGTGACTGATTCGGACGCGCAACAACGCGCGTCCTGGCCGCGCGAGATTTCGCGATGAGCAAGATCGGACTGTCCGCGCAGCGCATCAGCCTCGCGACGCTGCGCCAGATGAAGGCGGCGGGCCGGAAGATCGCCTTCTTGACCGCGTACGATTATCCGACCGCTTTGCGGGCGCAGGCCGCCGGCGTCCAGGCCCTGCTCGTGGGCGATTCGATGGCCACCGTGCTACTCGGACATCCGAACACGCGGCCCGCACCCGTGCATGTCATGCTGGTCTTGGCCGAGGCCGTCCGCCGCGGGGCGCCGCACGTCTATCTCGTCGGCGACATGCCCTTCGAAGCGCTCACCGCCGGCGACGACGCGGCCCTGACTGCGGCGCGGCGATTCTGTGACGAGGCCGGCTGTGACGCCGTCAAGATCGAAGCCGGCCCGGAGGATGATCGCCTGGTCGCGCGGCTGACGGCGGCCGGTTGCGACACGATCGCGCACCTGGGCTTGCGTCCGCAGCAGATCACCGCGCCCGACGGATATCGCGCGCAGGCGCGTGATACAGATACCATCAATGCCCTGGTCGCCGACGCCCGCCGCATGGTCGCCGCGGGGGCCGTGATGATCCTGGTTGAAGCCGTGCCGAACGAAGCCGCCCAGGCACTCGTCGCGGCCGTCGACGTGCCGGTGATCGGGTGCGGGGCCGGCCCGGCCTGCGACGGGCACATCCTCGTCACTGAAGACATGTTGGGTTGGAGTCACACGCCGCCGCCGCGTTTTGTCCCGGTGCAGGCGCAACTCGGGCCGCTCGCCGAGGCGGCGATGCGGCGGTACGTCGAGGACATCGCGGTGGGCCGCTACCCCGGTCCGGAGCACGTCTACAAGTTGCGTAAGCCCGCCGGAGAGCCGCCGCGGTGAAGCACCTCGCGGCTCCGCGCACGTGCCCGGCGTGCAATCGGACGCCGCGCTGCGCCCTTCGGCTGACGAACGGGGAGTGGCTGCTCCAGTGTCCGCGCTGTTTGCTTGCTTGGTGGGACTGGCCGGCGTTTGAACCGGCGGCGCTCTACGACGAGTCGTACTTTCGCGGTGCGGGCACGAGCAAGGGATATGACGACTACGCCGCGCTGGAGCCGGGCCTGCGCCGCACAGCCCGCGCGCGGCTGCGGCGGATCGCGCGCTTGCTCGGCGACCCACCGGTCGGCCGCCGCCTGCTCGAACTCGGCTGCGGGACCGGCGTGTTTCTCTCCGAGGCACGCGACGCCGGGTGGGAGGTCGCGGGCGTGGAAGTCAGCGCGTACGCAGCCGACCAGGCCAGCGCACGCGGCCTTCACGTTTTGGCGCAGGCGGTCGAAGAGTCGGTGCTTCCCACCTGCCATTACGACTGCATTGCGCTGTGGGACGTGTTGGAACACCTGCGCGAGCCCGCCGGGGTGTTGCGAACGCTCGCCGGCGCCCTGCGTCCCGGCGGCGTGCTGGCGCTTTCAACGGGGGATGTCACGTCGCTGTGCGCGCGGCTGTGCGGCATGCACTGGCACCTATTCAACGTGCCGGAACATCTGTTCTTCTATTCGCCGCGTGCGCTGCGCACGTTGTTGCACCGCGCGGGCTGCCGGGTTGCGGACGTGACGCGGGAGTGGCTGTGGCTGCCCAGCCGGTATCTCGCGGAGCGGCTACGCAAGACCGCCGGCCTGCCCGCGGGCTGCGCGACCGCCGCGGTCCGGCTGGCTGACCGGCGCGGCCTCGCCGCCGTCCCGGTGACCTTGCTCGACGTGCTCGGGGTCTACGCGGTCCGGCCCGCGTGAGAGTCGTACACGTTGAAATTCGCACGCCAAGCCCGGGCCGAAGGGACGGCGGCGGGCAGCTCGTCGCCGCTGCGCGGCGGTGGCCGCACCGTTCGCCGCCGTTCGTCGCTCCTGCCCGGCGGTTCGTCGCGCATTCGCTCCGCCGGGTCAAACCCGCTACACTGCCCGTGCCCCGCCGCACCTGGAGCAAGGACCGATGATCTTCGGCGAAGAGGACGATCAACCGATGGAACCGCAGCCGCCGCACCCTGGACACCAACCGCAGCAGATCACGCTCGACACGGGCAGCATGAAGACCGTCTACGCGAATTTCTTCGCGCTGGCGGGTTCGCCCGACGAGATGGTCGTCTATCTCGGCGCCAATTCGCCGCTGCCGGGCGTGACACAGCCGGCCATCAAGGTCTCGCACCGGCTGATTTTGCTGCCGCCCAATGCGAAGCGGCTGCTCATGGCGCTTCAACAGGCGGTCAAAGCGCACGAGGACCGGTTTGGGCCGATCGAGCTGCCGCCGCCGCGGCGGCCGGACGCGCCGAACCGCTAACCGGGACGCCGCGCGATGTTGCTGCGGGTACTGCTGTCGCCGGAGTACTTCGCACTGGGCCTGCGTGACCTGCGCGCCCACAAGCTGCGTTCGCTGTTGACGGCCCTGGGTGTGATCTTCGGCGTCGCCGCCGTCATCTGCATGTTGAGCATCGGGGAGGCGGCGTCGTCGGAGCAACTCGAGCAAATCCGCCTGCTGGGCAGCCAGAACATCATTTTGCGCAGCGTCGAGCCGCCGCAGTCACAGGAGGTCAGCAAGGCCCAGGATGCGGTCAAGAAGTATGGCCTGACGGATGCGGACGTGGCCCGCTTGCGCGAGCTGCCGAACGTGCAGGAAATCGTGCTCTTGCGCGACGTCGCCGACACCATCGTATTCGGCGCCCGGCGGTTCGACGGCCACGTGCTCGGCGCCAGCGAGAACTTCTTCTCGGCCGTCAACGTGCGCGTCGCCCGCGGCCGCGCGCTGTGCGACCTGGACTCGCAGCAGCACGAGAAGGTCTGCGTCGCCGGGGCGGCGGTCGCCCGCGAGCTGTTCCCGCAGACTGACCCGCTCGGACAGACCCTGACCGTGCAATCGCGCTCCAGCGGGGCGGTGCCCTACACGATCGTCGGCGTGCTCGCCGAGACGCTCACCGCGGGAAATCCGGCCAAGGGCCTCGGCGCACGCAACATGAACCGTGAGCTGTTCATCCCACTCGGCACGGCCGACCTCCGCTACGGCGATCTCAAGGTGAAGCAGCAGGGCGCGTCGCGCGAGATCACCAACATCCACTATCACGAGATCTACGTCCGCGTCGAGCCGCAGGAGCAGGTGTTGTCCGTCTCGCGGCTGGTCGAGCGGGTGATGCAGCATGGTCGCAAGGAGGCCCGCGAACGCGATTTCTCCATCACGGTGCCGCTGGAACTGCTCCAGCAGGCGGAGCGTGTCAAACGCGACTCGCAGATCGTGCTCGGCAGCATCGCGGGCATCTCGCTGCTGGTCGGCGGCATCGGGATCATGAACATCATGCTTGCGTCCGTCACCGAGCGCACGCGGGAAATCGGCATCCGCCGGGCGCTGGGTGCGAAGCGGCACCACATTACCGCACAATTCCTGATCCAGACGTTGCTGCTGAGTGTTACCGGCGGCCTCATCGGCATCGGCCTGGGCATCGGCATGGCCCATCTGGTGACGATGTACGCCCAGTGGCAGACCATCATTCCACTGTGGGGCGTGCTGCTCAGCTTCTTCGTTTCGGCGCTGGTCGGCGTGGTCTTCGGGCTGTACCCCGCCCGCGCCGCCGCCCGCCTCGATCCGATCCAGGCCCTCAATTCCGCCACCCGCACCGCGTGAACCGAGTCCTGCACGTCTTTCGCGATGCCGCGCTCGACGGCCCCACCAACATGGCCCGCGACGAGGGCCTGCTGCACGACGCCGCGACACGCCCCGCCGTGCTGCGCCTGTACGCCTGGACACCCCCAACCATCAGCCTCGGCTATTTTCAGCGCTACGCCGATCTGCGGCGCTTGCCGCCGGAGTTGCAGGAGCTGCCCGTCGTGCGGCGCCTGACCGGCGGCGGCGCGATCCTGCACGACCGCGAAATCACCTACAGCCTCGTGCTCGACCACACCGTCTCCATCGCCGCCCGCGCCCCGGCCGACCTCTACCGCCTGGTTCACGATTGTTGGCGTGCCGTGCTCGCGGCGGACGGCCTGACCGCGGACATGGCCCCCGACCACTTTCCGTTGCCCACGCCGCGCGGCGGACCGTTCTTCTGTTTTGAACGACCCGGCCGCACCGACCTGATCTTCGGCGGTCGCAAGTTGCTCGGCAGTGCCCAGCGGCGTTTGCCGGGGGCGGTGCTGCAGCACGGCTCGCTGATGCTCGGCCAGCGGTTCGCCGGGCACCCGGGGGCGTCGTTGGCTGACCCGGACGACGCCCGCGTGCATGCCTGGGGCGCGGCGTTCGCGGCCCGACTGGCCCGTGCGCTGGCGTTGACTGAGCATCCGGCGACGTGGTCGGCGGCGCAGCTTGCGAACGTTGCCGTGCGACGGGAGCAGTACGCCGGTGACGCCTGGACCCGCCGGCGCTGACGCTCGCACCGTGATGCCCCGCGCTCAGAACGCGCAGCGCCAGCAAGCGCTTCCGAGCCGCGACCGGCAGGGAGCGATCCGCGCAGCGCGTTCCTCAGCCGCACAGCCGTCTGGCCAGTGGCGCGGATTCGCGTGCGCGTTGGAGGGCGGTGCGGGGGGGCGTATCATGCTCCGCGATGCCGTTTGAGGTGTACACCGGAGCGCAGCCGGGCCGGCCGCGTCTGTTGCTGATCGTGACCGCCGCGCTGCTGGCCGGGTCGCTCGGACTGGCCTGGGTGCAGGTGCAATCCGCGGGCGGCCTGAGCACCGAACAGCGCGTCGGCGAGACGCCGCTGTTCGTGCGCGTGCCGCGCGGCTGGCAGGTGGACCCGCGCAACCCGCACCGCTTTCGACTGCCCGTCGGCGATCGCAGCCGGAAGGCCCGGTTTGAGTTCGAGCGGCAGATCGAATTCGACTTTGTGCGACTACCGACGTTTCAGCCGCTGGAGGCGCTGCTGCAACTGCCGGACTTGGCGCGGCCGGGTCAAATCACAGACGTTGGTCCGGCGCGCTTGGGGCCGTACCCGGCCGTGGCCGTGCGCCGGATCGAACCGCGGCGCGTCGGCCGACTGCGGTACGCCCGCGAGACGCTAGCGCTCTGCGCGTGCCTGCCGCGCGGGCAGCTCATTCACCTGGTGTATGAGCCGATCGCGGACATACGTCCAACGGACCTGGCGATTCTCGCGGAAGTCGCGGAGTCGCTCCGCGTCGAGGACGAGTCGGTGACGGCACCGGCGGAGGAATACCTGCGCCGGGCGGGTTTGTCGCTGCCGGTGGACGAAGACTGGCTGATCGTCGGACCGCATTTTGGCGCGACGCCGGGGGTGTTCATCGGGGGGCAGGTCGGCGGCGTGCCGGGCTGGTCGATCGGGGTCTTTCGCACGTGGTTGGCGGGGGGGCGCACTCCGGAAGACCTATTGGCTGACTTGGCTGCGGAGCACTGGGTGATCTGGGATGTTGCGGAAGACTTGGACGTCCAGCGACGTGCGGACGGGGCGGCGGTCGTCGGGCTGCGACACCCGCAGTTCCCCCAGGCGGACACGTTGCTGCCGACGGCGTACGTGGTTGCCGAGGCCCCGGACCGCGTCGCGATCTTGCTCGTCTTCGCCGGGGCGAAGGAGAGCACGGCCGCCGATGAGGCCGCCCGGCGGATCGCGGACACAGTTGAAATCGCGGCGCTGCCGGCGTTCGTTGACCTCGGCGCGGCCGAGGCGCTGGGTCAGGCACTGGTTGCGGACTTGCGAAAGGGAGGCCCGGTGGCCCGCTGGGGACGCGAGGCGCTCGAGACGAAATACCAGCGTGTTGGACACGACGAAGTGGTGGTGGTCGGCCGTGGCGCGGTGCAACGTGACCCGCAGCGCGGGTACGAGGGGCAGCTTCTGCGGCGGCGCGGGCGCGGGCAGGAGGAGTGGGTGTCGTGGAAGCTGGACGGGAATGCCGGCGCGTACACGTGGCAGGCGGGTCTTGTGCAGGGGATCGCGCAGGTGCGCGTGCTGGAACGCCGGCTGACGGGCGACGGCGAGGTGGAGCGACAGGTTCAGCTTGACGATCGGCGGCAGAAGACGTGGCGTTTCACGCCGGGGGCGGGTTTCGTCGCGCCGCCGGCTGATCCGATCATTAAGGGCTGGGTGGCCCGGCGCGCGGGGGCCGTGGCGCTGTTTGAGGCTTCCACGCAACTGGGGCCGGGGACGCACTTCGTACTGGTCCGGCAGCTTGCCGCGGATGGGGCGTACCGGCGCGTGCTCGTGCAGGACGATTTCTGGCCGCTCGGCGGGCTCGAAGCGTACGACGACGACCGCGGCGAGACGGTCTACGAGCAGTATCCCAGCGGCGAGTATCGGCGGATCGAGTAGCGGGCTCGTGACACATCAGGCGGGCACGAAGCCGGTCGTTGGCCATGCTCTGGCGTGGCGTGTGAAGCACAGACGATTCGTCTGTCGTAGCGGCGGCCGGAGTCGGCTTCGGCCGACTGGGCTCTGCCACCCGCTTCAGCGGGTGGTGTCGCCGCGCCGAGGGTCTCTCAGCCGGCTTCAGCCGGACTTGGGGTGTCCGCGCAAGCCCGGCTGAAGCCGGCTGCCCATGACTTTTCGCCCTGCGCGATCCCCCGACTGAAGTCGGGAGCAACACCCGGTCGGCTGAAGCCGAACCGACCACGGCCACTCTCCCGGCCCCGACTCCAACTCACCGCGCCGCGAGCCGACAATCTCGCGGACCTCACGCGGCGAATTCCACCCTGGCGCTGTTGCAGGGCCCGCCGCCAACTTGGTAAACTGCCCTTGATGGCTGGCGGGCAGAGCCCCCGGGCGGGACGAACCCGGCGGGCGGCTGGGCATTTCGATGAATTTGAA
>CAYMXT010000098.1:11550-14414 GCA_964394415.1 uncultured Planctomycetales bacterium
CCGCGGCGCGGGCCGCGGGGTCGGTCAATCTTGCGAGCAAGGCGTAACAGGAGGGCATGTGATGAAACCGATGCTTCGCATTGCGACGTTCGTCTGGGCCGGGATGATCCTTGGCAGTCTGGCCGCCGCGCCGGTAAGCGCGCAGGACGCGGGGTCGATCGTGGCGTGGGGGAGCAACTGGGGCGGCCAATGCAACATCCCGGCGCCCAACATCGGGTTCGTCGCCGTCGCCGGGGGCGCGCAGCACAGCCTGGGCTTGAAGTCCAACGCCTCGATCGTGGCGTGGGGATGGAACGACGACGGCCAATGCAACATCCCGGCGCCCAACAGCGGCTTCATCGCCGTCGCGGGAGGCGGTAATCACAGCTTGAGCCTGAAGGCCGATGGCTCGATTGTGGCGTGGGGAAACAACGACTCCGGTCAATGCAACGTCCCGGCGCCCAACACCGGCTTCGTCGCCATCGCCGCGGGCCAAGCACACAATCTCGGTCTGAAGGCGGACGGGTCGCTCGTGGCTTGGGGGCACAACAGCTACGGCCAATGCGACGTTCCGGCGCCTAACAGCGGCTTCGTCGCCGTCGCGGGAGGCTTTACTCACAGCCTGGGGCTGAAGGCCGATGGCTCGATTGTGGCGTGGGGAAACAACGACTCCGGCCAATGCAACGTCCCGGCGCCCAACAGCGGGTTCGTCGCCGTCGCGGGGGGTTACTTCCACAGCCTGGGTCTTAAGTCCGATGGCCCGATCGTGGCGTGGGGATTCAACAACTACGGCCAATGCAATGTCCCGGTGCCCAACAGTGAGTTCGTCGCCGTCGCGGGGGGCCACAGCCACAGCCTGGGTCTAAAGGCCGACGGCTCTATCGTGGCGTGGGGAGACAACGGCTTGGGTCAATGCAACGTCCCGGTACCCGATTTCATCGTCATCGCGGCGGGCGGATACCACAGCCTGGGCCTGAAGCCCTTCTACGGCGACCTGAACTGCGACGGCGTCGTCAACTTCGACGACATCAATCCGTTCGTCCTCGCAATCCAGAGTCACGCGCAATACCAACAGGCGTATCCCGACTGCGACTGGCTGAACGGGGACTGCAACGCCGACGGCTACGTTGATTTCGACGACATCAATCCGTTCGTGGCGCTGCTGAGCGGATCGTAGGTGTGTAGCGGCCGAGTTCCTGCTCGGCCATAGGAGGACGTGTGGCTTTCCACGGCCGAGCGGGAGTTCGGCCGCTACAGGCGCGCCATGACGCGGCCCGGCCGCGTGTGGATTGGCAACAAACGCCCAGGATAGAACTTCGTCCGGCCAACGGATTGCACGGAGCCCGCTGTGACGCAGCTTCTTGACTGCCCGCACTTGGGCGGGTCTGTCGAGCTTGCGGAAGAGCGCCACCGACACATCGCCGCGCAGCATCCAGACTTGCTGCCGGCGCACCGCGAACGACTTGTCGGGGCGTTGGCGGACCCCGATCAGGTTCCGCGCGGCGCGCGGCTGGGGAACGCGCGGCTGTTCTCGCGCTGGTATAATGACATCGCCAAGCACGTGGTCGTGGTCGTCATCAGTGACGCGGGCGCGACCGGCCGGCACTGGATCGTGACAGCCTGCTTCGCCAGGAAGCTGGCGGGAGGTACGGTCGAATGGCAGAGAAACTGAGCTTTCATTACGACCGGGAAGGCGACATCCTGCACATCAACAAGCGGGCCCCCTATCCGGAGCAGGAATCGGAGGAACTGGGCGACGAGGTGATCGCCCGGCTGAACCCGAACTCGGGGGAAATCGAGGCACTGGAAATCTTGTTCTTCTCGACCCGCCTGCTGCGCAGCGACATCGTGGAACTGCCGGTTACGGCGGACCTGCGGCCGGCCGTCTAGGAGCGGCGCTCCCTGTTCCGAGAGGCTCCCTGGCCTGGGCCTGAAGGCCGACGGCTCGCTCGTGGCGTGGGGACGAAACAACTATGGTCAGTGTAACGTGCCTGCGCCGAACACGGACTTCGTGGCGGTCGCGGGGGCTGGCGCCACAGCCTGGGCCTGAGGGCTTTCTCCGGCGACCTGAACTGCGACGGCGTCGTCGACTTCGACGACATCAACCCGTTCGTCTCCGCTGTCGGCGCGGACCCGCTGGTCTGGAATCTCGCGCACCCCGGCTGCCACTGGCTCAACGCCGACTGCGACCACGACGGCGATGTGGATTTCGACGACGTCAACCCGTTCGTGGCACTGTTGAGCGGCGGGCAGCACATCGCAGCCACGCCTTCGCCTCGGAAACGTCTCGCCGATGGCACAGATCGCAGCGCAGCGGCACACGGGTCCATGGCACGTCCGGCTGGCACTAGGCCGGTCGTTGGCCAGGCTCGCCGTGCCGTGTGGAGCACAGACGATTCATCTGTCGTACCGGCGGCGGAGTCGGTTTCAGCCGACTGGGCTGTGCCGTCCGCCGCGGCGGATGCTGTCGCCGCGCCGGCGCGCGGGATTCCCGGACACTCATGGTGCGCGTAGAATGGCGCGCGCGTGGGCGACGCGCGCTGCGCGGTACGCCGCGCAGCGTCTCTTTCCCGCGCGGAGAGCGATGGGAGTGCTGCCCGCCAATTCCGTGGCGCTGACCGGTCCCGCGCCGGCTGCGCCGACGACCGCGCCCACCGCGCCGAGCGGTGAAACGCGCGCGACCCTCCACGGTCTGACCTGGGTCTGTCGCCCCGGCATGGAGAGCCTGCTCCGCACCGTCCCCGCCGCGGCGTGGTCAGACCCCGCCCAGCAGGGTTGGCAGCGTGTCAAGGACAACGCCCGGCGTGAGGTCTGGCGGGCGGTGATCGGCGGGGTACCTTGCTTCTTGAAGTACTTCGCGCACGATTCGTGGCTGCGGCGCTGGC
>CAYMXT010000099.1:0-14413 GCA_964394415.1 uncultured Planctomycetales bacterium
GGCCGGCGCGGGCATCGTGGCTGACTCCGTGCCCGCCCAGGAGTACCAGGAGACGCTCAACAAGGCCAAGAGCCTGCTGGCGGCGATTGCGCTCGCCGAGGAACTCGGCCGCGCGTAGCCGGTCACGCCCCGCGCGGCGTTATACTGCCGGCGGAGCCGCCACATGGCCGCGAACCTCACCCCACAGTATCACGAGGCGGAAGCCAGGTACCGGGCCGCGAAGACGCCCGCGGACGAGCTGGCCGCGCTGGAGGAGATGTGGCGGGAGCTGCCGAAGCACAAGTCGTCGGAGAAGATCCAGGCTGAGTTGAAGAAGAAGCTGTCCGCCGCGCGGAAGGCGGTGCAGACGGGCGGCCCGCACGCCGGGGCGCGGGTCGATCCGTTCGCGATTCCGAAATGCGGGGCGGGGCAGGTCGTGCTGATTGGAACGCCGAACGTCGGCAAATCGTCAGTGGTGGGTGCTCTGACGCACGCGCACGTGAAGATCGCGGACTACCCGTTCGCGACCGCGGTCCCCGTGCCGGGCATGGCGCCGTTCGAAGACGTGCAGGTGCAGCTCATCGATACGCCGCCGGTCACGGCCGAGCACGTGCCGACGGGGTTTCCGGGCCTGTGGCACACGGCGGACGCTCTGGTGATCGTCGCCGACCTGTCCGCCGATACGTTGCTCGATGATGTGGAGACGTGTCTGCGGCACCTCGCCGAGCGGCACATTGCGCTCGTGGATGGCCCGCGCGAACGCTCCATCGAGATCGGCGGCACGCTGAAGGTGCCGGGGCTGGTGCTGGCGAACAAGTGCGACGTCGCCGGCGCCGCGGCGAACCTGGAGTTGCTGCGGGAATACCTGGGGGTGCGGGTCCGCTGTGAGCCGGTTTCGACGCGCGACGCGGACGTGCTCGGGCGTCTGCCGGCGCTGCTGTTCAGGCTGCTCTGCGTGGTGCGCGTGTATGCGAAACCGCCCGGCCGCAAGCCGGATCTCGTCGCGCCGTTCATCCTGCCAGCCGGCAGCGACGTGCATGCCCTCGCTCGCCACGTCTTTCGCGGCCAGGAGCACCGCATGCGTGCGGCCCGCGTGTGGGGTCATGGCGTGATGGACGGTCAAAACGTCCATCTCGACCACGTCTTGTGCGACCGGGACATCGTCGAGCTGCACGCCTGAGCCGCGCCCCGGCAGCGGCCGCCACGACATCCAGCGTGGCTAGGCTGCCGCTCAGCTTCAGCGCCGCGATTGTCCCGACAACGCCGTTGGCCGTGAGCTGAATCGTGCCCACGCCCCGGGGCGCCGCTGTGACGGGAGCCGTCGGGCGCCGGCCACGGCGGCGAAGTCGACAGAAGCGTCTACGGCGCTTGGCGCTTTACTTGGCGGAACTTGTCGCAAAGCGGTTCAAAACGTGGCAATGGGCCGCAATCCTGACGCTTCCGGCACGGCGCGGCTGAGTGACGGTAACTTGAACGGAACGCAGGAGTTAGCTACGGCGTGCCGCGGCGTGCAAGACTGCCGGCGTCCGGGGTCGAACCGGAGACCTGCGAATCGCAAGTAGCTGACCCCACAAGCACTTACGATTCCGCGCTCGGGGGCTGTTGTACTCCTGGTTGTACCCGTTTGCCGGAAGCCGCTTCGGCCGATCCCGACCTTGCCCTGATTGTGGACCGCTGGCCGACGCTGCCCAAGATGATCCGGGCCGGGCTGGTCGCCTTGGTCCGCTCGGCCGTGGACGCAGGGGCGAAGCGATGACCCGCACCATCCCGATGACCCCATGTGGTAACGGAACCAAAACCCCCAGCGGCGCTATCGTCAGCCGGGGTTTCGTTACCAGGGGGCGACGATGACCGGCCGGGACTGGCCACGGAAGGCCGAGTACCACGTCTGGGCGCAGGCGGTCATAGCCCACCTGACGGCTGAGGCCGCGCGGCACGGCTGGACCATGCCACCCGGCGACGAGCGCCATGTGCTCAGCGGTAGCTACTACATTCGCTTCGCCCCCGTGGGCGCTGACCTGAAAGACCGGCGGGCGTTCACCGTCCGCGGCGAAACCGTATTTTCGTCAACGCCGTGGCGCGATGAGGATACTCCTGACGGGAGACGTTGGCTCGGTCCCGGCGCGTGGTCAGACACGCGCCGGGCCGAGCGCCCCACAACAGCGGCCGGCGGTAGATCGGGTAGGGTGCCTAGATGCTCAAGAAACTCATGGCACTTACAGCACGCCGCAACCGCGCACGAAAGCACGTTCGTAACCGCGCACCAACAAGGTACTTTAAACGCACCAGCAGGATGCCCCGCGTCCTCAATTTCCACAAGATTTCAGACTACCTCGATACCACGCCCACGGATGGCGTTCTTTCCCGAGCGCTATCCTCGAACCACCTGCGCCAATCTGGGGCCACGCGGTTCGCCTCTTGCGTGGCGGGTTCTGTTGACAGGTCGTAACCTGTTACCCGATGCCCGGTCAGACGCTCAGCGAAATCCGTGCCCTGCTCGCCGCCGCGGGGCTCAGTCCGCAGCACCGCTTCGGGCAGAACTTCCTCATCGACCTGAATCTGATGCGAAAGCTGGTCGCGGCGGCGGAGTTGTCGCCGGGCGACGTCGTGTTGGAGGTCGGGCCGGGGACGGGGTCGCTGACCGAGCTGCTGCTCGACGCGGGCGTGCGCGTGGTCGCGGTCGAGATTGACCGGGGGTTCCAAGCAATCCTGCGCGAGCGCCTGGGCACAAACCAGCGTTTCACGCTCGTGCAGGGAGATGCACTGGCCGGCAAACACCGCGTGAATCCGCTGGTGCTGCACGCGTTGGAGCAGGCCCGATCCCCGCACCGGCCGGAGGCCGATGCTCCCCGGTTACCGCCCGGCGCGGGCGGGGCGTACAAGTTGGTCGCAAACCTGCCGTATCAGATCGCGACGCCGTTGCTGATGGATCTGCTGCTCGCGACGCCGGCGTTCGAACGCCTGACTTGCACGATTCAGAAGGAGGTGGCCGAACGGCTGGTCGCCGCGCCGCGGACGGAGGCGTACGGGACGGCGTCGGTGATGGTGCAACTCATGGCGGACGTAACGGCGCACGCGATTCTGCCGCCGACCGTGTTCTGGCCGCGGCCGCAGGTGGAGTCGGCGATGGTGACGATTCGGCCGCGAGCCGTGGACCGGGAATCGCGCTCGCTAACGCTTCGCGGCTCGGATAGCTCGCTCACGCTTCGCGGCTCGGATGGCTCGCTAACGCTTCGCGGCTCGGATGGCTCGCTAACGCTTCGCGGCTCTGATGGCTCGCTAACGCTTCGCGGCTCTGATGCGCGCGGCACAGACGGATCGTCTGGGCTCCACGGCGGCGCTTCGGTCACAGACGCTGAGGCGAAGCGATACTACGCGGAGTTGGCGACATTCGTGCAAACAGCGTTTCAGCAGCGGCGCAAGCGGCTGAGGCGGCTGTTCCGCGATTGGAATGAGCTTGAGGTGCAGGCGGCGTTCCGCCGAGCCGGCGTCAGTCCTGACGCCCGGCCGGAAGAGCTGTCGCCGTCTGCCTGGCCAGCGCTGCACGCCGCTGTGCAACGGCGGCCGACCTGACGAGGTGGGGGGCGATCTCGGCTTCGACAAACGCGGCGCTGGTACCGTCGCCGTGGCCGCCGTAGTAGCCATACTGCTCGAATTCCGCCCGCCACTCGATGTTCTCGATCTTGTGCTCCGCGCCCGGCGGGACGCGCAGGCCGACGGCCCCGGCGGCGTCTTCGAAGAACACGCCGTCGATCGTGCCGAAAACCTTCATGGGCCCGGCGAGGACGGCGTCGGTCGGCGAGAAGTAGTTGTAGACCTTGCCGCGCACGTTCTGGAGCGCGCGGGTGACGTCGTACTGGTGCCAGAGGCTCGATGAGATCAAGACGACGTTGTTGACCTGATACTTCGGCTTGAGTGCTTCGAGGGCCCAGACGGCGACGCCTGTGCCCGCGGACAGGCCAACCACGTTCACCTCGCGGCCGGGGTACTTGTCCATGTACTCCTGGATGTAGCCGGCGAGGCGTTTGCCGCCCTGTTCCGCGATGAGGCGGACGGTCTGATCGAGAGCCGGGTTGAACGTGAGCGACCAGGTGACGCGGGCGACCTGGCCCTTGTAACCGGCCTTCTCCAGACCGGCGCGCAGACCCTGGTCGCCCATGTCCACGTTGGCGACGCCGGGGCAGTAGAAGGTGATACCGTGCTTGGCCTGCTCGCCGAACGGTTCCACGCAACCAACGAGGGGCGCCACGAGTGCCAGCGCCAGCAATGACCCACGATTCATGGCCGGAAGTCCCATGCAAGGCGCGGGGTCAATCGCGCGGTTCGTTGGCGCCGCTCCGGAAACCCGGAATGCGCAGGTTCTCGGCGGGTTTGTCGTCCGGGTGGACCGCGAAGACCTCGACCCGGGCGATGTCCTCAAACGGCACCACGATCACGTAGGCGCCGACCTGATAATTCTCATCCACGGGGACGCATTCAAATGCCAGGGCGCTGCTCACGCCGATGTCGACGTTCTCGCGCATCTCGTAGCTCAGTCCGTCCTTCAGGTACAGGATGATGCGCGTTTCGAGGGCATCAATGTACGCCTGCAAGTCGGCGGGGCGGTCGCCCGGTTTCAACGCGTCCGGGAACTTCCGCAGAGCGCAGCGGCGTTTGGCCTCCTCGATCTGGCGGCGTAGCCCGGGGCCGTGAAACCAGTCGTAGTTGAACATGAACGCACTCCGCGTCGGCTCGGGGGCCGCGTAAGGCATAGGATTCGTCGTACCGCCGCCAGGCTCGCTGGTATCATCGTCGCCAATGACGCCCGACGCGAAAACACAGCTCGCGAAGCGGCTCGCCCGGGAAGTCGGGTTCGACCAGGTCGGGGTCGCGCCAGCCGCGCCGCTGCCCGGGATCGAGTATTATAGGGAATGGCTCGCGGCGGGGTATGCGGGGACGATGAGCTACCTGGCCCGCAACGTGGACTGCCGCGACGACCCGCGACGACTCCTGCCGGGCGCGGTTTCGGTGATCTGCGTGGCCGTGAACTACCGGAGGGCGGACGGGTATGTCCGGCCGTCGGAGCTTGCGGCGCGCGACGCGGTGCGGGCGAGCCAAGCGGCGGAAGGACGGATTGCCCAGTACGCGCGCGGACGGGACTACCACAAGGTCATTCGCAAGATGCTGCGGCGGCTTGTCGCACGGTTGACCGTGGACCTCGGCGAGCCGTTCGCCAGCCGCATCTGCGTTGATAGTGCGCCGGTGTTGGAGCGTGAGCTGGCGGCGCGGGCCGGTCTGGGGTGGATCGGGCGCAATACCTGCCTGCTGAACGCTGAGTTCGGCTCATACTTGCTGCTTGGAGAGCTGATTACATCGCTGGATTTGTGCGCGGACGAGCCGGTCGCGGAGCGCTGCGGAACATGTCGGCGGTGCCTGGATGCTTGCCCAACGGGGGCGCTGCTGAGCCCCGGTCGCCTCGACGCGACGCGCTGCGTTTCGTACCTGACGATCGAGCACCGGGAAGCGATCGACCGCAAGCTCTGGACCGGGATGGGCGACCACGTGTTCGGCTGTGACGTCTGTCAGCAGGTTTGTCCCTACAACGCCCGCGCGCCGTTTGGGACGAACGCGGACTTGCTGGCTGACATTCTGCCGGAGCGAGCTAACCTGTTGTCGTTAATGCACATGCGCGACGCCGAGCTGCACGGGGCTTTCGAGGGGACTGCGGGCGCGCGTGCGAAGCCGTGGATGTGGCGGCGAAATGGGGCGCTGGTGTTGTGGAACGGCGGCGTGCGGGACGATGGTGTTCAGGCGGCGGCTGCTTCGAGTGGACCGGATGCCAGGGCGTGAGAGGTGCGTTGCGAAGCGGCTTCGCCATAGTCCCATAACGGACGGAGCACTTTATTATCGAAATGTGGCCGGAAGGCTCGGAATATCTCAGATTTTGATTGACTGCCGATCGGCAGCGGCTTACTATGGCGACCAGTGTGGAGAAGGAAGGCCTGTGAGGAGGGCCGCCACCTGGGTCGATTGTTCGCCTCTCGCTGCGAGACAGGCGGTATAAGTGGAGGTTGAGAGAATGGTGTCATCGAGCAAGTGGAACGTGCGGGGAATGTTGGCGGGTATCGCGCTGGTCCTTGCGGCCGCTGTCGCGCCGGCGGCGTTCGCGGGACTGACCAATACCGTCTTCTCTGTCGAGGCGACGAGCGCTGCGGGGCAGGGCAGCTACACGGTCAGCATCGCTCAGGGGCATTGGGTTATCGACGGCTATCTGTATGAGTGGTCGCTCGCCCAGCCCGTCGAGATCCGCGACCCGTCGAACGGATCCCTGATCGCGACGATCACGGACGCGGACGCGTCGTACATCGCGGACCCGCAGGTCAATCTGAGCTTCGCCGTGACGGCGGGACCGGCCATGACTAACTTCACGATCAAGTCGTCGTTGCTGTCGTTCCCGTCCATCGCGCATCCGTCGGGGCGCGCCAGTGCCGCGTTCACGGTGACGGATGGCGACGACGAGGGCGGCGCGACGCTCACCGGGCTGGGCGGCGAGTCTTACTTGGCGCAGTACAACGGCTTTGTACCGGCTGGGACGGAATTCACGCAGTTGATCCAGCAGGTTGTCGCCCCGGTTTCCGGGACCGCGGACCTGTCGGAAGAGTATCCGGGCGGCGGCGCTTATGCAGCCATCGCCGGTCCTGCCTACGACATGAGTTCGCAGATCGCGTTCAGCCTTTCAGCGAACGACCTGGCGAGCGGGACCTCCAACTACGAGATCATTCCGGAGCCGTGCGGACTGATTCTGTTGGTCGCGGGCGCCGGCCTGCTGCGTCGTCGGTAACGAAAGAGCGGATTGAGGACTGGTTGAAGCGCTGCGGCGTGTCGGTAGTGTGCGTGAGAGGACCCGGTGGGTGGCGGCGCACGACGCTCCGCGGCATCCCGTTGCGGCCCGGCGTGGGCCGGGCTGGGTAGGTGAGAAGAAGTGGAGCTTCTGGGTCGACTGCGCGGCTTGCCGCGAGTACTGTGAGAGGGTTGAAGGATGGTTCCGCAGTTCGTACGAGCTCGTTTGTTGATTGCTCTTGGCTTGGCTGTTGGAATGGCCGGCTGGGCTACGGCCGGCACGGTTTCGAATTCGGTCTTCCGCATTGAGGCGTCCAACGCGGATGGAAGTGGGTTCCTCGAGTTCTACGCGAATGAACTAGTGTACAACTCGTCCACGAACGCCTGGGATTGGAACAAGGGGTACACCGAGATTCTGAGCGGAGCGGGTGACACGATCGCGGAGCTCGACAGCGCGACGATGAGCCTGATGATCGACCCGACGCCGGACAAGCCCTATCGTATAAACCTGGGCTTCGCCGTTCATGCCGGGGGGAGCGAGACGCAGTTTTCGATCCGTTCCGGGTTGATTACGTTCTCGACGACGCTTGATCCAAACATGCTTCAATCGCCTACCGGCGGCGGGCGTGCCACGGCCTCGCTGGGCATCACCGACGAGAATGGCAACGGTGCGACGCTGCTGGCGGTCGGACAGACCGGCATTGGTGCTTATCGCGCCCATTACAACGGGTGGTATTCCGGCGGAACCGCGTTTTCAACGTTGGTGAATATGGTCTCGGCCGGTCCCGGCGGCAGTGGCTCCGGCGGCCAGTCGTATCCCAGCGGCAGCGGGTATCAGTCGATCAACGTCGCTGTCTCGGACATGAGCGCCGGGCTTGGCTTCACACTGACCGCGCAGGATTCGGCCAGTGGAACGACCAGTTATCGCATTCTGCCGGAGCCGGCGGGGTTGAGCCTCGTCGCGCTCGGGTTGCTCTTGGTCCGGCGACGTTAGAAGCCGATGTGAGCAGGAAATCGAAGCTGCGGGGCAGGTGCTCTTGACCTGCCCCGTTCGTTTTGTTACACAGCACATGAGGAAGTCTCGTATGGGCCGGCATAGCCCATCCGAGTGAGTGCGCCGGAGAGAGAAGCTCTGAAGGTCGTCGCGGGTTGGGGCTGCGGCCTGGTAGCGTGAGGCGTTGGCAGCTTAATCCAGGGGGCGCGGCCACTGTATGTGCAGTGCGCCTGGAGAGCGATGACCCGACGTATGCGTCTCCCGAGTTGTTCGATACGTTTGAGCGAGCTCGTGGGTGTGTTGGGGGCATTCCTGCTGGGGGGGGGCGTGGCGTTGGGCGGCGCGCGGCAAGTGCCGTTATTGCTCAAGCCGCAGCCTGATGTGCTCCACGTTTGTAGCGTCGGCGCCGAGGTCGACATCGCGACAATCACCGGTGTGTGCGCCGAGGATTTGAGCGGTGACGGGCGGCGTGACCTTGCGATTGCGTGGTACACAACCGACAACGATCTGCCGGCCGCCAATCAACGCTGTGTCTCGATCTTCATCGGCGAAGGCGCCGGTTTCCGTCTATCCCGCGTTGTCCATCTTTATGTGTATAACAGCTCGTCGCCGGCGATGTCGGTCTTTCGTTACGGCACGGCATCGCTGGCCGCCGGAGACTTTGACGGCGATGGGGACCGGGACTTGGCGGTCGCCGCGTTCTACGGAGACGAGCTCTACTTCATCGAGAACCTTGGCGACGAGGTGTTCCTGCCGTACCTGCGGTTCCCGTTCGGGTTCAACTCGCCGGGGAACTACACGTCGCCGCCGGAGATGTGCGCCGCGGATTTCGACGGTGATGGTCGTGACGACCTCGTGTGCCTGATCGACCCGATCCAGTACCCCGACGGCGACATGTTGCACTTCTGGCGGACGACGCGCGGGGTGGAGGACATGTACCGGGCGATCGACTGGATAGGTTTCGGGAGCGACCTGATCTACCAATGGACCCGGGCGCTGGCCGTTGGCGATTTTGACGGCGATGAGCGCGCGGACCTGGTTTTCACGGCGACGGACCACGATTTGGCCATGGGCGACCGCCCGGTGTTCGCGCTGTGGTATGGTTTCAACCCTAACAACGGGCGCTTTAACGTACTGAACACGTTCCCGAGCGTCTTCTGCGCGGACGTGGTCGCCATCCCAACGTCGACCGGTTGCGCGCAGGGGCTCGTACTGACGGACATCGATGGAACAACCATGCAGTACTGGGCCCCGCTCTGCGACGGCGTCGGGTTCGAATTCGGCGCGTCGGTGACGGGCTATTCCGGACTGGGCAGCGGGCGCGGCATGGCGGGGGCGATTGCCGACGTGGACGGCGATGGCGACCCGGACTTGGTGACCAAGCAGAAACGCGGCACGGTGGACGACTGGAACCAACTCGAGCTGACCTTGAGCAGCGCGGACGGGAGCGAATGGCAGCTCGTCAGCGAGACCCCGTTCGACAGCACCGGCTTGCAGGTCCAGAACGGTAACGGCATTTTGCGGCCGCACAACCTGGTGGTGGCCGATCTGCGGGGGAATGCACTCCCTGAGGTCGTGGCCGGCTTTGCGGCTTCGTGGGGCGGAGACAGCCCGCCGGACTCGCCCCGCACGATCAAGCTGGCCATCTGGGAGAATAGTTGCCTTGGGGACGTGAACCGCGACGGGCGCACCGACTGTCTCGACTTCACGACGATCGAGGGCCGACTCGGGCTTTCGGCCGGCAACCCGCTGTTTCCCCCAGACGCGGACCTCGACAAGGACGGCTGGGTGTCGAACGCGGACTTGGCGCTCGCCCGTGGCGACGGCGGCTGTACCTGCTGGAACGCACCCGGGCAACGGCTGGGCGACCTGAACTGCGATGGGGCGGTCGAGGACAGCGATGTCGCACCGTTTCTGCTGGCCCTGGAAGGCCAGGACGTTTACGCCGCGTCCTATCCTGAGTGCAACTGGCTCAACGGGGACTGCAATCTCGACGGTACGGTAAACAACGACGACGTGGCGCAATTCGCGTTACTCCTGTGCCGCGCGGAGTTGTCGATCCCAAACCGTTGATCTCACGGCGCTTGTTCCCCAAACTACCCGATGTGGCACAACAGGCGGCCGCTCAGACGGTTCCTCACACCCCGGGCAATCATCACCCTCGCGCGAAGACGGTGTGGATGCAGCCGCGAGTTACGTCGCGTGCGCTAGAGCCCGTCCGCTGGTTCGGGGGCTCCGCCCGATCTGGCGCGACTTGGATTGGCAGCAGGTTCAAACCCCGCCGTTCGGGCTTTACGCTCATCGAGTTGCTTGTCGTTGTTGCAATTATCGGACTGCTGGTAAGCGTCCTTTTGCCGGCGCTCTCCGCCGCACGCCAGCAGGCCCGGGCCGGCGTGTGCCTGTCGCATCTGCGGGTGCTTGGGCAGGGCCTCACGATCTACTGCAACGACAACCGCGACGTCTTGCCGCCGGGGCGGTTGCCCCGCTACACGGGCGAGCCGTGCGACCCGTATGCGGTCATCTACGGCCGCCACAAGTATCGCCCGACGTTCCTGGCAATGATGAGCGGCGCGGTCGGGGCGCCGCCGTTCGACGACCCCGCCCCCTGCCGAGATTACTTCGATATGCACGGCCAACAGGGCGATCGGCAGAACTACTCGTACCCCGTCTACGTCTGCCCCAACGTCCCGGAGTGGACCGACGAACGCAACGCGTGCTACGGGTACAATTACCAGTTCCTAGGTAACTCGCGCCTCCTGGCGACCAACGAGACCTCGTACAAGAACTGGCCGGTCCAGTACACCCGCATCCGCGCGCCGGGCCGCGTCGTTGCGGTCGCCGACGCGCTGGGTACCGCGGCGTCGTTTCCGCCCGACGCCCGACAGTTGTACACGAACGACCCACTCCACGGCGGGCCGGACGGCGAAGACCACCTGGGCAACGAGGGGTTCAATCTCGACCCGCCGCGCGTTGATCCCGTCCATGGCGAGATGGCGGGTTTCCCCGGTTTCCGCACCGCGGTGGACACCCGACACCGCGGCGCCGCGAACGTCTTGTGGCTCGACGGGCATGCCAGCAGCCACATCCTCGCGCAGCTCGGATACAAAGCGAATGCCGACGGCAGCATCGGCTTCGAGGGTGACAATTCCCAGTGGTCCGCGGACGGGCGGGATGTGGCCTGGACGGCACCCCCGACGCCGGTGAAAGGGGAGCATCGGCTTCCAGCCGGTGCGCACTGGTGAGACGCCGATGCTCCCCGTGGCGACGGGCGGGCGTAATCCTATTCCACCAGGGACAGCACGCGTTGCCGCCGGTCGCAGATTTCCGTGAGTTTCAGCCCGAAGTTCTCCCCGACCTTGACGCAGACGCCGCGCCCAATTGGGTGGTTGTTGATCAGCAGCTCGAGCGGCTCGTCCACGGCCTTGACGAATTCGATGACGGCACTGACCGCCAGGTCGCGGATCGCGGAGATCGGCATGGTGCGCTGTGCCAGACGGACGACGACGGGCACGCGCAGGCGCAAGAGCCGCGCGAGGCTCGGAGTCGCGGGGGACCGCCCGGAGTGCGGATCCGGCGCGGGCCGCGCCGGCGCGCGGGCCACCGGACCGTCGAAGGTCGGCTGCGGGGCCGGGTGGTCGGCGGCTCGCAGAATGGCCTCGGCGTCGAGCGTGTCGGCGTTCATCGCGGTAGCGGAGGACACAGGCGCGGTTATCCGCTGGTTATATCGGGTGGTTCGCGCGACCGGGTGAGGGCGGAGGAGCCTGGGCCTCCGGCCCGTGCGCGTTGTCACGGACACGGGCCGGAGGCTCATGCTCCCAATGCCGGTTGCCAGCGTTCGCGCCAGAGTTCGAGCATCAGCAGTGCCCAGAGGGGGTGCTCGTAGTTTGCGCGTCCGGAAATGTGGGCCTCGACCAGGCCGCGCAACCATTCCGGGCGGAAGATGCGGCCGCAGAGGGCGTGCGAACTGAGCAGACGGTCGCGCAGGAGATCCTGCAACTCCGCGCGGAACCACGCCCCGACGGGCACGCCGAAGCCCATCTTCGGCCGATTCAGCACCTCCGCCGGCAGGCGGTCGTGCGCCCAGTCGCGGAGAATGCGTTTGCCCGCGCCGCGTCCGAGGCGCCAGGCAATCGGCAATGAGCACGCGAACTCGACGAGCTCGTGATCGAGCAGCGGCGCGCGGCATTCGAGGCTGCACGCCATCGACGCCAGGTCCACCTTCACCAGCAGGTCGTCGGGCAGGTAGCTGGCGATGTCCGCGCGGTTGGCTTGCTCGGCCGCGGTGCCTTCTGTTCGACAGTACAGGTCGTCAAACCACCGCAGAGGTTCATCGAAATCCAGCCGGGCGGCGAAGTCTTCGCGATACCCCGCGCCGAGCAACGCCGGCGGAAAGACGTTCACCCACGCCAGGTACCGCAGTGCCGGCGACGCCGCGAGGGCGGTCGCAAACCGGTTCAGCCGGTTGGTCCACGTGCGCGGGCGGGCGTGCGGCAGAAGCACTGCGCTCCGCGCGATCATCCGCCGCAACACCCTGGGAATGCAATCCAGGCGTGCGGCGAGCTGGGCGGCGCGGTAGCGATCGTACCCCGCGAAAGCCTCGTCGCCGCCGTCGCCGGTCAGCGCGACGGTCACGGCCTGCCGCGCCCAGCGCGAGACGTAGTACGTCGGAATGGCCGACGAATCAGCGAACGGCTCGTCGTAGTGGTGGGCCAGCGTGGGCAGGATTTCGTGGGCCCGCGGCGTGACGAGGTGCTCGTGGTGCTCGGTGTGAAACGCCTGGGCGACGGCGCGGGCGTAGCGTGTCTCGTCGTAGCGCGGGTCGGGGAAGCCGATGGAAAACGTGCGCAGCGGCGACACGCCGAGTTGCCGCATCAAGGCGACGACGACGGACGAGTCGAGACCGCCGGAGAGGAACGCCCCCAGCGGCACGTCAGCGATGAGGCGGCGTTCGACCGCCTTGGTCAGCAACTCGCCGAGCCGCGCGCGGGCGTCGGCGTAGCTGCCCGTGAACGGGGCGGGCGCGAGCTGCCAGTACGGTCGCGGCGCCGGCGTAGCGTCGGCCCTCGACGGACCGGTGAGGTCGAGAAAGTGCCCCGGCGGCAGCTTGTGAAACCCGCGGTAGATCGAATGCGGCGCGGGCACGTATTGGAGGATCAGGTAGCGGTGCAGCGACCACGGGTCCAGCTCGCGTGGCACGCCGGGCGCCGCGAGAATGGCCTTCGCTTCGCTCGCGAAGAACAGGCAGCCATTGTGCTCGGCGTAGATGAGCGGCTTCTTGCCAAACCGGTCGCGTGCCAGCAGCAGCCGGCCCGCACGCTCGTCCCAGAGCGCAAGCGCGAACATGCCCGCGAGGTGCTCGCAACACCGCTCCCCGTGCTCTTCGTACAGGTGGACGATGACCTCGGTGTCGGTCTGCGTGCGGAAGGTGTGTCCGCGCTGCTGGAGCTCGGCCCGCAGGTCGCGGAAGTTGTAGATTTCGCCGTTGAAGATCACCCAGATGGTGCCGTCCTCATTCGAGAGCGGCTGGTGCCCGCCCGCGACGTCGATGATCGACAGTCGGCGAAAACCGAGGCCGCAGCGGGCCTGCGGATCGACGTAGTAGCCCTCGTCGTCGGGGCCGCGGTGGACAAGCTGCCCCGCCATCGTGCGCAGCAAGCCGGGTTCGACGCGGGCGTCGGGCGTGAGCGCGAGAATGCCGGCAATGCCGCACATGAGCAGCGGTCAACCCTCAGCCATCAGGCCCGCGCGCCACTGCGCGGCTGGCAGCGCGGGCATACGTGTGTGCCGCGCTGTCCGACCCGCAAGGCGACGATCGGCGTGCCGCAGCCGCGGCAGGGCTCGCCCGTGCGACCGTAGACGCGCAGCCAGCGTTGCATTCGGCCTTCCGGATAGACCCAGTCAAACGTCGTGCCCTTGTGGCGTATCGCCAGTCGCAGCACCCGCCGAATCGCGCCGTGCAGGCGCCGCACCTGCGCGTCGCTTAGCGTGTCCGCGCGGGTCAGGGGGTGCAGGCCGGCCGCGTACAGGGCTTCGTCGGTGTAGATGTTGCCCAGCCCGGCGATGGCCGTCTGGTCGAGCAGCAGCGGTTTGAGCTGGCGCCGGCGCCGGCGCAGAATTTGACCCAGCGCGCGCGGCGTGAATTCGCGCGCCAGCGGCTCCGGGCCCAGCGGCGCGGTCGCAGCCGCGAGATCGCGGGTGTAGACGATGCGGCCGAACTTGCGGGCGTCGCAGAAGAGCAGCCTGCGGCCGTCGTCCAGGTCCCAATGGGCACGGACGTGCTGCGGTCGGAAGCCGGGTTCGTCGGCCCATTCCAGTCGCCCGCTCATACGCAGGTGTAGGAGCAGGTGGCCGCCGTCGTTCAGGTCGAAGACGACGAACTTCGCCCGGCGGCTGAGCTGCGTCACCGTCCGGCCGACGACGCCGCGACGCACGCGGGCCGCGCTCGGCGATGCGTTCCTGGGCCATTGTGACGTAAAGGCACAAATACGCCGGCCTTCCAGGTGCGGCCGGCAGCGGCGCACGATCGTCTCGACTTCGGGAAGTTCCGGCATCGTGCATACTATAGCCCGAAGTTCCCAAGGCCAAAAGAGGGTAAGTGATTCTCCGGCCGTGACTTGGGGC
>CAYMXT010000100.1:0-14323 GCA_964394415.1 uncultured Planctomycetales bacterium
GCACGTCGCCTGCGTGCGGCCCGGACAGCGGCGGCGCATGAACAAGCGGCCCGGGCGGAACAAACCAAGCAACTTGAAGCTCTCCAGCGCCTGGCGGGCCGCAACCGTGCCATCCTCCAACACGCGATGGACGGCTTCTTCGTGCTCGGGGAGGACTACCGCTTTCGCGAGGTCAACGACGCCTTTTGCCGGATGACCGGGTACAGCGCGGCCGAGCTGCGCGACCTGAAGATGACCGACCTGGAGGTCAGCCAGCCTGTCCCGGACATCGCGAGCGCCACGTACTGGCGGACGGGGCTGCACCATTTCGCCACCGCGCACCGTCACAAGCACGGGCACCTCGTGCAGCTCGAAAGCTGCGTGATGGCGATACGGGACGGCGACGCCAAGCTGCTGGTGGGTTTCGCACGCGACGTGACGGAGCGCCTCCGCGCGGAGCAGGCCCTGCGGGAGAGCGAGGCGGAATACCGCACCCTGGTGGAGATGTCGCGCGACCTGATCTGGTCGCTCGACCTCGAGGGCCGTTGGACGTTCGTGAACAACGCCGCCCGCACCATCTGTGGGTACGAGCCGGATGAGATGCTCGGACGGCCGCTGCTGGACTTTGTGCCGCCGGAGCGGCGCGCGCGCGCGGCACAGGTGTTGGACGAGCTGCGGGCCGGTAAGCCGCGGCTGCGCTTCGAAACCGAGCACGTCCGCAAGGACGGTACGCTCGCTTCTTTGAGCGTGAACGCGATCCCGATCTGCGAAAACGGGCGGGTCGTCGGCTTCACCGGAACGTCGGCGGACGTGAGCGAGCGCCGGCAGGCCGAGGAGCGTCTGCGAGCCGCGCATGCCCGCTTCGAGTCGCTCGTGGCGCGTATGCCGCTCGGGTACATCGTCTGGTCCAAGGACTTTCGTGTGCTGGAGTGGAACCCGGCCGCGGAGGCGATCTTCGGTTACACCGCCGACGAGGCCTTCGGCCGCCCTGCCACCGAGTTGATCGTCCCCGCCGACGGCCGCGACGCCTTCGGCCAGATGTGCCAGGCCCTCCTGGCCGGCGACGTCGCCAGCGGCGACCTGCTCGTCAATCGCCGCCACGACGGCGAGAAGATCCGCTGCGAGTGGTACAACACGGTACTGCCAGATGCGCTCGGCGGGGTCCACGGGATCGCGACGCTGGTGCGCGACGTGTCCGAGCGTGAGCAGCTCGAGGCGCAGCTCCGCCAGTCGCAGAAGCTCGAGAGCCTCGGCGTGTTGGCCGGCGGCGTCGCCCACGACTTCAACAACCTGCTGGTCGGGATTCTGGGGAACGCCTCGCTGGCCGCCGAGCAGGTGCCCGCCGATTCGCAACTCCAGAAGCTGCTGGGCCGTGTCGTCACGGCGGGCCAGCGGGCCACCGAGTTGACGCAGCGCATGCTTGCCTATGCCGGGCGGGCGAGCTGCGAGATGAACGTCCTCGACCTGGGCGCGCTCGTGCGGGAGATGGCCGAATTCGCGACGGCGGGCGTTCCGAAAACCGTCGCGTTGCGCATGCAGGTGACTGAGGATCTGCCGCTCATCCTTGCGGACAGCAGCCAGGTCCAGCAGGTGATTATGAACCTGCTGATCAACGCGGCGGAGGCGATCGGGACGGGCGTGGGCCAGGTGACGGTATCGCTGTGGACCGAGGAGCTCGACGCCGCGCGAGTTGCGCAGGAGTTCTCACAGGACCACCTCAAGCCGGGTCCATACGTGTGCGTCGAGGTGCGCGACACAGGCTGCGGCATGTCGCCGGAGATCGTCAGCCGCATCTTTGACCCGTTTTTCACCACGAAGTTCGCCGGGCGCGGCCTGGGGCTGTCGGCGATTCTGGGCATTGTCAAGGCGCACCACGGGGCGATCACCGTCAGCAGCACGGCCGGCACGGGCTCGGTGTTCCGCGTGTTCTTCCCCGCGGCGGCCGGTAAGGTCAAGCCCAGCCTGGATGCGCGGCGCGGACCGGGGTTGCCCCGCGGCGCGACCGTCCTGGTCATCGATGACGAAGAGGAGATTCTCGACGTCGTCGAGGCCGTGCTGAGCAGTCGGGGGATCACCGTGCTGACGGCCCCGGACGGGGCCCGCGGGCTGGAGGTGTTTCGCCGGCAAGGTGACGCGGTGGACGTGGTTCTGCTGGACATGAACATGCCCGGTCTGAACGGAGAAGCGGTGTTCGCGGCTCTGCGGGCCGAGCGGCCGGACGTGAAGATCGTGCTCAGCACCGGCTACAGCGAACAGGAAGCAGCAACCCATTTCGCCGGCGCCCCGCTGGCGGGGTTTGTCCACAAGCCCTATACCGCTTCAACGCTCGTGGACAAGATCGGCGCGGCCTTGGTCGATTGAGCCCGCCGCGCAGCGCAATGCACAAGCTGAACGCGGCGCCCGATGGCCCCAACGGCCTCGGCGAACTCCAGGAAGTCGTGGAAACAGCGGACCTCAACACCCGGCGTCGCCTGGCAGTGCCGGACCACGTTGGCCGCCATTGTCTCGGCCAGCGCGAACGTATCGTGCCAGCACGCACCGCGAGGCGCCCAGTGGGCGAGCGGCGCGAGCATGTTGCGACTAGTCCTCGGTCGCCGCAGCGGCGGCCGCCGTCACGGCGTGCGGCCGGCGAGGCGCCCGCGCCTGCTTGGCCGCGACCGTGCCGCGGTCGGGGCCGAGCCGGTAGACCTCGGGGTGGAGGTAATACCCGCGCTCCGGCGCGGGCTTTTCCTGTTCAACCGCAATGCGGTTCGCCTCAGCCCACGCATCCTGCCGCACACCGGTCACCTGCCAGGAGACCTTCGTCTGCGGCCGGCTGGTGCGGATCGTGAAGCGGCGGTCGGCGATCTCACGGACGACTTTGGCGAAGACCCACTCGTCGCGGTCCGCGGCGTCGATCACGGTGAGCTGGTAGCGGAAGTCGCGGTTGAGGGCCTCGAACCACTCCGGCAGCTCGACGGTCACATAGCCGCGGTCGTCCGTGACCACGTTACCGTTGTAGATGTTCAGCATGTCCGGCGATTCGACGAAGGAGTGGCAGAGGTACTTGTTCGCGGGATCGAGCGGATGATCGATCTTGAATGACCCGCCGGACTTCGACAGAGTGCCGACGACGTCCACGTTCCCGTCGAAGAAGCCCGCGTAGCCGGACGTGCTCTGGCCCCAGATGCCGAACGCGTTGCTGCCGTTGTTGGCGACGCCCAGCACGCCGGTGCCATGCTGGGCGCCGCTCTCGCCTTTGACGCCGACGCTGGTTTGCCCGGTGCTGACGGTCCCGTACACAGCGACGCCCTCCGGGCTGTTGCTGCTGAAATAGCCGCCGTAGTTGAGGCCGGACCAGGCGGCGGCGTAGCCCTCCACGCCGATTCCGGTGGTGCTGTCGCTCTGCCCAAAGACACCCTTGGTAGACCCGCTCGTTTGCGCGGCCCAGCCCGTCAAGCCGGTGCCCTGGTTGCTGTAACTCTCGAAGCGGCCGCCGTGGTTGCGCCCCGTCGTCGCGCGGGCGACGCCGAAAGCGCCGCAGCCATCCGTGCTCGAACTCTCCCCCCACACGCCGTAGGTCATCCCGCTGGCGGCGGGGGCTTCGCCGAAGACACCCAAGCCGTCCGAACTCTCGGAGCGCCCCCACACGCCGTAGGTCACACCGGTGTAGGCGCTGGCCAAGCCGTATACACCCCGACCGCCGGTGCTGTTGCTCTGAAACCGCGCCCCGTAGGTGGTGCCGGTTGCCGCGCTGGCGAGGCCGACAACGCCGATGCCCGCGTCGCTGATGCAGCGACCGGCCACACCCACGGCGTCGCCCGTGAGGAGCTTCGACTCCCCGAGCACGCCCGTTCCGGAAGGCGTACTGGTTTCGCCGTACACGGCGTTCAAGACGGTCAGGCCGTCCGTCTTGCCGTGGATGCGGGCCGTGGGAATGGTCGTGCCGACGCCGACATTGCCGCCGGCGGTGACATCGAGACACCGCTGATTGCCGGTCCCGAGGACGAGCGGGCCGCTCGTGCGGTTCAGCACAAACAGGGCACTCGGATCGATGGTGTTCGAAGGCGCGTTAAGCTGGAAAATGGCACCCTGTCCGTACTGTGGCTCCAGGCCCGCGCTCAGGACAACCTGGGCGCTGGTGTTCGTGCCGTCGGCGACCGCGACCTTGATCCCGTCATGCACGCCGCCAACGACCTGGAGCTTCCACTCCGGGCTGGTCGTGCCGATGCCGACCTGTCCGTCGGCATCGACGAACAGCGCATTGGTCGGATTGCCATCAACGGCGTCCAGGGCGTGGCCGTTGGCCGCCTTCAGCGCGTAATGCGCGTACGGCGCAGGCGTGAGCGGCTGACGGGGAGACAGCGGCGTACCGTTGACCGTCGTTTCCAGCCAGCGTGCGTTGCCGTCGAAGGCCGTCGAGCCGAACTCGGCGGCCGCGTTCAGCTCGACGGTGAACAGCCCGCCCACAACCGGCACGCCGGGGAGGGACACAGGCAAGCCGACCGGCGCCCCGCCGGCCGCCGCATCGAACAGTCGAAACTCCAGATTGGCGTTGCCGTTGTACGGCTGGCCGGCCTGGATGAGCCGTCCCTGGTACGTGAAACCGGGGCCGACCGTTTGCCCCAGCGCGGGCACGACTGCGAGACTGGCGAGCATGACCCAACGCAGTTTCTTCGTTGACATGACTGGCACTCCGCGACGTCCATGGAAACCAACGGCACGCGCATACCGCACCGCCGAATGTCGACCGATGTGCGACGGGAGTCGGCCCGACTACCGCAACTGATTGCACTCTACGAAGTTGCGTGCCCGAGGTCAAGGCAAGTGCAATGGGGAGGGGCAGGCGCCCTACCGGGCCGCGAGCACGTCGGCGGCACGGGCCAGGTTCGCCGCCGCGCCGGCGTCGCGCTTGGGTTCCAACGAGCCCACCAGCCGCATGTCGCCGAGCTCGTCCGCGCCAGCGCCGGTCTGCGATTCCAGCCGGAGACGACCCGATTCAAGCTGCACTTTCAGGCCCCCGAGCCAGGTCTTCTCCGGGTAGGCGAAGCCGGTCCCCGTGTACACGCGCGTGCCCGTCGCGTCGGACACGACGTAACGCAGCAGCGCGTCGGTCATCGTCTCTTCCGCGAAGGTCTTGCCGGGTTGCGGTCGCCAGAACACGTGCGCACACAGGAAATGCTCGGCCACCTGGTCGCCCGTCCCGTCCACAACCCGCGCGGCAATGAGCAGATCGCCGCCCACTTCCGTGCGATAGGCGCAGGTCGGAAAACTGAGCGCCCGGCGCTCGGGAAAGAACGGATCGGCGTAGGACGTGAAGCGCACCGCGGCCGTGTGGCAGCCTGTGCTCAGCGCGGCTGTGCCGCTGAGCAAGAGCACGAGCCGCAGACGCGCCCCAGACATCACGTCAATCATCCTGTGCAAAGATCGTCCCCTTCGGTTTGAGGTTCGGACCGCTCACCGCCGGTGTCGCGATGCCGAGCAGTTTCAGCGTATCCCGCTCGACGATGCCGCGGAGGTGTTCCCGCGGAATGGGCCGCAGGTTGCCGCCGTGCGAAAACTGGTTCAGCGAATACAGGGCCTCGATGCACGCCGCCGGCGAACGATAGGGAAAATCGCTGCCAAACAGGAGCTTGTCGAGCACCCCATATTCGAAGCACTCGAGCAGCGCCGTGTAGCTCAGCCACGGCTGTGAGACCAGGCCGGCCACATCCGCAAACACCTGCGGGTGCTTGCCGAGCAGCACCACCGTTTGTGAAATCCACGGATAGCCCAGCCGGCTGATCACGATGCGCAGGTTGGGGAACTCGCGGGCCACTTCGTCGAGGAGCGCAGGTTGGGCGTATTCCAGCTTCGCGGCCGGACTGCGGTGACTTTGCTCTACCAGCAAGGGCATCCCGCGTTGGGCGCACTGCGCATACAGTCGCATCGCCCGCGTGTCGGCGGGATGGAAATTCTGCATCTCCGGCGAGATGACGACGCCCTTCAGCCCCAGCTCGTCCTGCGCGATCCGCAGTTCTTCGAGCCAGTCGCGGTCGGTCGGGTCCACGCCCGCGAAGCCGACCATCTTCGGGGCATGCCGCCGAACGTACTCGGCCACGAAGCGGTTCGGGATTTCCGCCTGGAGATACCCGCTCTTGAACGCCAGAACGATCGCACGGTCCACCGGATCGATGGCCGCCAGATGCCGGGCCTCGTCCGCATGCACGGCCGGCGCTTCCGCCCACGGGCCGCGCCCGGGGCGGGCGTGGTTGTTCCAAACCTGCGTGTGACAATCCACAATCATGGCGAAATGCGAATCGGTCGGGCCACCAAGCCACACGGTTCCGCGCCGAACCGCTGCGTCGCCTGCGTGGCACGCACCACCATATGTTGCGGTGATCCTACGCGAACCCCGCACCCATCGTCAAGCGGCAGGTGACGAAGACTCGTCAGCGGCCGCCTTGCTTAGCGCCGCGCGGAGCAAGTCGACGACCGCGCCGGCCGTCTGTGCAACCGGGGGACGCAGGGACTCGGGTTGCTCGCGCAGCACGCACTCAACGACCGGCGACCAGTGGTTACCCATGAGCACCAACGGTCGCGAGCCGCGGATCAAGCGCTTGTTTACCAGCTCCCAGACCAGGGCCAGTTCTACTAGCGTGCCCGTTCCGCCGGGCAACACGACGTGCGCGTTTCCCAGGCGCCAGAGCGTGTTCAGACGGGCCAGCAGGTCAAACGTCGGCACCTCTTGCTTGATGAACCGGTTCGGGCCGCCGCGGCCAAACACCGTGCAGGTGACGCCGATGGTGTGCCCGCCCGCCTCCACGGCCCCTTTCGCCGCCGCTTCCATCGTCCCGCCGTAGCCGCCGTTGCAGAGCGTCCAGCCTTCCACGGCGATGGCACGACCCAACTCGCACGCGACCTGGTAGGCGGGACTCAGTGGCGACGGCTGCGAGCTGCCGAAAACGGTGACCACGGGCGGCTTCATGCGGTCTCCTCGTACCGACCCGCATCAACGATGCGAGCATGCACCTCGCACCGGCCGGAGGCCGATGCTCCCCACCTCGGGCCGCGTATCCATAACCCAACCGCGTGCCGCTGTCATCTGGTGCCGGCCCCTTGCCGCGGTTGCCCGACCGCACAATCATCATGGGCGATGCCCAGGCGTGAGACGCAGACGGTGGTCGGGCCGTGCGCGGAGGCTGTGTCCCCGTGGGTCCAACTGCGCTCGGCCTCGAATCACCCGTTCGTTTATCGCAAGATGGTGCGGCAGGCGGACCCCGCCGCGCGGCCGGGCGACGTCGTCACTGTCTACGACAAGGCGGGCCAGCTTTTCGGCCGCGGGCTCTACAACCCGCGCTCGCAGATCGTCGTGCGGATGCTGGCCGCCGGTGACACGCCGGTGGACGAGGCGTTCTGGCGCGCTCGGCTGGAGCGGGCCGTTGCGCTGCGGCGGCAACTCGACCTCGACGCCGCGACCGACGCCTACCGCCTGGTCCACGCGGAAGGCGACGGACTGAGCGGCCTGATCGTCGAACGGTTCGCCGACTACCTGGTCTTTGAGCTCTTCGCGCTCGGCATCTTTCAGCGCCGCGAGGAATTCGCACGTCTGCTCGCGGAGCTGCTCGGACCGCCCGCGGCACTCGACCGTCCGGGCAAGACCGGCGCGAACTGGCACGTCGTGATGCGGGCCGACCAGCGGGTGGAGCGGCTGGAAGGCTTCCAGGCCCCGCATGCCCTGCCACCCGGTGCCCCGCCGCAACTCACGATTCGCGAGCACGGCCTGCGGTATCGCGTGGATGTGAAACAGGGCCACAAGACCGGCTTTTTCTGCGACCAGCGCGACAACCGGCTGCGGCTCGCCAAGCTGTGCCGCGCGGCTACGGTGCTCGATTTGTGCTGCTACACGGGCGGGTTTTCGCTGTGCGCCGCCAAGCTCGGCGGCGCGCGCGAGGTGACAGGCGTCGAGCTGGACGAAGCGGCCGTCGCGATCGCGCGCGAAAACGCCAATCTCAACCAGATGCGTGTCGATTTCGTGTACGCCGACGTGTTCACGTACCTGCGGCAGATGCTCGCCAATGGCCGCCAGTACGACGTGGTGGTTCTGGACCCCCCCAAGCTGGCCACGTATCGCATCGAGATCGAAGATGCCTTGCGGAAGTACTACGACCTGAACCACCTGGCGGTGCAGGCCGTGCGGCCCGGGGGGCTGTTCCTGACGTGCAGTTGCAGCGGGCTCGTGTCGCGCGAGGCGTTCACCGAGGTCGTGTGCCGGGCCGCGTACCGCGCGGGTTGCCTGCTACAGATGTTCGACCAGACCGGGGCGGCCCCCGATCACCCCGTGCAGATGAACTGCCCCGAGTCGCAGTACCTCAAGGCGCTGTGGTTCCGCGTGTTGCGCTGAACGTCCCACGAAGCGACTTGCGATTCGCCTGAAGTTCCGGCGGGGGCTGGGGGATGGAGACGACCGGGATCGAACCGGCAACCTCCGCATTGCGAACGCGGCGCTCTCCCAATTGAGCTACGTCCCCAGAGCGTCCGCATTATAGCGGCGCTCCCGCCGCTCGACAATGGCCGTGCTCCGTACGCCGAGGGCACCCTGGACGTGCCCCGCGCGGTCGCCCTTGTAGCGGCCCGCGCCCCGCGCGGCCGCCCTGGTAGCAGCCGACCCCGCGTCGGCCGCCTTGGTAGCGGCCGACCCCGCGTCGGCCGTCGCCGGGGTAGCGGCCATCCCCCGCCCCGTCCGCCTTGGGCGCGGCGGGGAATGGTGCGGCCACCGGTGTCTCCTTTCTCACCTGTTCGTCGCCCAGCTATTGGTCCTGGTTCCAAAGTACATCGGCCACGCTCTGTCCGGTCAACAGCCAGTCCGCGTGGCCAGGGTAGAAAATCGCGTCCGACCGTCCGTCGCCAGCGAGCTCGGCCAGCACCTGGTTCGCTTGCTCCCAAGTCCAGTAGTCCCCAAGCTCTTCGGGCGTTTCGTTCAGCCGGTCGTTCGGATCACCGATGTAGATGATCGGGAACATCGGCCGCGTCGGGCTGACGCAGTTCGCATCCTCCCAGTCGCGCGCGTCCAGCGCGCAGATGTGGTTCAGGCATGACTCGCCATCGTACGTTAGACTCACGATACGCGGATGCACCGCCGGACACACTTCGCCCAGCAGGCTCTTCGTCCACTCCAGCTCCCACGTCGGGTAGTTCTGGGCGTTACAGGCCCCCCACGATACACCGCGATACCAGAGAATCGTGATGTTCAGGTTCGGATCCAGCGCCTCGTGGAAAGCCACCACGGCGTTGCCGAAAGCAGTCAGGTTGAAGTCATTTGGACCGCACTCATAGACGTTGCCTGGCTCACCCTGGTGGGCCGGATCATCGGTGTACTTCCGGACGAACTTCTCCGTGTCCAGAAAGACCGTGCTGTCGCCGGTCCAGGCGACCATGTCGTTCACGGCCGCGGCCACGTCTTGCCAGGGCTCGTTACTATCGAGAACACACCCGCTCCGATTGGCCTTGACCATGCCAAAGATGCGCATGTCACGCCCGGTCTGCTGCACGAGCGCCGCGTGCCAGGAAGCGAACGCCGCGTTCGGATCCATGACGTTGCTCGGATCGCTGTACTCGATGCAGGCCGTGTCCGTGACGCGCTGCCACTGCGCGAGCCCGGCGACGATGTTGGGATCATCGGGCGGATAGCCGCCGATTTCCAGACACGCCGTGATCGGCGGCGTGGTCAGCGGCTTGTTGAATGTGACTGGGATCTCGAAGCTGTCCTCGTTGTCGATGGTCATAACCAGCTCGGCCTCGTCGTGATACCCGACCGTCCACAAACGGCGCAACAGCGTAACCGTGATGATCTGCTGATCCGTAAAGGTGCCGTTAGCCCGACTGACGCTCAGCCAGTTCGGGTCCAGCGGGTTGTTGGCGTCCAACTGCGGTTGAATCGAGAAGCTACGCTCCCCGCAACCGGCGCAGTTCAGCGTGAACGTCATCTGCTGGTTCGGATCAAAGTCGCCCCCGAAGTCCAACGCCGGCGGCCCCGCGTGCGGCGTCGTCTGATAGTCCCGCACCGCCTGCCAGTAGTTCTTGATCTCGATCGGCAGGGAATCCTCCGTCAGGCCGGTTTCAATCTCCAGCAAGCCGCTCCACCGGCTCACATCCACGTTCGCGAGCAATTGCCAAGCCGTGTCGGCCGCGAGTTGCGCGGGCACGTCGTTCGGCTCGCTGCCCGGCCAGGTCGCGTAGCAGGCCGGGTCGTTTGGGTCCACCAGCCGAATCACAAACGCGTTGAAGTCCACGTCTTCTTCCTGGCCGGAGGCGTCGGCGTCCACGTGCCAGCCGCGTGAACCGCCGCTGCCCCACGGGGCTTGCAGGGCGCCCAGACCCGGGTAGTGATGCGCGTAAGTCCACGGCGTCTTCATCGCCTCGACGAACCCATCCGCACTCGCCCAGGTGGCCGCCCCCACGTTCCCCAGATCGCCCCGGCACCCGCGGATGTGCCAAACCGAAGCTGCCGGCTCGTTGCCGATGATGATATGCGGATCGGGATCCCCGATTGCGACGTACGCCGTGTTCGCATCCCACGTCGCGCCGCTGTACCCTGAGTAATCCACCGCGATAAAGGGCTCCGGCCCCGCCATTCCGCGCCCAATCAGGATTCGGGCCGGGTCTTCCGTGGTACCCTGAAAGTTCCCATTTATGATAATGTTTCCTGTAGTAAGGGGCCTGTTGGGGTCTGACCAGTGCGGTGGGTTGTGCAGCAGGTCGCGCCCGATCAAGATTTCGCCCGTCAAATCCTCCAGGACCGCGACCGACCCGCTCAGGTCGCTCGTTGCCCCGGTGCTGATCGTGCCGGCCATGTCCGTTTCAACCTGAATCGCCGCGCTGATCGTGCCCCCGGCGGAGATTTCGCCGCCGCTGGGGACGGTGCCCACCGTCAGCGTGCCGTCCAACTCGCCCACGGCGTGGACCTGACCCGACAAGGTGCCGATCTGCACGCTGCCCGTGCCGGTGGTCCCGACTTCGAGCGTGCCGCTCAGTTCTTCCACGACACTCAGCGTGCCCGCCATCGCGCCAGCGAACCCCAAGTTGCCCGCCAGCGCGCCGAGGGTGACCGTGCCGCCAGGGGCCACGGCCCCGATCACGGCGTCGTCGAAGCTGGCCGTCGCAAAGTTCTGGTTCACGGTCAGCGCACCGGCGCTCTTGATCCCTCCGCCGATCTGAAAGTCGGCGCTCACGGACCCGAGCGTGACGGACCCGTGGATGTCCCCGGTCACGAGCAACGCGCTGCCGGCGCCGGAGCCGAGCTGGTTGATCGTGATGCCGGCACCCGGCTCGACGTCGCCGCGAATGGTGAGCGTCTTGAGCGTTTGGTTGACGTTCATCGTAGCCCCGTACCCGCCGTCGATGCTGATGTAGTTGGACGGCGTCGCCGGCGCGATGCCGACGCCGGAGACGGTCAGCGCCTGGAGGCTGGCACAGGAGAGTCCGGCGCGCAAGTAGCCGTTGATTTGTACTGGGCACTCGATGGCGCCAGAAACTGCCACGTCATTGATAACGTTTCCACCAACGACAAATGCCTCGCTGATCGTGCTGGCCCTCACGTCGGCATTTGCACCTAAGTGACTGGTACAGCGTAGGATAACGAGTTCGCCGGTTGTGGCGCCCGTCAGGTCGATTTCCTTGACCTGCGCGGCCCCGGGCTGGTTGGGATCGCCGCCGGCGTTCGGATCGCGGTGGACAAAGATCCGGACCGTACCGTTGATATTCGGATCGGTATAGATCTTATCGATCGTACCCAGCCCGCCCAAGCCGCCGGTCGTGACCGCGTCCATCTTGAAGGACCCGGGGCCCGTAATCCTCACTGACCGGGGACCCTGCGAAATGATGATGTTGCCTGGCGCATCGGTCCACCAACATGTGATTGCGTTGCCTTGCCCGTTGGCAACGCCCGCGCCGATGAGGGCGCAGACCATCCCTACCAGTGTGTGACGTCGCATAACAAATCTCCTTCTGTTGCGCCTTCGCGCTTACCCTGAGCAGCGCCTCCTACGCAGGAGGACGCCGAGTCCCAGCAGCGAGCCTAAAGAAGCCGGCTCCGGGACCTGATACACACCGAATCTAACGTAGTCCCATTTCACGACTGAACGCGCCGCGCCACCTTGTGCGTCGTCACCGAAAAACGCGTGGCCGAAGTACGGCAGCGCTTCGAAAAACAACCCGTTGTGGATTTCCTGTCCGTCCAGCCACAGCGTATAGTGGTACATATCAGCGGACTCGAACCGATACGTGTGAAAGACACCCGGTTCGATCGGCATCGACCACTGATCTACCCAGCAGTAAATGCTGTCATAGCCATACGTGAACGAGACCGAGTTATCGTTGTCGGAAATGAACCCGACGCTCTGTTCCTCCACGCCGTAGTGCTCGGCGACCAGGATTCGCCATTCGGCTCGGAACACCTCGTCCGGCCCGTCGGGGTCCATCTGCCGGGGGTAGCGCGCGTAGTCGACGATCATCGAGTCGGCGAGCGTGTTGATGAAGAGGAACTTGTTGTTGGGGTCGTCGGGGTCGGTTTCGATGTAGCGCACCGCCCCGGGGTTCGTGTGAACCCGGTACCACCCCGGCTCCTGTTCCGGCAGGACGTTGCCCTCGTAGTTCACGCTGTAGATGTTCGATGCCCAGGCCGGCGTGACCGCCAGGCCCGCCAGAACCCACATCGCCGCCGCTTTCCTCATTACCCTGTCCTCTCCGCCGCACAGCATCACAGCACCCGACCCGGTGCAGCCCCGGCAGCTTTCGCGTCGTGGTCCCGCACCGCTTCACCTATGAGCTTACGACATGTTCCCCACGAAGTCAAGCCCGTTTCGCGACATTCTCACAACTATTTTCGGCCGCGGCCATTTTTGTCTGCGGCGCAACAACCGCGACCACAATGAGTTACGACAACACCCTCCCCGCCGAACCGTGACGTATCTCACGCTCCGTTGGCCGAATACTAACCTAACTCCTGCCGCCCTCAGGCGCTTATGCACCTACCCATATCGCCCTCGCTCGCCACGCCTGTCCGAACCCCGCACGCCGGTGCGGGGCGCGCCGGCGATTGTGAAGTACAGGAGTCCTTACCCTGCGCGCCGCCGGCACCCACAAGAGAATCCCGCAGGGCGTGTTCCTCGCCGCACCCGCGTTCACGCCACGTGGCGCGCCTGTGCGGCGAGGAACACGTCCTACCGCGCCAGCCGCGCGCTCAGGTTGGTCCCCGTCGCCGTCTCGATCGTCCCGGCCATATCCGTTTCGACCTGAATCGCCGCGCTGATGCCGGAGTCGGCGGAGATTTCACCGCTACTGGGAACCCCCTGGTCCCGCTGGTCGTGTGCCGCTGGTCGGGCAGATGCGACCGCGGCGCCGGGCTGCGCGGTTCCCTTGTGGTCCGCGAGAAAGTGGCGCGAGTCGCGGCAGTTCAGTTCAGCGACGGGCCAGAAACTCGATGCGTTTCACGACGACCGCCCGGAACGGATCGTCAGCGTCGAGGCGCTGCACGATCCGTCGGTACATCTCCAGGGCGTCCGCTTTGCGGCCGAGTGTCGTGCAGACTTCGGCCAGGTTGACCTGCGTGCGGATATCGTTTGGGCGAAGCTGATAGGCTCGCTCGGCGTGCGACAGGGCGGCATGCGGATCACGCTCCGCCAGCAGCGTCGAGAGGTTCGTGTGCGTGCCCCAGTCGTCGGGCGACCGCTTCAGAACGCGACGGTACTGCGCAATCGCGGCATCGGCGTTCCCGAGCAAGGCGTAGGTCTCGCCCAGCCGCAGGGCGATGTTGGGGTCGTCGGGCGCGAGGGCGGCGGCTTTCTCGAGCGGTTCGAGGGCCAGGTACGGCTTGCCCGCGTCAAGCGCGGCGGCGCCGCACTCGAGCCACACAGCGGGATTCGTCGGCTGGGTCGCGGTGGCCGCCCGCAGGTTGTCGAAGCGGCGCTCTTCGCTGTCCTCCGAGCCTTTGAGGCGCGCGAGGACGTAGAGCGCGTCCGGGAGCATGGGCTGAAGCACGAGGGCACCCTCGGCGTAGAGGTACGCCTTGTCGATGTCGCCGAACGCGGCGCGAATGCGGGCACGCAGCGCCAGAACCTCAGCGTTGGAGGGATCCAGCTCCGTAGCCCGAATCAAGTGTTTCTCCGCCAATTCGAGCGTCGCACGCTGAAAGCCGCGCTCGGGGTGGCGCTCGGCGAGGCGCATGAGGGCGTCGGCATAGCCGCGGTTGAGGTGCGCGCCTTGCGGATACGTCCGGACATCGGCGCCAGCCAGGCTGAGGCTGTCGGCCCAGTCCATGTTCCGCACCGCAGTCCGCAGCGCGAGCGCCCCGACGACGAACAGCCCGAGCAGGCGAACCAGCCGGGCG
>CAYMXT010000101.1:0-14254 GCA_964394415.1 uncultured Planctomycetales bacterium
CTCTGACACAAGCTGCCCAGCGCACTCAGCAACGTCCGCTTCTGAACATCGGGCAGCGCATCGCCCGCAGTCCCGATCACCACCAGGCATACGCGCGGGCCGCGCGGCTCCCACCGGGCCGTGCCGTCCGCATCCACCAGGCAGATGCTGGCATCGTCCGCCAGCGCGGCGACGTCGAAGTCCGCCAGCGTCGGCACGTACGAGACTTCCACCAACTCGGTCGGCATGGCGCGCTCCGCCGTCAGCGTGGCACTTTCGCGCCACTGCGGCGTGCGCGGAAACAGCCATGCTTCCAATGCCAACAGGCACGCGGCCCCAACCGTCAGGGCCGCGACCAGCGCCATTACGACGGTCGCGTTGCGTCGTTCGGGGATCACGAGCCAGTCCTCGCTCAGCGTGCGCGGCGTCCGTGCCGCACGCGGGACTTCTACCGCTTTTCGCGAGCGGCTGCAACTGAATTGCGTGCTGGGGTCCATTTTGCACAGCGATAGCCTGGCCACCAGTTCTATCGGTTGGGCTGTGCCGTCCGGACAACCAGGGCACCGCCGCGCAAACGGCGGCGGGAGCGAGGGGCATCGCCCACGCTCCCGCCTGGCTCCCTGGCTCCCTTGGCTCCCGTGTCTGTTTTCAGCGGCCCTAGCTCAACTCAGGGCACTCGCTTTCGTCCCAGGACTCCTGGTCGTCCTCCTCCCAGGTCTCGCTTGTCGCGTCGCTGTCGGACGCCGTTGCTTCACTCAGGAGCGACGACAGGCCGTCGATGTCCATCTGTGTTCCGGCCAAGCCGGTCTTGACGCTTTCGATGAGCTTGGTGAGCTCGGTGCAGCCGCTCAACCCGGCCATCGCCATCAGCAGCGCCCCGACCACCGCCATCCGCATTGCCTTACCGTGAAACATCGTCGTCTTGCTCCTGTCAGAATGCTGTTCTGCTTCGCGTCCGGCGCGTTCGCCGTCCACACTCCTTAGCGGGCGACGGCTGGCGTTCTGAAGAAAAGCAGCGCATGGGCCTCCGGCCGGTGCGCGATCCGCACGTGCCGGAGGCCCCCGCTCCCCGTTCGGATGTCCGGCTCAGCCCCCTCCAGAGACCTCCACCAGCAGCGCCTTGGTGGCACCTAAGTCGTTTGTTCGCAGAATTTTACGGAGAATAACAACCTGCCGCTGAGCGTATGCGGCGGGCGGACCAAGCCGCTCCGGTGTGCGACCCAACTGGGCCAGGAGTGTTTCCGTCATCCCGACCATGCCAGACGCTTTCGCCGCCGATATCGGAACCGCGCACGATCGCCACGCCGACGGCAGGCCCGCCAGTGCCTGCTCCATCGTCCGACCATCGCACAGGTCCACTTTGTTCATGGCCAGAACCGCCGGCTTGTCACACGCGAGCTGTTCCAACCAGCCGACGGTCGCCGCTGCCCGGGAGGTAGCGTCCACCACCACCAGCAGTGCGTCGGAGTCCACCGCGAGGCGCCGGGTTCGGGCCATGCTCGCGTCCTCCAGCGGATCGGCGGAGGCCCGCAGTCCGGCGGTGTCGAGCCAATGCACCGGAAAGCCGGCCACCTCGCCGGGCACTTCGACCCAATCGCGCGTCGTACCGGGGATCGGGGAGACGACGCAAGCCGCCCGGTCCGCCAAGGCGTTCACGAGCGTGCTCTTGCCCGCATTCGGCGGACCGACCACCGCGACCCGCAGCGGGGTGCTGAACCAGTCCGCTACGTCGCCGCGCTCCGCCAAAGCCGCGACCGCGCTATGAACTTCAGCCAGGTCCGCGCGGGCCAACAGCCGGCGGACTTCGCCGCGCAGTTGCTCCGGCTGCCGCAGCAGCCAGCGTGCCCCGGCGAGCGTTTGCATCCGCGGAAGGAGCGCGTTGGCTTCGACCTCCAACATGTCGCCGCCGGGCCATAAGTCCGCGGCAGCGTCGCCCCGCTCCAGTCCGCACGCTACCAGCAAGTCGAGGCAGCGCTCCACGAGCCACGGGTTGCCGTGCAGATGAACGCGGATGTCCCACGTCGGCGCTGCCTCGTGGATGGAAATGAGCACGTCGTCGATCGCCGCGCCGGACTCGTCGCGCAGTTCCGCCCGCACGACCGCGCCCCCCGTGCCGATGCGCGCGGCCGCACCGCGTCCGAGTCGCACGTGTCGATCCAGAAACCGCGCGACCCCCGCCCCGCGTACCTGCACCACCGCGATGCCGGCCGGCCCCGGGCTCGTCAAAAGCGCCACCGTGCCGGCCGGCGGCATGGGGTGCTACGCCTGTCCGGCGGCGTGGCGATAGGCGAGCGCGATGCCCATCAGGCACAAGTCTGGCACCACCGCGTCCACGTACTCCGCCAACTCGACGACGAGCGGCGCGTTGCCCCCCGTGATCACGAGCTTCGGCCACTCGCGCAGCTCAGTCGCGTAGCGTTCCACGATCTCGCGCAGCGCCCCCACCACTCCGAACACCACCCCGTTGACCAGCGCGTCGTGCGTGTTCCGCCCAAAAACGTGGCTCGGCAGGGCGGGCGTCACGCGCGGAAGCTGCGCGGTCCGCTCGTGCAGCGCGTCCAAAGCCATCTGAAAACCCGGCAGGATCGCCCCGCCCAGGAACCGGCCGCCCTCGGACACGCAGTCGATCGTGATCGCCGTCCCGAACGAGGCCACCGCACACGCCCCGCGAACCCGTTCAAACGCCGCCGCGGCACAGCACACGCGATCGACCCCGATCTCGCGCTCGTTTTCGACATCCAGCGGCAGCGGCAGCGGCAGGTCGTCGCGGACGCGCCAGGGCGTCAGGCCGCTGATCTCCGCGACCGCCGTGCGGATGCACTCGGCTTGCTGCGGATTGACGCTGCCCATGACGATGGCCCGCCGCCCGCCGTTCATCGCGCCCCACGTCTCGCGCAGGGCCTGCTGCCAGTCGGCGGCGCGCTCGTGCGGCACGCGCCGCGCGTCGTGCAGACCGTCACTGTCCCAGATGCCCAGGCCCAGCCGCGTATTGCCGACATCGACGGCCAACAGCGAATCGGCCGGCTCGACGGAACCCATGCCCAAACTCCACGGACGCAGCGTCACGTCCACGCGCGCACGTTACCGCGCCGCGCGGGCGCGTCAATCGTGCCCCGGCGCACCTTCGTCCCACAGCTTCAACCGCGCGGCGGGCCGGGCCTGCTCGTCGGCGCGCGCCTCGGACGCGACGGCCCACATGGTTTCGACCAGCTCGCGCAGGCCGGCGCCCGTGACGCCCGAAATGCCGAGCACCGGTTGCCCCAACGCCTGCCGCAGTTGCTCGAGCGCATCCGGCGCATCGGTCAAATCAAGCTTGCTGCCGACGACGATCTCCGTCCGCGCCGCCAAATCGGCGCTGTACTGCTCCAGCTCGCGACGAATAACGCGATAGGCTTGCACCGGCGTGGGGGCGCCTTCCGGCGGGCACAGGTCAATCAGATGCACGATCACGCGCGTCCGCTCGACGTGCCGCAAAAACGCATCGCCCAAGCCGACGCCCGTGTGTGCCCCTTCAATCAATCCGGGCAGGTCGGCCAACACCAGCCGACGAAAACCGGGCAGCTCCAGAATTCCCAGGTGCGGCACGCGCGTGGTGAACGGGTACGCCGCGATCTTGGGGCGGGCCTTGGTGAGCCGCGCCAGCAGTGTGCTCTTGCCCGCGTTGGGCAAGCCCACGAAACCCACGTCGGCGATGAGCTTCAGCTCCAGCCGCAGCGTGCGTTCCTGCCCCGCGCCGCCGGGCGTCGATTCACGCGGCGCCTGGTGCGTGGACGTGGTGAACCGCGTGTTGCCCCAGCCCCGCCGGCCGCCGCGGGCGACGCAGACGCGCTGCCCGGATTCGACCAGGTCTTTGAGCAGCCGGCCGCTTTCGGCTTCATAGACGAGCGTGCCGGTCGGAACCGCGACGACCAGGTCGCGGCCGACGCGGCCGGTGCATTTCGCGCCAGAGCCAGGCTGGCCGTTCTCGGCGTGGTAGTGATGCCGACCGGCGAGATCGAGCAGCGTATCGACGCCCGCCTCGGCCCGCAGGTACACGGAGCCCCCGCGTCCGCCGTCGCCGCCGTCGGGTCCGCCCTTGGGGACGAACTTCTCCCGGCGAAAGCTGACGCAGCCATCGCCGCCCTTGCCCCCGCGGACGTGGATGGTCACCTCGTCGACGAACAGGCGGACGGAGCCGGTGGAGCGTGGCATGAGTGAAATTGAACGGTCGGCGACGCGCGTCAACGCATGTGCTGAATGATCGCCTGCCCGAACTCCGAACACTTGATCTCGCGGGCGCCCGTCATCAGGCGGGCGAAATCGTACGTCACGGTCTGCGCGGCGATCGCGCCCTCGACGCCCTTGATGATGAGGTCGGCGGCCTCGGTCCAGCCGAGGTAACGGAACATCATTTCGCCCGACAGGATGACCGAGCCGGGGTTGACCTTGTCCAGGTTAGCGTACTTTGGGGCGGTGCCGTGCGTGGCCTCGAAGATCGCGTGCCCGCTGTCGTAGTTGATGTTGCCGCCCGGGGCGATGCCGATCCCGCCGACACACGCGGCCAGGGCGTCGGAGATGTAGTCGCCGTTGAGGTTCAACGTGGCGACCACGTCGTACTCCGCGGGGCGGGTGAGAATCTGCTGGAGAAATGCGTCGGCGATTACGTCCTTGATGATGAGGTCGCGCGGGGCGGACGGGCCGGCCTTGATGACTTGCCACGGGCCGCCCTCGAAGTCCACCGCGCCGAACTCAGCCTTCGCAACCGCGTAGCCCCAATCGCGGAAAGCCCCCTCCGTGAACTTCATGATGTTGCCTTTGTGGACCAGCGTCACGCTCTTGCGACCGCTCGCGAGCGCAAAACGGATCGCCGCCCGCACCAGCCGGGCCGTGCCCTCCTGGCTGACCGGCTTGATCCCGATCCCGGTCGTGCCGGGGAAGCGGACCTTCTTGTGCAGCGCGGGGAACGTCGCGGCGAAGAACTGCTTGAACTTCTCGCAGTCCGGCGTGCCGGCCTGGAACTCGATGCCGGCGTAGATGTCCTCCGAGTTCTCACGGAAGATCACCATGTCGGTCAGCTCCGGCTGCTTGACCGGGCTGGGCACGCCGCGGAAGTAGCGCACGGGGCGCAGGCAGACGTACAGATCGAGCTGTTGGCGCAGGGCGACGTTGAGCGAGCGGATGCCGCCGCCGACGGGGGTGGTGAGCGGCCCCTTGATGCCGACCAGGTATTCGCGGAACGCCTGAAGTGTCTCCTCGGGCAGCCAGTCGTTGAAACGCTGGAACGCAACTTCGCCCGCGAACACTTCCATCCACGCGATCTTCCGTTGGCCGCCGTAGGCTTTGGCGACGGCCGCGTCGAAGACCGCCTCGGACGCCCGCCAGATGTCCGGCCCGGTGCCGTCGCCGCGGATGAAGGGCAGGACGGGGTGGTCGGGCACGTGCAGCCGGCCGTCGCGAATCGAGATCATGTCACCGGCGGGAACCTGCGTGGTCTTGTAACCCATGGCGGTCTGCTCCTGTCGCATCGGCCCACTGGCCATCGGAAATCGAAGCCCGACATTGTAGCAGAAAACGCCGTGGTCGCGGGGACCGCGCAGCTCGGCTGAGCGCGTGGACCCTCTGCCACGAATCGGTGAGCGGTCGCACGCGGCGGGTTCACGCTCGCCCGGGCCGGGGGTCCGCGCTTTCCACCGCAGCGCGGACCCGTTCCAACGAACTGCCCAGCTACAATCTGCGTGAGAGCCTGACTCGCTGATTACGGAGCGGTTGATGGAAATCGTCGTCGCCAAACCGCGGGGGTTCTGTGCGGGCGTCGAGCGCGCTATTCACGTCGTCGAGCTGGCGCTGACACGCTACGGTCCGCCGGTCTACGTACGCAAGGAGATCGTCCACAACGTCCACGTCGTGCAACGGCTGCGCGCCCTGGGGGCCGTGTTCGTCGAGGAGCTGGCGGACGTTCCAGGGGGCGCGGTCACGATCCTCTCCGCGCACGGTTCGCCGCCGCAGGTCTGCGCTGAGGCGGAGCAGCGCGGGCTGCGCATGATCGACGCGACCTGCCCGCTGGTCCGCAAGGTCCACACGGAAGTCCGGCGTTACGTGAAGCTCGGCTATCGCATCTTCCTGATCGGTCACGCCGGGCACGACGAGGTCGTCGGCACGATGGGCCAGGCGCCCGACGCGGTGACGCTCGTCGAGAAGGTGGCCGACGTAGCGCGGCTGACGCTGCCGGCGGAGGCCCGCGGCGTCGTGCTCACGCAGACGACGCTGAGCCAGGACGACGCCTGTGACATCGTGGCGGCGCTGCTCGCGCGCTTCCCGCAACTTGAGCTGCCGCCGTCGGACGACATCTGTTACGCCACGCAGAACCGCCAGAACGCCGTCCGGAGCATCAGTGACCGGATCGACCTGCTGCTCGTGGTGGGCTCGCAGAATTCGTCGAACTCGCGGCGGCTGACCGAGGTGGCCCGGGCGCGCGGGATCGCGGCGTACCTCGTGGATGGCCCCGACGGCATCGATCCGCAATGGCTCACCGGCGTGGCCCGCGTCGGCGTAACCTCCGGCGCCAGCGCGCCGGAAGACGTCGTTCAAGCCGTGCTGGCGTGGCTGGAACTGCGCGGCGTGACCGCGATTTCGGAAATCCCCGCCCCCGCTGAAGGTGTCGTCTTCAGCCTGCCCAAGGTTTGAGCGGCAGTCTCAGAAGCTGCGCTTCAACACGGAAGCGAGCGAGGCCCTCAGCCGACGCCCACTGGCTGTAACTGCCGCTTTACGATGTCGAGCAGCGCGGCGGGTTGGAACGGCTTGGCCAGGATGGCGCTGGCCCCCAGGCCACGGGCGTCCCGCAGGAACAACTCGTTCTGCGTTCCGCTGATGGCGATGATCTTGGTTCCGGGCGTCGTTCGCCGCAGATGGATGATCGTCTCCAGTCCATCCTGCTCCGGCATCAGGATGTCCGTGATAACCAGATCGAACGGCGCGGCCTTGACCGCCTTGTCGGCCTCCTTCCCGTTCGCCGCCTCGCACACGTCATAGCCGGCGTCTTCGAGCGTCCGGCGAATCAGGTGGCGTACTTCGGGGTCGTCTTCGACGACCAGGATGTTCTGGTTCATAGGTGTCTCGCCTGCGCAGGTCGCGACGGACCGGGTCCGCGTATTCGCGCTGCAAGGGAAGCGGTCGTCGCCGCCCATCCGGGTGTATCGGCGATCGCCACGCGGGACAGTAGTTGAACTCGCGACCTGGAGTGACGGTGTTGCGCGATTCCCACGCAGCGGCCACGACCCGCCACCCGAGCGGCGTGCGTGTGCCCGGCGCGCGAGTGTTACGGGTCCTTCCGCGCCCCCGGGTCCGAATCGTCGTGCGCCGGCGGAGCGTCAAAGAGGCTGGGCTGGCGCGGATTCTCGGCCGTCGCGCGGAATTCGCCGTCCGACAGCTCGGCGGCGATGCGCAAGCCGTCGTGGATCTGGGCCACCGACCGCAGCACCCGCCGGGTGCGGGCGTCGCGCGTGATGCTGAAACCACGCTTCAGCACGTGACGCGGGTGAGACGCCTCGACGCCGCGCACACGCGCCGCCAGCCGCTCGCCCTGGCGCTGCATGGTCGTCTCGCACGCCCGCTCCGCCCGCCGCACCAAGTGCCGCAAACGCTCGGACAGCCGTGGCACGTCGGCTTGGGTTCCCCGGCGTTCGAGCCGCATGCGTGCGTCCGTCAAGCGACCGGCGGCCCGCAGCGCCCGCGCCATCAACAAGCCCATCAGCCCTTGCAGGCGTTGCCCGAGCGCGCGGCTGGCGGGGGCCAGCGCCGCGCCCGTGCCGAAACGCAGCAACGTGATTTCGGCGGCGTTCAGCGCCCGGCGAGCGTCCCGGTGCTGCTCGAGCAACCCCACACGCACGCGCTGGTGCAGTTCGTCCAGCAGTTGCACGCGTTGCCGCAGCCGCAGCAGCGGACGTGCCAGGCCGTCGTACGCGAGCGTGCCGCTCAGCCGCGCGCGCGCCAGGCTAACCGCGTGCGCGAGCACGCGGGCGGCCCGCTGCGACTGTTGCTGGATGGTCGCCAGCAGCTCAACCGCCGCAGGTGCGATGAGCTCGGCGGCGGCGGTCGGCGTGGGGGCCCGCAGGTCCGCGACCAGGTCGCTGATGGTCACGTCGACCTCGTGGCCGACGGCACTGACGACGGGAATGCGGCTGGCCGCGATGGCCCGCGCGACGACCTCTTCGTTGAACGCCCACAGGTCTTCGAGCGATCCGCCGCCGCGGCCCGCGATGATCACGTCGATTTCGCCGAGCGCGTCGGCGTGGTCGTTTGCGGCGCGCAGCGCGGCGGCGATTTCCGGCGCGGCGCCTTCGCCCTGCACGCGCACCGGAAAGAGCAAGACCTCGAGCGCCGGAAAGCGGCGGGTCAGCGTTTGCAGGATGTCGCGAATGGCTGCGCCGGATGGGCTGGTGACGAGGGCCACCCGCGCCGGGATGCGCGGCAGCCGTTTCTTCCGCCGCGGGTCGAAGAGTCCTTCGCGTTCGAGGCGGGCGCGGAGCTGCTGGAACGCGACCTCCAGCGCCCCGACGCCGCGCGGTTCGAGTTTTCGGACGATCAACTGATACGTGCCGCGCTGCGCGTAGACCTCGATGCTGCCGGTGGCGATGAGCGCCATCCCGGGCTCGGGGGCGAACTTCAGCGTGGCGGCGGCGCTGCGCCACATTGCGCAGCGCAATTCGCTCGCGACGTCCTTCAGCGTGAAATACAAGTGGCCGCTGGTGGGGCGTGAGAGGTTACTGATCTCGCCGAGCACGTGCAGCGTGGGCGGCAGGTGGGCGGCAAGCGCCCCGCGAACGAGGTCGTTGACTTGGCACACGCTGAGCAGCCCCGGCGGCTCAGGCGGCGCGGGCCGCGGCGTGCGGCGCAGGCGGTCGGGGTCGAAGGGCAGGCGGGCGACCATACGGGAATTATGGTCACGCCACCGGGCTGCCGGAACAGCAGGCGCAGGCTGGAACTATGCAAGCGGGGCCCTGCCAGCCAGCGGGCGGGACCCCGCCGGAGGGGGCTGTTTTTCCTTTTGACAACCCGGCGGGGGGGTTTACAATGCCGAATTCCGGCCCTTGGGACCGGCCCGTAGGCGGGCTTCGACCGGCGGTTGTTGCGACCGTTTCCGGGTCCAGCCGCTGCTGTAGCTCAGTGGTAGAGCGCCTCCTTGGTAAGGAGGAGGTCATGGGTTCAATCCCCATCAGCAGCTTTGCCAGGCGCTACGGAGCGTGGCCGGCGCCGGCCGCAGAACTTGGAGCTTTTGGACACGTTGGCCGACAGTCGGCCACACCGGGCAACTGAACCCGGGCGACGAGTGGAGATGCGTATATGGCTAAGGGCGTATTCTCGCGGACCAAACCGCACGTCAACGTTGGCACGATCGGACACGTGGACCACGGCAAGACCACGCTGACGGCCGCCATTACGGCCGTGCAGGCCGCCCGCGGCCTCGGCGAGTACAAGCCGTACGACGAAATCGCCAAGGCGTCCGAGAAGGACGGCCGCCGCGACCCGACCAAGATTCTGACCATCGCAACCGCGCACGTCGAATACGAGAGCGACAAGCGGCACTACGCCCACATCGACTGCCCGGGCCACGCCGACTACGTCAAGAACATGATCACCGGCGCCGCCCAAATGGACGGGGCCATCCTGGTGGTCAGCGCGGCGGACGGCCCCATGCCGCAGACTCGCGAGCACGTGCTGCTCGCCCGGCAGGTCAACGTCCCCGCCCTGGTCGTGTTCCTGAACAAGGTTGACCTGGTGGACGACGCCGAGCTGCTCGACCTGGTCGAGATGGAAGTCCGCGAGCTGCTGAGCAAGTACGACTTCCCCGGCGACAAGATTCCGGTCATCCGTGGCGCGGCGACGCAGTGCCTCGAGGCGTCGTTTGCCAAGAAGGAAGAGGGCTACAAGCCGATCGTCGAGCTGATGGCCGCCCTCGACACCAACATCCCCGAGCCGCTCCGCGAGCAGGACAAGCCCTTCCTGATGCCCTGCGAGGACGTCTTCAGCATCAAGGGCCGCGGCACCGTCGGCACTGGCCGCATCGAGCGCGGCATGGTCAAGGTCGGCGACGAAGTCGAAATCATCGGCCTGCACGAAAAGAAGAACTGGAAGACCATCGTCACGGGCGTCGAGATGTTCAACAAGACGCTCGATTCCGGTATCGCCGGAGACAACGTCGGTCTGCTGCTCCGCGGCGTCGAGAAGCAGGAGCTGGAGCGCGGCATGGTGCTGGCCAAGCCAGGCTCGATCACGCCGCACACCAAGTTCCTGGGCGAGGTATACGTGTTGAAGAAGGAGGAAGGCGGCCGGCACACGCCGTTCTTCCCCGGCTATCGTCCGCAATTCTTCTTCCGCACGACGGACGTGACCGGCTCGATCACGGAGCTGATCGCGCGTGACGGCGGCAAGGCGGAGATGTGCATGCCGGGCGACAACATCCAGATGCGGGTCGAGATCATCAGCCCGATCGCGATGGAAGAAGGGCTGCGGTTCGCAATTCGCGAAGGCGGCCGGACGGTCGGCTCCGGCGTCGTGACGAAAGTGGTTGAATAATTACGAATGGCGAATAGCGAGTAGCGAAATGCTCGCGGCATCCTTGTCACTCGCTATTCGCTACTCGCTACTCGTAATTCGAGCGTGTTATGGCTAAGGCACAGAAACGTGAATCCGTGTGGTTGCAGTGTACGGAGACTGGCGATCTGAATTATCGGACGACGGTCAACGTGCAGGGCGGCGTGCCCAAGCTGCAACTGGTGAAGTACTGTCCCCGCCTGCGCAAGCGGACGGTCCACAAGCTGAAGCGGAAGTAGCATTCAGCGATTAGCACGCAGCGCTCAGCCAATCCCGCAGTCCGGCTGATTGCTGAAGGCTGGTGCTTTCGAAGGAGCGTAGCTCAATTTGGCAGAGCAGCTGATTCCAAATCAGCAGGTTGGGGGTTCGAGTCCCTCCGCTCCTGGTTGAGAACGGAGCCAGAATCGCATGGCAGAACAGGTACAAGAAACTTCCCGACCCGAAGAACGTCATCCGACGGCTCAGCCCGCGCAAGCCTCGGGGGGCGGCCACGCCTTCTTCCACGTGGTCAAGTCTGGCCAGGGCAAGCACGTCCGCTGGGGTACCGCGATCGGCGTGGGCCTGCTGGCCTTCGGCGGGGCCGCCTTCTCGTGGGAGATCGTGAAGCGCTTCACGGACAATGAGACGCTTCTGCGGGTGGTACCCGCCGCGGTCCTGCTGGGGCTGGCCTACGTCATTTTCCGGTTCGTGGCCCAGCACGCCGGCATCGTCGACTTCATGATCGCCACCGAAGGCGAGATGAAGAAGGTGAACTGGTCCAGCCGCAAGGAAGTCTGGGGGGCGACGCGCATCGTGATCGTCGCGCTCTTCGCCCTGGCATTCGTGCTCGCGTTCGTGGACGTCATCTTCATCCTCTTTTTCAGCGGCATCGGGGTGCTCAAATTCGACGTGATGAAGCTGCTGTTCCGCATTGGGCAGGAAGGCGCGTGATGACGACGGCCGAAGAAACCGGGTCGGCGGAAAAGCCGATCGCTGAAGCGGTGCCCGCGGTCGAAGCCGCAGCGCCCGCCCACGCCCCGGCGCCCAAGCCGGCCAAGGGCGGCCTCGCCCCGGGCGTTGAGATCGTGCGGGCCGGCATGGGCTGGTACGTGCTCCGCGTCGCCTCGAACAAAGAGGACCAGGTTCGCGAAGCGCTCGAACGCAAGGTCAAGATCGAGCAGCTCGATCAGCACGTCGGCCGCGTCCTCGTCCCGACGCAGCGCGAAAAGCGCGTCCGTGGCGGCACGTCGCGCGTCTACCACCGCAAGCTTTACCCCGGCTACGTCTTCGTTGAAATGGCGACCGACAACGACGGCCGCATCCCCGAAAACGTCTGGTTCGTCATCAAGGAAACTACGGGCGTGGGTGATTTTATCGGCTCCGGCGGCAAGCCTTCGCCCATGCCGTTGCCGGACGTCGAGAAGATGCTCGCCGCCGCCGTGCGCCCCGACGAATCCGCCGCTCTGGCCAACCTGGCGTTCAAGAAGGGCGATCGCGTCAAGGTGACCGAGGGGCCGTTCGAGAACTTCGAAGGCACCGTCGACGAGATCAACTCGCAGAAGGGCACGGTCAAGGTGATCGTGATGATCTTCGGCCGGGCGACCCCGATCGAGATCGAATACTGGCAGGTCGAGCAGATCTGACAGTGTCGAGCGCTATCAGAACCCGCCACGCAAGTGGCGGGCCCGGCGGAGCGTGGCGGCGCGCTTGGCCGTCTGGCCCGGGACTTGCGTCCGGGGTTCGGAGCGTGGCGGACCGCCGCGGTGGAGCGCTGGACCACACGCGATCAGGCCGCTATACTGGCAGGTCTTTACGTGGGCCCGCGCGACGGGCCGGTCAGCGGATCGGCAGGTAGGATTACATGGCGAAAGTCGTCATTGCGAAAATCAAGGTGCAGGCCCCCGGCGGTAAGGCCACCCCCGCGCCGCCCATCGGTCCCGCCCTGGGGCAGCACGGCGTGAACATCGGGGCGTTCGTCACGCAGTTCAACGCCGCGACGCGGCACATGGACGGCATGACCTGCCCGTGCGAGATCACGGTTTACAAGGACAAGAGCTTCGACTTCATCGTCAAGAGCCCGCCGGCGTCGGTGCTGCTCTTGAAGGCCGCCAAGCCGCTCGACGCGGCGCAGGCGATCGTGGAGAAAGGCTCCGGCGAGCCGAACCGCAACAAGGTCGGGCGTGTGACGTCGGCCGACGTGCGCAAGATCGCCGAGACGAAGGCGAAAGACCTGAACGCATTTGACGTTGACGCGGCGTCCCGCATCGTAGCGGGCACGGCGCGGTCGATGGGCATTGAGATTGCCGATTAGCGTGAAAACGTGGGAACGTGAGAACGTGGGAACGTGACAGGAACGGGCAGGTGTGCCCGTTCCCACGTTCCCACGTTCCCACTTTCCCACGTTCGCACGTACAACCAAGCGGCCGTACCACGGGCCGGAAACCTTAGTGGGAGCTGAGCGCGATGCGACTTCGCAGCAAGCGGTATCGAAAAGACGTTGAGAAGGCCCCGGCCAAGCCGGTGAGCGTCGAGGAGGGGGTCAAGAAGCTCAAGACCTTCACCAAGACCAAGTTCGACCAGACCGTCGATTTGGTCATGCACCTGGGGATCGACGCCAAGCAGGCGGACCAGATGCTCCGCGGCTCGATTTCGCTGCCCAAGGGCATCGGTGCGAGCAAGAAGGTCATCGCCTTCTGCAACGAGGCCGACGTGCCCGCCGCGAAGGCCGCGGGGGCGCTCGAGGCCGGGGCGGAGGAGCTGATCGACAAGGTCAGCAAGGGCTGGATGGACTTCGACGTCGCCATCGCCCACCCCTCGTTGATGGGCAAGGTCGGCAAGCTCGGCCGCGTGCTCGGCCCGCAGGGCAAGATGCCCTCGCCGAAGAGCGGTACCGTGACGCCCGACCTCGTGACGGCCGTCAAGGAGTATTCGGCGGGCAAGGTCGAGTTCCGCAACGACGCGGGCGGCAACATCCACGCCGTGGTCGGCAAGCTCAGCTTTGCCGAGGACGACCTCAAGGCGAACATCGCCGCGTTCGTGGAGCACATCCGCCGGCTCAAACCGGCGTCGGCCAAGGGACATTACATCAAGAAGGTCTGCATCAGCGGCACGATGACCCCGGCGATTGAGCTGGAAATCGCGGCCGCCGTGGCGGAGTAGGCACATGAGCAAGCCGGTCAAGGAAATGGTCACGCGCGATCTCACGACGCGCTTCGCCCACGAGACCAACGCGGTCTGGGTTGAACTGGTCGGCGTGGACGGCATCACCACCAACGACTTTCGGCGCACGCTGCGTGGCAAGCACATGCGGCTCGAGGTCGTCAAGACCTCGCTGCTCAAGCGTGCGTGCGCGGGCGGCCCGCTGGCGAAGCTGACGGACCGCGTCGGCGGACCGGTGGCGCTGATCACTGGCGGCGAGTCGGCGGTGAACGTCGCCAAGCTGCTCGAAGATTGGCTGCCCAAGCTCCAGACGAAACTGCGGGTCCGCGGGGCACTCCTCGATGGCGAGTACCTCGACGAGGCCGCGTGCAAAGACCTGGCGAAGATGCCCACGCGGACCGACCTGCTGAGCCGGGTCGTGGCGCTGGTTCTGACGCCGGGCGGCAACGTCGTGGCGGCCGCGTTGGCGCCGGGTGCGAATATCGCCGGCATCTTGAAGGCGTTGATCGAAAAGCTGGAGAAAGGCGCGGCCGAGCCGGCCGAGCCGGCCGAGCCGGCCGTGGTGGCC
>CAYMXT010000102.1:0-4313 GCA_964394415.1 uncultured Planctomycetales bacterium
GTCAACGCGCCCACGAGCGCTTCCGAGTGCGACCCAGCGGACGCGTCCGGCTTGGGCTGGCCGGCTGGCCGAACGCAACTCGGCAGCGCGAGCAGCAAGACGACCAGCGCGGGGAGCATCGGCGTCCCGCCGGTGCGAAGCGGCGGATCGCACCGGCGGGACGCCGATGCTCCCCGCCTGGCGTGCAGCGCGCTCTTGGGGGCTGACAGGCTGGGCATGATTAGCTCGCGTTTCCCAGCGTCGTCCGGGTCCGCGGCACGATCGCCAGCGCCTCGATCTCGATCAGCAGCTCGGGGCGACACAAGCGGGCCTCGACGCACGTGCTGGCCGGCAGCGGCGCCAGCCCCTCGGCCTGGTAGAACTCGTTGCGAACCTGGTTGAATTCGTCGTAGTAGCGAAAGTCGGCGAGGTAGCACGTCGTCCGCACCACATCGTGCCAATCGGCCGCGGCGCTGGCCAGCAGAGCTTTGATGTTCCCGAACGTCCGCCGGGCCTGGGCCTGGAAATCGCCGGGATGCATGGATTCGCCGTGCTCGTTCACGCTGGCCGTGCCGGACACAAAGAGCATGACCCAGTCGCCCAGCTCGACGCGCAGGCCGCGCGAAAAGGACACCGGTTGCGCATAGTCCACCGGCTCGTTCAAGACGCCGGCGTTTCGCAGGGGGGTCTTCGGGACACGCACGATCTCTGGCATGGCGGTCGATCCTCACTGACCTGGGCCGCTCCGTTTCATCGCCGTGCGGCGCGCCGTCATTGTACCCCGGCGCCGCGCGGCCTTCGGGCCGGCCGGCGGTGATCCGTCTCTTCCGTCGCCCCGGCCCGGCCGTTACGCTATCCGCCATGACGCAGCTTCTGGACCCACAGGAATTGCAGGAAACGCTCGAGCAGATCGCGCGGGCCATCGCCGGGGCGGCCCCCCGCAACGCCCCGGTCGCCATCGTTGGCATCCGTCGGCGGGGCGAAACGCTGGCCAAGCGGCTGCTGCCCCTGCTCGAGCGGGCGGGACGCCGGGCCGACCACTATGGCGTGCTGGATATCACGCTCTACCGCGACGATCTGACCGCGATCGGGCCGAACGCCGTCGTCCGCGGCACCGAGATCGATTTCGACATCACCGACACGTGGCTGGTCCTCGTCGATGACGTGCTGCACACCGGCCGGTCGATCCGCGCCGCCCTCGACGCCCTCACCGATTTCGGCCGGCCGCGGGCCATCCGGCTGGCCGTGCTGATCGACCGCGGCGGGCGCGAGCTGCCGATCCAACCCGATTTCGTGGGCCTGCACACCGACACCGAACCCCACCACGACGTCCGCGTGAAGTTGACCGAGGTGGACGGCGTGGACGAGGTCGAGCTTCATGACCGCAGTCACGACCGATAGGGCCGTCTGGACCCGCAAGGACCTGCTGACGCTCGCCGAGTTGAGCCCGGCGGAAATCCTGCACGTGCTCGACACGGCCCAGGGTTTCCAGGAGGTTTCAACGCGGAGCGTGAAAAAGGTGCCCGCCCTGCGCGGCCGCGTGGTCGTCAACATGTTCTTCGAGGACAGCACGCGGACGCGGATGAGCTTTGAACTCGCGGCGCAGCGGCTGTCGGCCGACGTGATCGACTTCGCGGAGAAGATGTCGTCCACGCAGAAGGGCGAAACGCTGCTCGACACCGCCCGCAACATCGAGGCGATGGGCGTGGACATCATGGTCCTGCGGCACCCCGCCGCCGGGGCCGCGCTGCACCTGGCCCGCAGCGTCAACTGCTGCGTCGTTAACGCCGGCGACGGCCAGCACGCGCACCCGACGCAGGGCCTGCTCGACCTGTTCACCATCCGCGAGCGGAAAGGCCGCATCGAGGGCCTGAATGTTGCGATCGTCGGCGATATCGTCCACTCGCGCGTCGCCCGCTCCGACCTGCGCGGCCTTCAGAAGCTCGGGGCGAACGTCACGCTGGTCGGCCCGGCGACGCTCGTCCCCAAGACTTTCGAGACGCTCGGCGCCCGCGTCACGCACGACTTCGACGCCGTCCTGCCCGAGATGGACGTGATCAACATGCTCCGCATTCAGAAGGAGCGCATGACCGACAGCGGGTTCCCCTCGGTCCGCGAGTACGTCCACATGTACGGTATGAACCGCGAACGGCTGCGGCGCTGCAAACCCGACGTCCTCATCATGCACCCCGGCCCGGTGAACCGCGGGATCGAGCTGGCCGCGGACGTGGCGGACGGCGAACATTCGAGCATCCTGCGGCAGGTGACCAACGGGCTGGCCGTGCGCATGGCCGTCCTGTTTCTCTGCCAGCAGGCCAACACGCACCCCGAGCGCGACGGCGGGTAGCGCGCTCATCGGCGCTTGAGCCGGATCTCGCGATACCACACCGGGTTGCCGTGGTCCTGAAACCCGATGCGCCCCACGCGCGGCATGTCCTTATAGGGCATCTTGAACTTGTTGGCCGTGCCGTCGGGATTGCGCCCCGCTTCCGTCCAGCGCTCCAGATCCATGTCAATGATGGACTCACCGTTCAATTCCACTTGAATTCGGCTGCCCTGACACGTCAGCACGGCGTGGTTCCACTCGCCAGCCGGCTTGGCCGCGTTCTTGCGCGGGGCGAGGCAGTCATAGATGGCGCCGCAGTCGTGCGTGTCCGGCGTCGCCTTGCCGTGGGAATCCAGAATCTGCACCTCGATACCGGTCTGAACGCAGTCCTTGATGTCAGCGGTGCGGAAGAAGATGCCGCTGTTGCCTTTCTCCGAAATCTTGAATTCCAGGTCCAGTACAAAGTCGCCGAAAGGCTGCTCCGCCCAGATGTACCCGCCGCCCTTGCACAGCAAGGCGCTGTCCTCGACGACCCAGCTTCCCGGCTTGGCGAGCCAGCCGGTCAAGTCCTTGCCATTGAACAGCGTAGTCCACCCGTCCGTGCCGTGCTGGGCGCTGGGAAGGGCGTCCGCCGGCAGATCTCCGAGCGCGAACTGAATGCCCGCCAGATAGTGCTGGAGAATGGCGGGATTCCAGAAGATGTCATGCCGGTGCCCCAGCGAGCAGTAGAAGACGCGCCCCAGGCCATAGTTCCGCACCCAACTCACGGCGAAGTCGCCGTCCTGGCGCTTGACGCCGTCTTTGGTCATGTTCGTCTTGCCCGTGTCCAGGCTGAGCAGGACATGCAGCCGGTCGCGTCCGTAGGGCGCCTTGAATTGGTAGATCTCATCCGCCACCGCGAACGACTTGCCCCCGAAGGGGGCGTTAAGCGGATGCTGCGGGTCGTCCACCTTGACGGTCACCTCTTCATTCCAGGGGTGTCCATCGAAGTAGCCCCCGATCAGTTCGCCATACTCCGGCCACTGGTAGAAGCAGTCCGTCGCGGCATGTATGCCGACGAGCCCCCTGCCATTCCGCACGAAGTCCAATAGTCCTTGCTTCCAGGTCGGGTCGTCGAACAGCTCGCCGGTGGCGTTGTTGATGCAGACGGCGTCAAAGGCGCCCAGACTCTCCGGGCTCAGGCTGTTGGGGTCGTCGCTCAGCACGGCCTCAAAGGCGCCGGTCTTCTCGCCGAGCATGCGCAGGGCCGCCGCGCCATACGGAATCGCGGTGTGTACAAAGCCCTTCGTCCCCGAGTAGACCAGCAGCCGGCGCGGCTTCGCCGGCTTGGCCGCGGCCTTGTCCGGGGCTGCGGTGCGGATCCGCGCCTGTTCCTCGGGCGACGGGTCGCCAGCCAGAGTTACATTCAGAGACGCGCCAAACATGATGACTCCGAGCGATACCTGACAACGTCGCAGAATAGACATGGGTATGTCTCCAGTATGCTGACTCGCAGCCTGTGCCGCTTCGATGGCCGCAGGGGCGACCGGCATTAGTATAGCCCCAACCACCGGGTGCCGCCCAACGTATGCGGCTGCGTCGGCCACGGACATGTTCATAAGCGCCGTGGAAAGCGCGTCTGAGAGGGCCGCGGAGGGGGCGACGGCCCAAGCCGCACACGTCGCCGGCGACTGCCCGGTGCGCGGGTCGCGAATGTGGCCGGGCTGCCGTCCCTGACCGGACCCGGAGAGCGCTGCCTCACGAAGCTCGAGCGTCCCACAGGTATCGCTCGGAAAGCCTGGGTTGCGCAACGCCACACGCCAGGCCCGCGCGCCCAGCGCGTATGCCGTGCTCTGACCGCTGTGTACGAGCGCCCCGGCGATGCCCCATTCGCGCAGCACGGCGACGGCGCGATCGACGGCGTATCCCTTGCCCAACCCGCCCAGGTCCAAATCGCAGCCCGCGACACGCACGCCGACGCTGTGCGCCTGCGGATCGAACACGAGCGGTGAATCCCCAGCCGGCAGCC
>CAYMXT010000102.1:4323-14141 GCA_964394415.1 uncultured Planctomycetales bacterium
GGCAGCCGCGGCAGCCCCAGCCGCGCGCGATACGCCACGTCGAACGCGCCGCCGGTGTCGCGGTAAACCTGCGACGCCAGCTCGAGGCACTCCAGCGTCTCAAGACTGACGCGCACCGACTCGCCCGCCGCGAGGCCGCTCAGGCGGGCGATGTCGCTGTGCGGCACAAGCCGGCTCAGCAGGGTCTCCAGCCGGTCAATCTCCGCAAACGCCGCCGCGGCGGCCTGCCGGGCGTAGCGCTCGGTCGCAGCGGCGATGTACAGGCCGAACGTACACGCCATGGCCTCGTGCTCGAAATGGTGAAGGCGGACGCGCGGCGGGTTGACTTCCGGTTCGATCACGGCGACGCCGCTCGCGTTGTGGTCATGCGGTCCCGAAACGCCTCATATACGGGTGTTGCGACGCACGCCGCCACGCTCTCCTGTGTCCGGATTCCATAGTAGAATATCTGGTATTGGTCGCGCCAGCGCTGCTGCACTTCAGGCAGCAGGTCCGTCGCCACAATCACCAGCGGTGCATCCACGTCGTCGGGCGGTGTCTCCCAATAGCCCACGCGTTCCAGGCGCCGCAGGTACCACGGCACTGGCCACGGGTGCGGCATGACGACCTTAGTCAACATCCGAGGACCATCGGGCTGCGCCGCCGCCAGCCGTTCCGCCCAAGCGCTTAGCTCGACCACGTCCGCGACCGGGTGGGCGTAGGCGAGCGGGTTCTCAGGACGAGCGGCGTAGACGCTTGTCGCCAGCCGCGCCTGCCACGCGAGGTGTCCAGCGCCGACCAGCCCCGCAACCAGCAGCGCACCGCGCAGCCAGCGTCGGCGGACCGTGTCCCACACTACCGCGGCGCCGACGCCGGCGAGCAGGACCAGCCCGTGTAGCCAACCAAGTACACACCAAGGCGTCTTGTATGGAATGAGGGCGTACATTGCGCCGAGCACGAGGGTGTAGCTCACGAGAAAGCGCACCAGGCGCAGGTCGAGTTGCGCGGGGAGCGTCCCGCGCACTCCTGCGACCAGCCCTGTCGCCGCGAGTAGTAGAACAAAGCCATGTGTCCAGATGGGGGCTGGGGGAGAGTGCGTCCAGAACAGCAGCGTCAAGTAGTAGTACCACGGGTGCGTGTGCAGGCCGCTTTGCGCGCGGTCCAGGTAGTGCCAGGGCGCCAGCCACGCGTCCAGCGCGCCGGACCAGTTCGTGAATCCGACGGAGAAACACACGGTCGAAACGACGCAACCCACCACCACGGCCGCCAGCAACGCGCGCCCGGCCAGCGCGCCGCGCCGGCGTTCCCAGACGGCGGTGAGCGCTGCGGCACACGCGGCGGACGCCCATACGATCAGGCACGTCTCCTTCGTCGCGTGCATCCAGCCGCCGGCGGCCCCGAAAAGCAGGATCCACACCAGCCGGCCGCCGCGTAGCAGCCGCCAGCCGGCGCCCAACGCCAGCAGTGTGAAGCAGACGAGCAACGTCTCCTGAATGTAATAGCGGCTGTAGTACACCAGCGCAGGGGACACCGCGGTGAGCAGGGCGGCACTGAGTACAGCCGTTACACTGAGCCCTGGCAGAAGCAGGGGTAGAAGTAGAATCAGTCCGACGCCGAAGCAGACGGGCACGAGACGGAATACGACTTCGCTCGTGTCGGCGAAGTTGCCGGCCCCGCTGAGCCAGACGAAAGGAAAGGTGGCGTAGTACAGCGTCGGCCCGTGATAGTCGTGTGGATCGTATTGATACCGCCCGGTCTGCCAGAGTTCCGCGAACCGCACGGCGTGGACGGCCTCGTCCGTATGCATGGGCCGCGCGGCCAGCCCCGGCAGCCGTAATGCCAGCGCGACCCCAGTACAGGCCAGCAATCCGACGTGAACCCACCTGCGGCTCATTTTGCGGGCAGGCCAAAGACCTCCACTTCGGTGTAGTGGTTCATGTCATCGGCCGTGCTGCCTTTGCTGTAGAGTCGCACGTAACGCGCCACTACGCCCTTCGCTTCGATGAGCTTGCCTTCGGAAGTCTCCCAATATTCCTTGTCGGCCCCTACGCCAAGGCCCGCGGAATTGTCATGGTCGTTGTTGAAAAGCGTGCGCACGTTTTCGATGAAGTCAGCATCATCGGCCACCTGCACGACGACGTCGTGATAGACGCGCGCATTCATGTGGTTGTGCCAGACCAGCACTCCCCAAACGGCGCATTTCTGTTTGAGGTCCAGTTGTACCCATTGGAGTTTCGGCCCCAATTCAACATAGCTGCCCTCGTTGGCCTCCTTGTCGCCGTCGGTGACCAGCTTCAGACTGCCGATGATGGGATCGCGGTCGCTGCTCGTCGCCGCGAGGCCCGCCGACAGCGGCTTTGTGCCGGGCGGCACGAGCAGCGGCGGGCGCGGCCCCTTGCGCGGCGGCTCGAGGTTCGTCCCCGCCGGGACATGCGTCGGCGTGCCCTTGAACGCGGGCTTCGGGAGCTTCAGCTCGAGCGGCACGAGCTTGTCGTCCGCCTTCGCCGCGGCCTTCTCACCTTTCGCCGGAGGCGGCGTGGCCTTCTGCTCCTGTCCCAAAGCCGGCGACCCGGCGGACAGCACGCCGGCAAGCAATACAACAACCAAGTTGGCGGTACGCATCATGTTGACGTTCCTTTGGCTCGGCGGGTCAGCCGCGCGAGCACGAAATAGAGCGCCCCCGACGCCAGTAAGGCAATCGCAGCCCATTCGTGCCAGTCGGCGAGCGCCCGCTGTCCATCGGTGCCGACCAGCGGCAGCATCCCGACCAACATCGTGGCCAGCACGCCCCAACCGCTGGCGAACACGAGCCAGACCAGCGCAGCTCGCGCGCGGGCCGCGGGGCGGGGCGACCAACATATCGCTCCGGCCGTCATTCCGGCGAGGAACAGGCCGCCGCCCACCATGTGGGCGAGCAGGAGATAGCCTTCTGGTTCGCGCCCCAGCCACTCAGGTACCCAGGTCGTCGCCACGCCAACCGCGGTGCCAAGAACTGCGGCGCCGCTTGACACGACTTGCAAGGCCGCGTTCCGCGCGTTCGCAGTCGCCGTTGCCGCGACGAAGCGGGCGGTGATTCCGTCGCTCAGCATCCGCAACAAAACCAGGGCCAGAACGCCGGCACACGCGCAACCAAGGATCTTGAAGATCGGACGCAAGCGGAATGCCAGGACCCAGTTGTGTTCCAGCGCGGCATCGTCGCCGCGCAGCCCGAGCATGGTGTCGCCGGGGGAATCGTTCGGCCCCGGCACTCGTCCAAAGAACATGGGGCCGTCGGCCGCATGGCAATCCTCGCATCCGCGTACGCCTAGCGACTGCGACGCGGGTCGCACGTCGTGCGCAATACTCCAGCGGTACACCTCGTCGGCTGGCTGCTTTGAGCCGTCGTTCGTCCACACCAACCGCTGCGGTGCGATCTTGCCGTCCTGCTGGCGCGCGAAAACCGGACCGAGAATCTCGGGCGCTTGCGCCGCACGCCGCTCGCGCGTCGGCAAACCCAGCCCGTGCGCGAGCGCAGTTTGAAACCGGCGCGCGTCCATGTCCGGCCACGGTCCGGAGTGGCACGCGGTACACGTCAGTTTGTCGAAATGCACCGGCGGCAAACCGCGGTGCTCCGGGCGCGGGGCGCCGTAGCGACCGGCGGGCGCGGCGGTTGCTCCGAGGTGGCAGCCGGCACACGAAAACGCCGCCCGCCACGGCTCGCCGCGCTCCGCCGCCTCCGTGTCGTAACCGCGGACGATTTCGTGGTCCATCTCGTTGCGGTGACAATCGACACACGTAAGCCCCGCCGCGAGATGCACGTCTCGCGACGCGAGCATGTCGTCCGTCGCGCCCGGCCCCACTTCGCGGAAGCTGTGGCAGAAATAGCAGCGCTCCGGCGACGGCCGGCGCGTGATGTTGAACAGCACACGGTCATCGAGGTCGAACAGCCGCCGGTCGTAGACCAGCTTCGGCGGCGTGCGGTCGGGGTAGTCGGGGTCCGGCGGCGCCTCGGGATCAAAGTCATCGGGCAGCTTGCGGGCCTCGCCGCGGAGCACCCCCAGTCCGAGCGCGATCGTCGGCGCCCACTGGAAGTTCTCTTTCTCGATCTGCCGGGCCAGCTCCGCGGGATCGTGCTGTTGGTTGGCACTGTGGCACATCATGCAGTCGATTTCGAGCGCCCCGGAGACGCGCCAGCGGTCGCGTTCACGAGCGCCGCGCAACGTGTCGCTATCCGGCGTGCCATACCCGCCGCCGGGGGTGTGATGTCCGAACCGCAGCACGAACTGCCAGTGGCTCAGCCCGGCGTCCTGCGGCGTCACGGTCCCCGGCCAGCGCCGGCCGGAGATCGGCGACACCGTCCCCGCCTTTTCATCGACGAGGAACCACGGCTCGCCCGGCCGGCCCGCCGGCACGTCCGGATCGACCGCGTTGAAATGCCAGCCGTCGCGAATCTCGGCGTAGGGATGGCACTTGCCGCAGGTCGCCCGCGGCGAGTACGGCGGCGGATTGGGATCCTTGGGGCTGATCGCGGCTCCGTCGCCGGCGTAGAGGGTGATGCGATGAACGTACGGCGCGCGCGAGTCGGTCTTGAGCGGCTCCGTTTCCTGGGCGACGACGACGGCGGCGAGCAGCATTGCCTGAAGCACACCTGCGGTGAGACCTGGCCCGCGGGCCCGCGCCGCCCGCCTACACGCCGGGTTGGTGGGGTGTCGTCTCATCCGCGCGCCGCGTGAGTTCGTCCACGCTGAGGTCCGGCAGATCGGCATGGTGGTCACGAGTGTAGTCCCCGGCACCCTGCGCGAGCGTGTCCTGCGAATCGTGTGGGTCCGAAAGGGGCATAATGGCGGATAGCGTAGCGGGAAGCCGCGGACGGCGAAAGCCGGCCAGGCGCTTTGCCAGCCCGGCGTGCCGCCGCTGAGAGAGAATCGCGTCCGACTTGGATGCGTGCCGCTGATCCGCTAAAATGAGTCTGGATGGGTTTGAAACCGGGGGGCGACCGGCGCAGCCACGTCGACCGCGCCGGGCGGCGTTTGGCCCGTCGGCCAAGTTGCGGCAGAGTCTGCGCGTAGTGACCGATCAATCTGCATTTCACGTGCCCCGTTTCAGGCCCGCAAGCACGGTCCGCCGGGCGCACAGCCGAGATAACTGGAGTCCCACGGCCGTTCGCGAAGGACGCGGATGGCACGAACCGCGGGCGTGAGCCTGCCTGTCCTGGTGCCGAAGGTGATCGGTTAGGAGAAAACGATGAGCGTCCGTTTCACAAACATGAGCCGCAGGAACCACCCGGCGCTGCGTGCCTGGCTGGTTCTGAGCACGTCGCTGCTTGGCATGCTGCTGCTGGCGGGGCCGGGCTGGGGGCAGCTCGCGCACGAGACCGAACCCACCGTCGGGCAGCCGGTATACGGCGACGTCGGCATCACCGAGACGGTCGATGAGATCATGGCGCGTGACGCGCTGCTCGAGCCCTACATGGGACCGCCGCTGCTCTGGCCGGACATGGAGGAAGACTACCCCGACCGTTCGCACCTGCCGCAAGACCCGGACTCGCCGGACGTTTCGCAGTGGCCGCTGCCGGAGCCGGGTGAACCGGGCGTGGCGGACCCGTCCGGCGGGCATCACGGCGGAGAGCCGCTGTTGCCGCAGACGATCGGGACCAGCTTTCTCGGGACGTACTACTCGGAGGCGGGGTATTACTATCCCCCGGATACGCAGGGCGCGGTGGGGCCGACCCAGGTCGGCATCTCGGTGAACGGCCGCATGAAGGTGTGGAACAAGGCGGGCACGTCCACCGTCCTGAACACCTCGCTGAACTCGTTCTTCAACTCGGTGCGCGGCGGGTACGACGTGGGTGATCCGCGCATCCGCTTTGACCGCACCGCGAACCGCTGGTTCGTGAGCGCCATCAACATCCCCAGCAACTACCAGAACAACCGCGTGGTGCTGGCAGTGAGCAGCGGCCCGACGATCAGCGGGCAGTCGAGCTTTACGTTCTTCTACTTCGTCTTCAGCCAGGGCGGCGGCACGCAGGACAACAACTGCTTCGCCGACTATCCGACCCTGGGCGTCGATGCGAACGCGGTCTACGTCGGCGTGAACGTGTTCAATTCCAGCCTGACGCAATTCCTGGGCACGTCGGCCTTCGTCATTCAGAAAAGCTCGGTGCTCGGCGCCGGGCCGATTTACTACACCGCGTTCCGCCGCATCGTGAACGGCAGCGGCGCCGGCCCGTACGCACCGGCCGGCCCGGACAACGATGACCCGAACGCGACCGAAGGCTACTTCGTCGGCGTGGACAATGCGTACTACGGCCGCATCACCCTGCGGCGGATCACCGATCCCGGCGGGGCGAACCCGACGATCTCGGGCAACATCACGGTCACCGTGCCGACGACCACCGGCCCGATCAACGCGCCGTGCCTGGGTAGCTCGTATCCCCTGCACACCATTGATGACCGCCATTTCAACGCGCAAATCCACCTGAACCGCGTCAGCGGGCAACGCAACCTGTGGATGGCACACCACATCCAGGTGAACGCGAGCGGCCAGGCCAGCGGCTCCGGCGGCCGGGACGGCTCGCGCTGGTACGAGATTCAGAGCCTGACGGGTACGCCGGCGTTGCGACAATCCGGCACGCTCTACAGCAGCGCCGCCAGCAACCCGCCCAGCTATATTTACCCCACGCTGGCGATGTCCGGACAGGGCCACATGGCGCTCGGCACGACCAACTGCGGCGCCCAGCAGCGGGCCGAAATCGCCGTCGCCGGCCGCTACTACAGCGACCCGAACGGTTCGATCCAGGCCCCGACGATCGCGCAGACGACCTCGTACAGCTACAATGAGGGTCTCCAGAACACCGCGTATCGCTGGGGCGATTACTCGTTCACCGGCGTCGACCCCGCGGACGACATGACAATCTGGACCGCGCAGGAGTATTGCAACGCGACCAACTCGTGGGGCATCCGCATCATCCAACTCATCGCCCCGCCGCCCGCGACGCCGACGAGTTGCAGCCCGCCGACGGTGCCGCAGGGCGCGACAAACGTGGACGTGGTCGTCACCGGAACGTCGGCCGGCGGCTCGGGCTTCTTCGACAACGACGCCAGCTATCCCAACCGGATGTCCGTTGGTGTGAGCAGCACGGGCGTTACGATCAACAGCAAGACCTGGCAGTCCCCCACGCAGCTTACGATGAACATCAACGTCTCCGCCAGCGCGCCGGCCACGGCGCGGACGGTCACCGTCGTGAACCCCGACGGCCAGCAGGTGTCTTCGTCCTCCGGCATCCTGACCATCACGACCCCGCCGCCGCAGAACTGCCCCGGCGACGCAAACTGTGACGACCTCATCAACTTCGACGACATTAACCCGTTCGTGGCGGCCCTCGGCGGCGCCACGCCGTGCAACTTCGACAACTGCGACGTGAATGGCGACAGCGTGATCGACTTTGACGACATCCCGCCGTTCGTCGCGTTGATCAGTGCCGGCGCGCCGTGCCCGTAGTGTTGTGCTGAGCACGTCATCAGAATCAGAACGCGAAGCGCCAGCGAGCGCAGCCAGGAGACCGTTCGCGCTCGCTTGCGCGTCGCGTTCTGATTGTCGCGCTACGCACCCCCGGACAAAACGCCCACCAGCCGCGCGCGCAGCTCGCAAAGGAAGCGCGCGCGGCTGAACTGCTGTGCGTGGGCATGCATGAGCCGGGGGTCGAAATCGAGCCGCGCGCAGCGCCCGATCGCGTCCGCCAGCGCGTCCGCCGTTTGTTCCGCGAACCACACGCCGGTGCGGTCCGGGATGACCGTCTCGGTTACCCCGCCGACGCCGTACGCGACGACCGGGCAGCCGTTGGCGATCGCCTCAACCGGGACGATGCCGAAGTCCTCTTCGCCGGGAAAGAGCAACGCCGCCGCGCGCCCGAGATACGAGTGGATGACCTCGGCGGGCTGCCAGCCCAGCCGCTCGACGTGCTGATCGCGCGCCGGGTCGATCCGCCGGACGTCCGGCCCATCGCCGATGACCACCAGCCGCCGTCCCAGCCGCCGGCACGCCGCGACGGCCAGGTCGAGCCGCTTGTACGACACGTGATAGCCGACTGTGAGCAGGAAATCCTCGCGCGGGCCGGCCGCGGGTTCGGGCGGCAGGTCGACCGGCGGGTGAATCACGCACGCGTCGCGGCCGTAGTGCCGGTGGATGCGCGCGGCGACGTGCCGCGAGTTGGCGATGAACAGATCCACGCGCTGCGCCGCCTGCCGGTCGGCTTGCTGGAGCCGCCGGCACAGCGGCCCCCACAGCGGGCGCAGCGGGGCCGGCAACGTGCGGGCATATTCATCGGCCAGATCCCAAATGTACCGGGCCGGTGAATGGCAGTAGCAAACGACCTTGCTCCGCGGCGCGGGGGTCATCGCCTTCGCCAGCGCGGCGTCCGAGCACAGCACGAGGTCCGCGTGCGGCAGGCGCATCCGCCGGTACGCCCAGGCATGGAGCGGCAGGAGCTTGGGGTAGTGACGTCGCGCTCCGGGCACGTGCTGCAAGGCTGACGTGTGAACCGTGCGCGTCGCGAGAGGCGAGCCGGCCATCCCGTCGGGGTCGTACACAAGCGTGTGGAGCCGTGCGTCTGGCAGCAGCTCAGCGCACGCTTCCAACACTTTCTCGCCGCCGCGCACGCGCACGAGCCAGTGGTGCGTGAGGACGGCGGAGCACGCCAGTGGCGCGGGCGGTTCGTGGTTCGGTGCGTCTGAAGCGGTCATCGACGGCGGCGCCATCCGTTGGTCCGTGTGGTGCTTCCGCGTAGTGTAGTATCTCAGAGCAACCGCAACGTGAGGGGAGCATGGGCCTCCGGCCCGCGTCCCGGCGCGCCGGGATTCGCACGGGCCAGAGGCCCATGCTCCCCGTCCGAATACGATGCGGTATTCGTGAGTTGCTACAGTAGACTGCGGCCCCGGCATTGTAAGGCGGCCAGGCGAAACGGAGCCCCGGATGGCGAAGAAACGGCCGGAGAAGAAGACCTGTGCGCCGCGCGCGAAACGTGGGGCCCGCGAGACCGCGGCCGCCCGCCAGCAGCGGGCCGCACGGCTGCTGCGGCGCCTGCGGGAAGCCTACCCCGACGCGACCTGTGCCCTGTACCATCGCAGCGCCTACGAGCTGCTCGTCGCGACGATCCTCTCCGCGCAATGCACCGACGAGCGGGTGAACCTGGTCACACCCACACTGTGGCGGCGCTACCCCGACGTCCGCGCGCTGGCGGAGGCCGAGCCGGCCGAACTGGAGGCCGCGATCCGCTCGACCGGGTTCTTTCGCAACAAGACCAGAAGCCTGCTCGGCATGGCCAAGCTCGTGCGCGCTGAGTTCGGTGGCGAAATCCCGCACACGATGGCTGAACTGCTGCGCCTGCCCGGCGTCGCCCGCAAGACGGCCAACTGCGTGCTGGGGACGTGGTTTGGCGTGAGCGAGGGGATCGTGGTCGATACGCACGTGGGGCGCATTGCCGAACGCCTGCGCCTGGCGCCCACCGCCCGCAACAGCAAGGACGCCGAGCGGATCGAACGCGACCTGCTGGCGTTGTTCCCGCGCGAGTGTTGGACGTGGCTCGCGCACGCCCTGATTCAGCATGGCCGGACGGTCTGCCTCGCGCGGGGGCCACGCTGCGCCGCGTGCCCGCTCGCCGCGGATTGCCCCTCGGCGACGTAGCGGCCCGCGCCTCGCGCGGCCGGCGTGCGGAAATGACCGGGTCGCACAGACGAATCGTCTGTGCTCCACGTACCGGCCGGCTCCGCACCGGCCCAATCAGAGCCGCGAAGCGTAAGCGAGCCGTCGGCCAACGAGCGCAACGTCTCGCTCTCACGGCCGACACGGCCGTGGCACCCGGC
>CAYMXT010000103.1:0-14133 GCA_964394415.1 uncultured Planctomycetales bacterium
CTGGCTGGTTCTAACCCGCCCCTCTCTGGCTGGATTCAACCCGCCCGGTGACACGCGCGGCCTGCTGCGCGAGCACCGGCCACTTCCCCCGCGACAGTTTCGATACTCACGCAGATATAGACGGGTGAACTCTCCCGGCACGCGCCAGGGGAAGGAGCCCGCATGCCCGCGACACGGAGGTCGCCGCCCGCAGCGATCGCGCCCGAGCAGCGCCGCGACGAGATCATCGCCATCCTTGCCGCCGGCCTGGCTCGGCTGATCGGAGCCGGTGGTCACGCCACGGGCTTGCTGGCGGAGGCAGCGGCCGCCGCCCTGCCCGACGGGGTGTTCGTTGGCATGTCCGGCGACGGCGAGGGCACCATGCCCGACGACGGCGCGCCGAGCGCGCACGGCGACACACGGCCCAGCATGCCTGCTGAAAAACTCTCGGAATCCGGCGAATTCGGCCTTGAGCTTCCCGGCGAAACGAGGCTCAGTGTGGTGGCTGGTTAACGGCCGGAGAACGCCGGCCCGAATGCGGCGGCCGGAAACCGGCAGGACGGAGAACGATTGTGGCCGCGAAGACCGACGCCACGAACATCAACGCCGGCACCGAACTTGCCAAGCAGATGGAGGCCCTGCGGCGGATGACGGTCAAGGAGCTTCGCCGGCGGCACGTCGAGCTGTTCGGCGAGGAGAACCACGCGTCGAACCGACAGTACCTGTTCCGGCGGATCGCGTGGCGGCTCCAGGCGCTGGCGGAGGGCGACCTTTCGGATCGGGCGCGGCGGCGGGCACAAGAGCTGGCGCGCGACGCTGATCTGCGCACGCGGCCGCCGCGCGAACTGACGATGCCGCCGGCGCCGGCTGACCTGAAGACGGTCACGGGCAGAATCGCGCTGCGACGGGACGACCGCATTCCCGCTCCCGGCGCGGTGCTCCGGCGCGTGTTCAAGGGCCACGAATACCATGTGACCGTCCTGCCGAACGGCTTCGAGTACGACGGCCAGGCCTACCGGTCGCTCACGGCGGTCGCGCACGCGATCACCGGCTCGCACTGGAACGGCTGGCTTTTCTTCGGACTGACGGCGCCGAATCCGGCGCACGACGAGGACACCGCGACGTGAGCCGCAACGGGAATGGCAGCGTGAACGGCAACGGCGCCCGCACCGCGAACGGCGGCGGGCGCGCGTCGAACGGCAACGGGCGGGCACGCCCCGCGTCCGCGATCCGCTGCGCGATCTACACGCGCAAGAGCACCGAGGAGGGGCTCGAGCAGGACTTCAATTCGCTGGACGCGCAGCGCGAAAGCGCCGAGGCATACATCGCCAGCCAGAAGGCCGAGGGCTGGGTGTGCCTGCCGGACCGCTACGACGACGGCGGGTTCACCGGCGGCAACATGGATCGTCCGGCGCTCCAGCGCCTGATGGCCGACATCGGGGCCGGCAAGGTCGACTGCGTGGTGGTCTACAAGGTCGACCGCCTCAGTCGGTCGCTCATGGATTTCGCCCGGATGATGGAGACGTTCGAGAAGCACAATGTCTCGTTCGTCTCGGTCACGCAGCACTTCAACACGACGAACTCGATGGGCCGGCTGACGCTGAATATCCTGCTGTCGTTCGCCCAGTTCGAGCGCGAGATCATCAGCGAGCGCACGCGCGACAAGATTGCCGCGGCCCGCCGCAGAGGCAAGTGGTCCGGCGGCCCGCCGGTGCTCGGGTACGACATCCGGCGCGATCCGGGCGGGTCGCGGCTGGTCGTCAACTCGGACGAGGCCGATCATGTCCGCTGCATCTTCGAGCTCTACCTGAAGTGCAACTCGGTGACGGCGACGATCCGCCGGCTGGACGAACTCGGCTGGGTCAACAAGACCTGGACGACGAAGAAGGGCCGGCAGCGCGGCGGCAAGCCGTTCGACAAGTCGACACTGTTCAGCATGCTGACGAATGTCGTCTACCTCGGGAAGGTCCGCTACCACGACGAGGTCTACGAGGGCGAGCACGACGCGATCGTCAGCGAGGACCTGTTCCGGCGCGTGCAGGCCGTGCTGCGCCGCAACCGCGACAGCGGCGGCAAATACGTTCGTAACAAGTACGGCGCGCTGCTCAAGGGCCTGGTGCGCTGCACGTCCTGCGGCTGCGCGATGAGCCATCACTTCGCCACGAACGGTAACAAGCGCTACCGTTACTACGTCTGCGTCAACGCCCAGAAGCGCGGCTGGAACAACTGCCCCGGCCCGTCGCTGCCGGCGGCCGAGCTGGAGCAGTTCGTCGTCGACCAGATTCGGGCGCTCGGCCAGGACGACCAAGTCATCACCGACTCGATCCGCAAGGCTCAGGAACGTCTCCAACACGAGATCGCGGACCTGCGGGCGCGGCGCGAGGCGGTCGCGGAGCGCGTGCGGCGTCTGACGGAACAGTTACGGCGCCTCGCGGCCGCGGGCGGCAGAGACGACGAAACGGCCGACCGGCTGCTCGCCGGGCATCCGGGCATGTACCGGCGAAAATGCGCGCATCACATCTCACGGCTCAGGCGAAGCGTCGACGCGCCGCCCCCAAGCGGCGGCGTTTCGGCGACGCTGCGCGCTCCGGGCGGGTCCCGCAGCGATCTGGTCGCCGCCGCTGGGCGCGCCAACCTCTCCAGTTTCGCCTCGCGATCGCCGGTCCCATGCTGCATGATCTGCCCAAGATTTGCGCCGCGAGACGTGGGCGTGCCAGCGATAATCGCCGCTGGTTCGCTTGGCGGGAGTGCGGGCAGGCATTGGAAGCGCGACGGTGAGACAGGGAGAATCGGAGGGCGGAAGCATGAACCCAAGCGCAGCAGAACGAACCACCTGGCACGATCCCGTCAGCGTCCGACTCGTACCGATCGACGCCGAGACGACGACACGCGAGGACGATGCCCTCGCAGAGGATGTGCTGCTTCAGATCTGCGGTCTGCCGGCGGACGACCCGCAGGTCACGCCGGAGTGGCTGTCCAGGGTGCGGTTGGTCACGCGCCTTCTGGGCGACCGGTGCCTGTGTCCGCCTGCGCGCGTGGAAGCTGCGATGACGCTGCTGGCGTCGGCGCTGGGAAAACTCGAGCAGTTCAACCCCACGCATCTGCCGTTCGGTTACGGCGGCCAGGAAGTCCGGTCGATCGGCTGGATGGAGCGCAGGGCGCTGGAGCGCGCCGGAAAACAAATCGTCGGCCTGATGTGGTGCCACACCGCCGCCGAGGCGGTCGCCATCGTGGTGGAGCGCGCAGTGTCCGAAAGCATCCGGCTCGGGTTCCTGGAGCGGCGTCACTACGACGCCTGCGGGGGATTATCCGAGCGGGCCGGGGGAATGTCCAGCCCGACCGGGGAGCGGCACGGCTGAGGCGGGGAGCGGCACGGGCGGACCGGGGACGTCCACGGGCCGCTCGGGGCGGTCTACGGCTGCGCTGCGGATATCTACGGCCCGCTCGGGGAGGTCAACGAGCGGGTCGGGGGCTTCCCCGGATGGTCCGGGGAGGGCAACGGATAGGCTGGGAAAGGCTCGATGCGCTCGCCTTCACCACCCAGAAACGGGACAATGCGCCTCGCCGATCCCGATCGCATTTTCCTACGTTGGCCGCAGAGGGACGGCACCCGGGACGCCAGTCGCGGTAGCTGGAGGATGGTCATGGGCACATTCCTGCTGACGTGGAATCCGACCCGCTGGCGATGGGACGATCTTCCAGAAACCGTTCAACGCGTGCGTCGTGGCGAGAGCGATGATGATCGCTGGAGCGCGGGCGTCACCCGGTCCGGCATAAAACCCGGGGATCGGTTCTTCATCCTCAGACAGGGAGCCGGCCCGCGCGGGATTTTCGGGAGCGGAGAAATGCGATCCGAAGTGTATCAAGATGCCCATTGGGACGAGTCGCGCGAGGGGGAAGCGAATTATGTCGATGTTCGGTTTGAGACGCTGGTGGATCCGGACGAAGAGTCGGAGCGCATGATTCCAATCGCCGACCTCATCGAGCGATTCCAGGATCGACACTATTTCAAGCGCGTCCAAGCGTCGGGGCAGCAGTTACCCGACGACGTCGCCGAAGAGTTGGAAGCGTGGTGGCGCGAGACATACGGCCTGCCCGAGAACCCGATCACATCAGCGCGCCTCGCGGAGGAGCTTCCAGAGAACCACGCCTACTTCGAGGGTGCGGTCAGCCGCATTGAAATCAATGCCTACGAACGGAATGCCGCCGCACGGCGCGCGTGCGTCGCTCACTACGGCGCGAGATGCCGCGTCTGCGGCTTCGACTTCGAGAGAACGTACGGAGCACTTGGCCGCGACTTCATTCATGTGCATCACCTCAAACGGTTGAGCGGCATCGGCGAGCAATATCAACTTGACCCCATTCGCGATCTGCGGCCGGTGTGCGCGAACTGCCACGCGATGATCCACCGGCAAGACCCGCCTCTGAAACTCAAGGACCTTCGGCAGATTGTGACCGAGATTCGCGACGGCCGACGATCCCGCCGACAGCAAGGGCGCAAGACTCGATAACCGGTTCGCTTCGTCGCTTTCCCGCGTACTACCCAACCCCGCGTCAGGTGACGCTTCACGCACTTCAACCCGTACATCAACGGCCTGCCGGAGATGCGGCTCGCGGGCGGGGACGCCCACGCTACCCACGGCGGCGAGCCGGGGAAAATTCTGAACGACTTTTCAGGAAACCGTCAGTGGTAACACCCGCGCATGCGGAATAGCCTTGCGCACCGATGAAACCGAATGAGTTACACACCGCGAAAGGAGCGAGTTGTCATGTTGCGCACGATTGCGTTGACGTTGATGGCCGGTCTGCTGGCCGTACCGGTAGTCGCCGATGAGGAAGACTTCGAGGTTCTGGAGCAGACGGTGCTCAAGGCGGTAGCCGGGAAAGCGAAGATCACCGCCAAGCAAGCCATCGAGGCCGCGGCCAAGGATGCCGGCGGCGGCAAGCTGGTCGAGATCGAGATGGGCATGAAGGGCGAGACGCCGATCTTCGAACTGGAGTACCTGACGGACGGCGGCGAGAAGGAGATCACCATCGACGCCGTAAGCGGAAAGGTACTCGGCAGCGAGGACGAGAAGCCGGACGCGGACGAAGCCGATGAGTACTCGGCGACGAGCAAGGCGTTGAGCGAGTCCAAGTTCACGCTGGCGCAGGCGATCGAGGCGGCACTCGCCGAGTCGAAAGGCGGCGCAGTGGTCGAGGCGGAAGCCGAACTCGAGGACGGGAAGCTGGAGTTCGAGGTCGAGGTGCTCTCCGGCGACACTTTCAAGGAAGTCGAGTTCACGGCGGATGGGAAGGTGAAAGAGGTCGAGGACGAAAAGGCCGAGGGGCAGGCGTGGATCTTTGACGCTGATGCCGCCGGCAAGGCCCCGCCCGGCTGGAAGTTCGGCTTTACCCGCGCGGACGGCGGCAAGGGGACATGGTCGATTGAGGTGGACGCCGGCGCGCCGACGGGGCCGAACGTGCTGACGCTCAAGGCGGAAAGCGACAGCGGGACGTATAACCTGGCAATGGCGGGGGGCACTTCGTACGCCGACGTGGACGTACGGACGCGCATCCGCGCAAACACCGGCAAGGAAGACCAGGGCGGCGGGCCGATCTGGCGCTGCATGGATGAGAACAACTACTACATCTGCCGCATCAACCCGCTGGAGAACAACTTCCGCGTCTACAAGGTCACCGGCGGCAAGCGCCAACAGATTGCGGGCGTCGAGTGCAAGACCGAGGCCGGCAAGTGGTACGTCGTGCGGGCCAGGATGGTCGGCAATCACATCGAGTGCTTCGTGGACGGCAAGAAGCTGCTCGACGCGACCGATGACGCGATCAAGGACGCCGGCATGGTGGGCCTGTGGACAAAGGCGGATGCTTCGTCCTCATTCGACAACATCGCCGTGAAGCCGGGCAAGGCGTCGAAGTCCGAGGCGGGGAGCGGCGCCAAGCAGGGCGCACATGACGAAAAGACCGGCGACGACGATGACCACGGGGATGACTCGAAGACGGCGCCGAAAACACCATGACCGCACGCACGTAGGCAAGAGAACCATTACCCATGCGGAGCGCATGACAGGGGAAGCACTTGAGATACGGTTGGACTGTGATGAACGCCGTGGCCGTTGTGCCATCACTCGCCGTCGCCCTGTCCCTGGTCGGAATGGCCGGATGTCTGGCTTCTGGGCCAAGGGATCGGGGCGTCCGCAACGATGGCCGTGCTTCAACTGGCGAGCTCATCTGGGAATCAACGCTCGTGGACCAGCCGCCGGCGATCGACGGCGCGGTGGACAGCCTGTGGCAGCGCGCCGCGCCGCTAAAGGTGCCCGTGCGAGAGGCGATCGGGGGCGGACAGGAGCGAATCGTCACGCTGCGGGCGCTGCACACAACAGAGTCGTTCTATGTCCTGGCGCAGTGGGACGACCCGACCCGCAGTGACATGCGCGACCCATATGTCTGGAACAAGGAAAAGGGTGAGTACGAGCGCCCCACCCGGCCCGATGATCAGTTTGCGCTGGAGTTCCGCCTCAGCGGCGATTTCGAGCTGAACATGCTCGCGATGGGAAGGGAATATGTGGCCGACGTGTGGCACTGGAAGGCCGGACGCGGGAATCCGAACGGCTGGGTCGACGACAAGCGGCACATCATCTCCGCCAATCCGACCGAGGGCGCGCAGGAGTACACGTTTGGCAAGCATGGCAAGGTCTACATCGCCCGCCCCATGGATGCAGGCACGCCGTCATACGTCGCCAAGCCCAAACCGGTCGAGCGCGCGGGAGGCGTTATCGATTCATTCCAGCCGCAGGAGCCGGTCGGCAGCCTGGCCGACATCCGGGGCAAGGGCGTTCACGACGGTCGCGGATGGACGCTTGAGATGAGCCGTAAGTTCAACACCGGGCACGTTGATGACGCCGGTTTGGCCGCCAACGCATCAATCCATTGCGCTGTCGCCATCCTTGACGATGAACTGTACTGGAATCACTCCGTGTCGCCGCTGCTTCGGCTTGAAATTAAGCCCTAAATTGCCGCGCGGCGTTGTACCGAACGAAGGGACACCATGAGAATTCCAACGATCGCATTCGTCGTGGTCGTCATACAGGCGATAAGTCTTCAGCCTTACGCAGCCCGAGGCGGCCATGATCAGCAACAACGCGTGGTGGTCTACACCAGTGTTGATCGAATTTTCTCAGAGCCTGTTCTGAGGGAGGCCGGCAAGCGGCTCGGGCTGGAGGTCGTCGGCGTATACGACACGGAGGAAACGAAGAGCACAGGCCTGGTCAATCGGCTGATCGCCAAGAAGGACAATCCTGACGGCGACATCTTCTGGAGCGGCGATCCGGCGCGGGCCGTATTGCTCAAGTCCAAAGGCGTGACTGCCGCGTACGATTCGCCGGCCGCCAGCGAGATTCCGGACGCCTTCAAGGACTCCGAGCGCCACTGGATTGGATTCTCGGCCCGCTCGCGCGTCCTGCTCGTGAACACGAAGCTGATCCCCGAGGGGCAGGAACCGCGGAGCATCCTCGAACTGACCGACTCGAAGTGGAAGGGCAAGGTCGCCATCGCCAGCCCGCTGTTCGGCACGACGTCTTTTCATGTCAGTGCTCTATTCGGGGCATTGGGCGATGCGCGAGCGCGCCAGTGGCTCGACGATCTCAGGGCAAACGACGTGCAGATCGTCAGCAGCAACGGGGAGGTGAAGCGGCAGGTCGCCAGCGGCGCGGTCGCGGTTGGGTTGACCGATTCCGATGACGCGGCAGAAGCGGTCAAGGACGGCCAGCCGGTGCGAGCAGTGTTTCTCGATCAGGCAGCGACCGAGCGTGGCACTGACCACGAGACGAAGGAAAACCAGGCGCTCGGCACGCTCGTCATCCCGAACACGGTTTCGTTGATCAAGGGTGGGCCGAATCCCGACGATGCGCGGCGGGTGTTCGATTTTCTGCTATCGGTGGAGGTTCAACACATGCTGGCTGAGAGCTGCGCCCAGGCCCCGCTCAAACCTGGAGTCAAGACGCCCTCCGGCGTACTGTCACTCGACCGCATCGCGTCGATGAAAGTGGACTACGCCCGCACTGCCGAGCAACTCGAGCGTCTGATGCCGATAATGAAGGAATGGGTCGACAGGAAGTGACATGGGCCGGTAAGCGAGGAATTGTGTGGCGACTTGCGCTTTGGGCAATGTGCATCCTCCCGGCGATCCTGTTCACGATCGGCCCGATCGGCATTCTCGTTTCTCGCGCGCTGCATGAGGGGAGCCGGCCCGGCTGGTCAACCTCACACCTCCCGCTCCTCGGCCGAACGCTGCTGTTCTCCGGCTGTGTGGCCGTCGCAGCGACACTGTTCGGCACGTTCCTGGGTTATCGCCTGGGCGCCTCGGCCTGGCCGGGCAAGTCGCTCGCGCGCGTCGGGCTGCTGCTGCCGCTGCTCGTGCCGCCATACCTGCACGCGGTCGGCTGGACCACGCTGCTGCGCGCGGGGGGTCTTGTCGCCGCACTGATTCATGAAACCTTCGGCGTCGAGACACAACGGCTCTCCGAAGCGATCTACACCTTCGGCGGTGCGGTGTTCGTCCTCACGCTCGCATATTGCCCGATCGCGGTGCTTTTCACCGAGAAGTCGCTGGAGTGGTCTTCGCCCGCGCTCGTCGAAGCGGCGCAGGTATTCGGGGCCGGCCGCTGGCGCACGTTTGCCGTTGCCCGCTGGCCTTTTCTGCGGCCGGCTGTGGCATCATCGGCGTTGATCATCTTCCTGCTTACCGCCTCCGAGCTCGGCGTGCCGACGATCCTGAAAGTGCCGGTGTTCAACTTCGAAGTGTTCACGCAATTGGCGGCCTTCAACGACATCACCGCGGCCACGTTGCTCTGCGCGCCGTTGGTCGTCGCCGGCCTGCTGGCGGTTGCAGCAGAGCGGATGGTCACCGGTCGGCCAGTGGAATTGGATTCGCCCGACATCGAACCGCCACGGCCCGCCCGCGCTGGTGCGATTGCGACGAACTTACTGCTCGTGGCGGGCTTCGTGCTGCTCAGCCTCGTTGCCCCGCTCGGCGCCGTCATTGCCGAAGGACTCAACCGAAAGGCGTTGACGGATATGGCGCGGCTCGCCGCCGAGCCGGCGTGGAGCACGCTCCGATGCGCAGCAGGCGTGGTCGTCGCGCTGCTCGCCATCTCGCTTGGGCTTGCGAGCGCCCTGCGCAACGGCCCTCGGTTGTTGAATCGCGTTACCGATGGCGTCCTCTCGATCGGCTTTGCGGTGCCCAGCACGATCGTTGCACTGGGCCTGCTGGCGGCGTACGACCACCCAGGGACGGCAGGGTTCTTTTCACCCGCGGTACTCGTTGTCGCCGCGATCGTCGGGCGCTATACCATCGTCGCCCTGCGTGTGGTTCAGCAGGCCCGCAACCAGATCCCGTCCGACTTATTTGATGCTGCCGCGATTGGCGGGGCGGGACCGTTGGCGCAACTCATTCACATCGGGTTGCCGCTCATGCGCGTCGGGCTGCTCGTCGTAGTGCTGATGGGCATCGTCGTCGCAAACGCCGAGATTGGCAGTACGATCTTGCTGCACGCGCCGGGCGAGGAATCGCTCGCCATCGCGCTGTACGCCATCGAGGCGAACAGCCCGCGCTCGTACGTCGCGGCGCTGTCGTTGATTCAGCTTTCGTTACTCGCGGCGGCTGCCCTCGCCCTGGTGGTGCTGTCGACGTTCTTTTCGCGTGCAGGCGGCACGTGGGCCAATCGGAACCTCAGGAGCAACTGTTGAACAAGACCTCGCAGACCAGCTCGACAGCAACTGAGGAACCAACGAATGCGAGCGCGCATCCATCGTTCGGCGAGGCGTTGCGTTTCTGGCTGAAACTCGGCTTCATCAGCTTCGGCGGACCGACGGGCCAGATCGCGATCATGCACACCGAGCTGGTCGAGAAGCGGCGCTGGATCAGCGAGGCGCGATTCCTGCATGCGCTGAATTACTGCATGCTCCTGCCCGGCCCCGAGGCCCAGCAGCTCGCGACGTACATCGGCTGGCTGCTGCATCGGACGTGGGGCGGCATTGTGGCCGGCAGCCTGTTCGTCCTTCCATCGGTCTTCATCCTGTGGGCGCTCAGTTTCGTCTACGTGACCTACGGCAACGTGCCGTGGATCGCCGCCGTGTTCTACGGACTGAAGCCGGCCGTCATGGCCATTGTCGCCGCCGCCGTGATCCGCATCGGCAAGCGCGCTCTGAAGAACGAAGTCATGTGGGCGCTGGCAGCGCTGGCGTTCGTCGCGATCTACTTCTTCAAGGCCCCCTTCCCGCTCATCATCGCCGCTGCCGGCGTCATCGGCCTGATCGGCGCGCGGTTGGCTCCGCAGCGCTTCATCGTCCTCAAGCCGCATGGCGAAGCTGGGACGACGTATGACGCCGTCATCGCGGACAATCACGCAACGCCGGATCACGCCCTTCCGACACTCGCCCGCGCAATTCGTGTCACCGTCGCCTGCCTGCTGCTTTGGTGGCTGCCGGTGCTACTGGTTCTCGTCGGCTTCGGCGCCGACCACGCGACCTTCCACGAGAGCGTATTCTTCAGCAAAGCCGCGATGGTCACGTTCGGCGGCGCCTACGCCGTCCTGCCGTACGTCGCCCAGCAGGCCGTGGAGCGCTACGACTGGCTCAGCGCCGGCCAAATGCTCGACGGCCTCGGACTCGCCGAGACGACGCCCGGGCCGCTGATCATGGTCGTCCAGTTTGTCGGCTTCCTGGGCGGCTGGCATCACCCGGGAACCCTCAGCCCATTGGCCGCCGCCACACTCGGCGCGGCGATCACGACATGGGTCACGTTCGTACCGTGCTTCTTCTGGATATTCCTTGGGGCGCCATTCATCGAGCGACTGCGAACCAGTCAGCAACTGACGGCCGCTCTCTCGTCAATCACAGCCGCTGTCGTGGGCGTAGTCCTCAACTTGGCCGTCTGGTTCGGGATTCACGTCATTGTCCCGACGCCCGGCGCCATGGACTGGTTCGCGGCCGCCGTGACGATCGTCGCGTTCGCAGCATTCGTTTGGCGTAAGTGGGACATCATTCCGGTCATTGTCGCTGCGGCGGGCGCGGGACTGTTGCGTCTGACCGTCACACAACTCGTGTGAGTCGCATCTGCGGTCCTTTTGACGATGGACAATGCGGGTGGCTCCACGCTGCAACCATTCTGTTAACTGGTCGCGTATGTAACCAGTAGCGGGCCGCGCTCGCCCGCACCCGCCAGACGACGCACCGGTCGCGAAGCGAAGGTCGCCGTGGGCATCGTCCGCATGGAGACCATGCCGATGGCCTCGCGTCGCGTCCTGTTCGATCCCGCCGATCCGTCCGACCTTCAACCCGAACAGCGACAGCGCCAAGTCGCCGCGATTCTCGCGGCGGGCGTGATCCGCATGCGCCTGCGTCGCGGGGCCGCATCTTCGAGCCGCGGGCCGGCCGCATGCATGTCGCAGATTTCGACGGATTCCGGCGAGACTCGCCTTGAGCTTTCCCGCCGAAGTAGCCCTGATGGCCAGTGTGGTTAACGCCTTGGGAGAGCGATGGTTACGGAGAGAACGCATGGCGCTGAATGTTGCGAAAGAGATCGCCGCGCTGAAGAGCATGACCGTGGGGCAGCTCCGCGAGAAGTACCAGACGGTCTTCGGCGAGCCGACGCAGGCCGGCAACAGGGACTTCCTGTTCAAGCGGATCGTCTGACGGCTACAGTCGTTGGCCGAGGGCGACCTGTCGGAGCGGGCACGCAAACGCGCGGCCGAGATCGCCTGTGACGCCGATATCCGCATGACGATTCCCAAGCCGCCGAAGACCAGCGCCGGCGCGGAACACCGAACCGTCGCCGCGCCGGCGGCGCTCGGTGATCATCGCCTGCCGATCCCCGGAACCGTTCTGACGCGAACGTATCGCGGCCGGGCGCACCATGTGACCGTCCTGCCGAAGGGATTCGACTACGACGGCGAGGTCTACCGCACGCTGAGCGCCGTCGCCAAGAAGATCACGGGCGCGCACTGGAACGGGTTCCTCTTTTTCGGGCTCGTGAAGCCCGGCGCGGAGGCGACGGATGGCTAAGCGCCGCCCCGCGACCCCTACGCCCGAGAAACGTGTCCGTTGCGCCATCTACACGCGCAAGAGCACCGAGGAGGGACTCGAGCAAGAACTCAATTCGCTGGACGCGCAGCGCGAATCGGGCGAGGCGTACATCGCCAGTCAGAAAGCCGAGGGGTGGGAGTGCCTGCCGGATCACTACGACGATGGCGGCTACACCGGCGGAAGCATGGATCGGCCGGCGCTGAAACGCATGATGGCCGACATCGAGGCGGGCAAGATCGACCGCGTCGTGGTCTACAAGGTGGACCGCCTCAGTCGCTCGCTGTTCGATTTCGGCCGGATTTCCGACAAAGTCGGTGTCGATGGTCTTTTGTTTCATCATCGTCAGCGCCGTGCTTTGCGCAGGCAGGATGTCGCCCATCCCGCCGGAGAAGGTGACGTCGTTGACGTTCACGGCGGTGACGTTGACGTTGTAGCGCCGCTTACCGGTCCAATACACGTCGACCACATCGCTGACGATGAGGCCGTGCTCGAAGTGGTCGGCGGCGGCGTCAACGTCCGCCTGCGACCAGGCGTCCGGCCCGGCGGGCTTCACGACGCCGTCCTTGACGAGCAGCTCGAGCATCGCCGGCCGGCAGTCGTAGCCGCGCGACCGAAGGTGGTTCGCCGCGGCGACCAGCGGCATTGGGAACATCTCCCGCCGCTCCATCTCCGCCGCCTCGTGAAAGGCCCGGTCCGCGCCGGCAGGCGGCTTCAGCTTGAGTTCCACGAATTCGTCGAAGGTCAATCCGATACGGTCCATCGTCATCTCCTTCCAGGTCCAGGGGTGGGCGGCACCACCGCCCACACATCAACTTCTTTCCGGCAGGCGGGCCGATTCGTAAAGTCGATCGGAAAAATCTTGCTGAAACGACTCGAATCGGCGATAACCCCTTGCGCTGTGGCATCTTGCGCCGGGATCACCGATTGCGTGAGGCGATGGCGAGTAGGGCTGGCCGACCGTCACGGGCACGACGGTCGTTGCACACACGATGTCGCACTCGGCCTCACATCGTGCTGCGGCGAGTGATACGATCGTTGGCTAGCGCCAACCTGTTACGAATCCAAGCATCACCCAGACAAGAGGGGCACCAATAGTACTGGCAAGCAGAACACGACGAATCAGACGGACTAGGCGCGTACCGCCGCTGCCGGTGTCGAGCGACGCAAGTCTCGGTGTAACGAGGAGGCCGAGTGCACCACAGACGACGATCGCGCCCGCTAGAATCGTAATCCAGATAGCAATACCGACGTCATACACCCACGCTGGATTTGGCGGCTTGCTCCAAACGTACAGAAGGAACACAAGATTCCAACTGAATGCGACGTCGAGAAGAGCTACCACGGCACCGAACAGATAGGCACCGAAAATGCGCAGCCTATTCGGCGGACGTAGAACTGGCCCGCGCGCGTACGGAAGCGGGCGGCCTGAAGGGTCCATTATCGGTTGCAATCACTGCAACCGTTCTGGTTCGGACGCGGCACGTGCTGTGGGCCGTGTTCTGGAACGTTTACGCCGGCCTTCCGAGCACATTGCCTCATCCAATCATCGGCTTCACGCCCAGTGCCAATCCCGCCGTGGGTCGCGTCGAAGTACCGGCGTTTGAAGTTGGTCTTGTCCCAATCCGCCGGTTCACATTTCGCGAGCGGGAAGAGAGTCTCGCGCGTCCGCGATTTCCAGAAGCACCAAGATGACGCTTTCTGATCACCGATCGCGAGCGCACAGTTTTGCACCGTGGGCGGAATCAGGGGTGGATGAGCGCCAGGTCGCATGTCAACAGGGTCATACAATCCGAGGAAGTTGATGGACGGATGGCGGCGGTCGCAGCAAACCTCACGCTCGACGGATGGTCCGGATGGCCCAGTACTCGTAATAGTCACGGGGCCAGTGAACTCGCGAACCGTCGTCCACTGGCAACAACAGCCCTGTTTGTCCAAAATGTCGACGACCATAAGTGCGGCAACGGCCCCGCGGCTCCAGCCGACGATGTTTATCTCGCTCGGCGGCGATTTTGAGCACATGGGGCCCCTGAAAATCCCCGATTCCCGCGCGCTTTTTGAATAAACTCGTGGCAT
>CAYMXT010000104.1:0-14090 GCA_964394415.1 uncultured Planctomycetales bacterium
GCGCGCCGTGGCACAAGTCTGCCGGCGCGCCCCGCGCGGGAGATCGACGGTGGCTTTCCGGACGCAGTTGCGGCTTCCCCTGCTGCGCTCGGCGGTGTTGGTGTTCGCCGTGCGCACCGTCGTTTGCTGGGCGCTCCCGGTGCGCCAAGGCGGCTGCCGTTTGAACCGCAATAAGCTATGATGGGTGCCGCGTGGCGCCCGTAGCTCAGCAGGATAGAGCAACGGTTTCCTAAACCGTAGGTCGGACGTTCGAATCGTCTCGGGCGCGATGTGGCGGACCGCGGGTGCGGGGTTGGCCGTGTGACCCTGTCTTTGTATCGTACGCCGGAACTTGACCCGACACATGGAAACGCCGGACCTGGAAATCACGCCGGAACTGCTGGGCCGCCGGGTGTGCAACCCGACGCGGCCCGAATGGGGCGCTGGTTCGGTCTTGCGCGTGCAGACCACGGTGGTCGCCGGGCAACCCGTGCATCGCGTCTCCGTGCAATTCGCGACCGGACACCGCACGCTCGTTATCCCGCCCGGACGGCTGCGCGCCCCGGAGGACGAGCCCGAGCGCGAGGCCGGCTGGCTGGACCGCGCGGCGAAAACGACGATCGACGATCGGCTCGCGGCGCTGCCCGAAGCCGTGCGTGAGTTCCTCGGCACCGCCGCGCAGCGGATCGTGGTTCTCAGTCGCTTGTACGAGTTGAACGACGACCCCGCCGGGCTGTTGCGCTGGGCGCGCAGTCAGACCGGCGTCGCGGACCCGCTCACGCTTTGGACGCGGGACGAGTTACGGGCGTCCTTTGACGAATTTTGCCGCCGGCGGGACAAGCTGCTGCGCGAGGCGGCGGCGATGTTGCGCAGCGTTTCGGGCTGGCCGGGGGTCCACGAAGCCCTGCTGGAAGTGGCCGACGCCGCCCGCGAGCGGATGCAAACTGCGCTCGGCCTGCGAACGGCGGAAGAGTGACAAACGCGGATTGCGCGACTACCATCCCGGCACGACTGACAACCGGAGTTCTGGCCCCTCGAGGGATCATCATGTCCTGTCTCGCCCGTACCCTCCGTCTGGCGACCGTGCTGAGCGTGTGGAGCGCTGCGGCCGTCGCGTCCGCGGCCGACGAACATCCGCTGCTGGCGCTCATGCAGAGCGAGCTACAGCTCTCGCTGACCCAGCTCATCGGACCAGACGGCGCCAAACCATACTTCATCCAATATGCGGTCACAGACGACGAAGATGTGTCCGTCGCCGCCACGCTGGGCGCGGTCACGGCCGACCAGGTCGCCCACGCGCGGCTGCTCGACGTGGACGTGCGCGCGGGTGATTACACGCTTGACAATACCCGCCAGATTCGCGGGCTGGGGCCGTTTGGCGGGCGGGAGTTCGGTACCCGGTCGCTGCGGTTGCCGCTGAATGATGATCCGGTGGCTACGCGGCATGCGCTGTGGCTGGCAACCGACGACCGTTTCAAGGCCGCGGTGAAGCGGCTGGCCCAGGTCAAGGCGAACCTGAAGGTCAAGGTCGAGGAGGAAGACCCGTCTGACGATTTTTCCCGCGAGGAGCCGAGCGTCCACATCGGGCCGTGGGTTCGGCAGAATTACGACCGGGCGGCGCTGGTCGCGCGCGTGAAGAAGCTGTCGCAGCGGTTCGCGGCGCACCCGGAGATTTATGCGTCGAGCGTGACGCTGTCCGGCAGCGTCGGTAACCGCCTGGCGGTGAACAGCGAGGGCAGCAAGCTCCAGCACGGCACGAGCCAGTGGCGGATCGCCGCCGCCGCAGCCACGATCGCGGACGACGGGATGGAGCTGTGGCAGTACAAGACGCTGGATGCCCATACGCCGGACCGACTGCCAAGCGACGCGGAGGTAGCGAAGCTCATCGACGAAGTCATCACCGAGGTGCTGGCGCTGCGGCAGGCGCCGATCGTGGAGCCGTTCACGGGGCCGGCCATCCTGATGAACCGTGCGAGCGGGGTGTTCTTCCACGAGATTTTCGGGCACCGCGTGGAGGGGCACAGGCAGAAGGACGTCGAGGAAGGGCAGACGTTCGCCAAGAAGATCGGGCAGGAGGTGCTGCCGCCATTCATAAGCGTGGTGGACGATCCGACGCGGCGGCAGTTCCAAAGCGTCGATCTGAACGGATTCTACGAGTTCGATGATGAATGCGTGCCGGGGCAGCCGGCCCGCATCGTTGAAAGCGGCATTCTGAAGACGTTCCTGTTGTCCCGCTCGCCGACCCGCGGCTTCACGAAGTCCAACGGACACGGCCGGCGACAGCCAGGGATGACGGCGTGCTCGCGGATGGGCAATCTGCTGATCGAATCAGCGAAGCAGGTGCGTTTCGAGGAGCTGCGGGGGCGTCTGGTCGAGGAATGCAAACGGCAGGGCAAGGACTACGGACTCCTGTTCGACGACATCTCCGGCGGCTTCACGATGACCGAGCGCTGGATGCCGCAGTCGTTCAAGGTCGTGCCGATCATAGTCTACCGGGTTTACGCCGATGGCCGGCCGGACGAACTGGTCCGTGGGGTTGACATTGTGGGTACGCCTTTGACGTGCTTCTCGAAAATCCTGTGTACAGCGGACGACCCGGGCATTTTCAACGGCTATTGCGGGGCGGAGTCGGGCTACGTCCCGGTGTCGGCGATCTCGCCGAGTATTCTGGTCGAACAAATCGAGGTCGAGAAGAAGCAGAAGGCCCAGGACCGGCCGCCGATTCTGCCGGCCCCGGTTGCGGAGAAGGGCAAGTAAATGCGCGTGGACGGGTGCGTAGCGGAAATCAGATCAGAACGCGAAGCGCAAGCGAGCGCACGCCGGCCAGGGGCGCTGGCTGCGCCGTGCGCGCTGCGGCATCCGCGACGCTTGCTTGCGCTGCGCGTTCTGAGCACGATGCCGCGTAGCAGATTCGTACTGCCGGAGGATTACCGATGAAACGCTGTCCCAGCTTGGTCCTGTTCCTCGCCGTGCTGTCGGGCCCCGCGCTGCGGGCCGACGACACCGTGCCGCGGGAAATGCAGAAAGACGTGATCTTGCGCGCCTTGGTGGACGAGCTGACGCGCAGCCAGGACGGCCTGAAGATCGAGGGCTTTGAAAAGCCGTATTACATCGCCTTCGCGGTCACCGACACCGCCCGCGCCGGCGTATCCGCCGTGCTGGGGGCCGTCACCGGCCGCAGCGAGGGCCGCGCTCGCAACCCCGCGACCGACGTGCGCGTAGGCTCCTATCAGCTCGACAACACCAATTTCTCGGGCGGCGGAGGCTTGGGGTTCGGCTTGGGCGGCAGCATGCCCGATGCCGACATGCCCATCGAGGATGACTACACCGCCATCCGGCAGGCCATCTGGTGGATGGCCGACCGCGACTATAAGAACGTGGTCGAGGAACTGGCCCAGAAAAAGGCGCTGATGGAAAGCAAGCTGATCGTTGACAAGCCCGACGATCTGACCCGCACCGCGCCCAATGTGTACTTCGAGCCGCGGCAGGAACTGAAGCTCGATGTCCAGCCGCTTGAGGAACTGGCGCTCGCGCTGTCGGTGGTATTCCGCGACTACCCCGCTATTCAGAGTTCCAGCGCGTCGGTCAGCACCTGGGCAACGAACAAGTACCTTGTTAACACCGAGGGCACGCGGCAGCGCACCGGCTTCCGCTGCGCACTGGTGACGGTGAGCGCGACCGTCCAGGCTGACGACGGCATGAAGCTCGGCGATAGCATGAACATGTACCTCGGCGGGCTGGATCAGCTTCCGCCGCGCGACGAGCTGTTTGAGGGCTGTCGCGAGCTCGCCGAGCGGCTGATTGCGTTGAAAGACGCACCCGTTCTGGCGTCGTACACCGGCCCGGTGTTGTTTGACGCCGAGGCGGCGACCGTCCTGTTCGCGCGTCAGTATGGCGGCAACTTCGGCGGCGGCCAGCGACCAGTCGGCAGCCGCAGCAGCGCCGATGACTTCGCGAACAAGCTCAACAAGCGCATCTTGCCGCGGTTCCTGCACGTCGTGGACGACCCGACGCAAGAGACCATTGGTGACACGCCCGTGCTCGGCCACTATGTCTGCGACGACGAGGGCGTGCGCGCGGAGCGTGTCCCGCTGGTGGAAGGCGGACGGTTGAAGGCGCTCCTGATGACGCGCAATCCGTCCAAGGACTTTCAGAAGTCCAATGGCCACGGCCGCGGCGGGTTCGGCAGCGGGCGTGGCAGCCTGGGCTGCCTGCTCGTCAGCGCAGAACCGGCCGCGAGCGCGGACGAACTGAAACAGGAATTGCTCGAAGCAGTCGGCGATGAAGGGCTGGAGTTTGGCTTGCGCATCGCTGCGTTCGGCACCGTCGGCGAAGGCGGCGGGCGCTTCGACTCCGCCGGCAGCACCAACCCCCTCGCCATCTACAAGGTCTTCCCCGATGGGCGCGCGGAGCTGGTGCGCGGCGTCGAAATCGCGCGGATGGACTTGAAGTCCTTCAAGCGGATTCTGGCGGCCGGCGACACGCCCTTCGTGCTGAACAGCCCGGCCAACGATGGGCAGACGGTGGCGGCCCCGGCGTTGTTGTTCGAGGAACTGGACCTGGCGAAGATCGATCGCGACTTCGACAAGCCGCCGATTCTGCCGACGCCGCTGGCCCGCGAGAAGAAATAGGAACCGCGTTACAATTCACCGGTCGGCAAGCGCTGCTGAGATTCCTGCACTCCAGCGCTTGCGCCGGAGTGCGCCCGTGCGCACACGCTTGTCATGCGCGGCACGGCAACACATCTGGACGCACTCGCCAAGCTGGTGTGGCGGCTCAGAATTACCGCAGCGCATCGGGGTGGGGAGCATGGGCCTCGGGCCCGTGCGAATCCCGGCGCGCCGGGACACGGGCCGGAGGCCCATGCTCCCCGTAGGATGCGATTATTGTGCGGCACCGCGCCGACGGCGCGAAGCAGTCACGCCCCGCCGGGATACCCGGGCCCACATTCCCGCACCACGGACTCACCGCGCGGGAAAACCGCCCAGCACCGCCCGCCGCAGCTCGCGGGCACGCTGCGCGTCGGGCGACGCCCTCGTGGCGGGGTTGGAGTCCGCAATCGTCGGAAAGAGCGACTCGTACGAGAACAGCGCGAAGTCGCCGCCCCAGGACATGCAGTGGCGAAGCTGCTCGTCCATGTTCGCGCGTGTCTTGTGTTCGTAGATGCCGAGGCCGGGGACGACGCGCCGCGGGCCGCACAGCCGCCGATATGTATTGATGTCTGTGTCGAACTGCTCGAGCTTCGTCGTGTAGGCCATCGGCATGAGGGCATCCACCAGCCCCGCCCGCAGCCACACCACGCTGTTCTGAAGGTAATCGCGGTACCCGATCTCCGGGTTCCGCCAGACGGCCGCGGTCAGCGTCGCACCGGGCCGCCGACGGTTAATGGCTTGGCGAATCTCATCGACGATCCGCGTGATCTGGTTGGCCCGCCAGTGTTGCCAGGCCTGCGCGTCATCGTCCGGGCCGCGGCCGGTTTCGCGGCGGTACAGCGCCAGCGTGCGCGCGTCGCGGGGGAAGTTCTGCTTCGCGTTCGGCGTGCCGTCCCACGCGAACCGCACGTAGTCGAGGTGAATCCCGTCCACGTCGTACCGCGAGACGATTTCGTTTGCGACCGCGACGATGTGCCGGCGGACTTCCGGCAGGCACGGATTGACGATCACGTAGTCCTTGTTGAGCGGCTGGCGCCGGCCGCCGGCGTCGTACATGAACCAGTCGGGGTGCGCAAGATAGAGCTGGTTTGACACCGCCGGCGGGACGAGGCCCTTCCAGCCGGGCATGACGTTGAACCACGCTTCGATCCGCAGCTTGTGCTTGTGGGCCTCCTGCACCGCGACGGCCAGGGGGTCGAAGCCGGGGTCGCGGTGACCGTACTCGCGTGCCCACGGCTCAAGCTGCGACGGGTACGCGACCGTCCCTTCGCCGCGAACCTGCCAGAGCACGGTGTTGAACCCCGCCGCCGCACAGTTCTTGATGGTCGTCCGAATGTCGTCCGGGTTGCGGTAGTGGAACCGGGCCACCCACACCGCCCGCACGGGGCGTGGCAGCGGGATGGGCGCTGCGCGACGGACCCCGGGCGCGGCAGTTAGCGGGACGGCCCCGGGCGAGCGGCAGCCGGCCAAGCCGAGCAGACCGCCGAGCAGCACAGCGGCAGCCAGCGCGAGCAACCATGCCAAACGGAACATCGGCGGCGAAGTAGAAGGGGCACTTCGCCGCGCGTCAATCAGCGTTGTGCGGCGTGTCTTGCTTGGGTGCCAAGGCGATCACCGTGGTCGCCCGTGGGGGGCGTCACCTGCGTCACCGAGCCCAGCGGCAAGCGGCGACGATGCGGCCAGCGCCCACCGCCGCCAACCGGGTCGCGCAACTGCCGACGATCACGTTCTGCGAAAAAAAGATCGGGTTGTGGTTTGCAATCGACAGGCTATGTGGTAGACTAAACTTACCGAGGTAGCCAGAGTGGCAAGCAGTGGGCCAGATGACAATCCGAAGCTCTTCCTGGCAGGGCTGTACGAGTTGGTAATCGATAATAAGAATCGATTATCAATACCTTTTGCCATCCGGCGGAAGCTGCACGAAGATCGCGACGGCCATGCGTTCTACGCGCTCCCCGGACGCCGGAAGGGTACGGTGTCGCTCTACCCGCAGCGACACTACGAGCGGCTGTGTGCCCACCTCGCGCCGGACAACTTGCTGTCCGAGTCAACGTTCAACTTCCGGCAGTTTGAGTGCGCGCGGAGTGCCCCGCTCGATCCGGATGGGCAGGGACGCGTGCTGTTGCCGGACAGCTTACTCAAACGGATGGGGCTCGGCCCGAACGTGGTGTTGATCGGCGTCCGCGATCATCTGGAGCTGTGGCGGCCCGAAGACTTCGCCGCCTTTGATGAAGAAATGTGGTCGGAGTACCCGGAACGCCGGGCCAAGGCCGTTGACGAGCTGAATCGGTTGTCGCCGACGGCTTGGCCCGCACAGGCTGTAGAGGGCAATTGAGCTGACCGGAGGTTGGCGCCGCGGCCCGGTGGCCCGGCGGAAGAAACGAGATTGGTGCGGTTGGTTTCGCGAGGGCGGGCTGCGGTCGGCGGTGAGCGGCCGGCGACCGCAGCCCACACAAGACGCGCGGGCATGAAAACGCCCCACCGTGGGTAGTGGGGCGTGATGCACGGACGCGACCGTGCCCCGCAACGCAGCCACTGGCGGCTGCTGGTTCCCGGTTCCCGTGGGCCAAGGATGGCCGCGGGAGCCACCGTCTTCGCCTCGTGTCGCGGCGAGTGGAGGCAGTGTAGCCGCGCGCTGTGGACGTCGTCCAGTCGTCCAGTTACCTGCGGTGCGGAGTCTTGGCGTGGTCGCCGTGGGTCCCAGCGAAGCTGAGCATCAGCCGGTGCTCGTCGAGCAGGTCGTGCGGCTGCTCGAACCGTCCGCGGGACAGGTGATTCTGGACGGCACGGTCGGACTGGGCGGCCATGCGGCGGTCTTGCTGCCGCGGATTCTGCCCGGCGGCCGGTACATCGGGCTGGACCTGGACGAGCAGATGCTCGCCGGGGCCCGCGCGCGGCTGGCGACGTTTGGCCCGGACGCGCTGACGTTGACCACGGGCAACTTTGCGGACGGTCCGGCGGTGCTGGCAGAGCTGGGACAACCGGCGGTGGACCACATCCTGCTCGACCTGGGTGTCAACTCGGCGCAGCTCGCGGATGCGGATCGCGGCTTTTCCTTCGACCGCGATGGCCCGCTCGACATGCGTTTCCAGCGCGGCGGCGGACCGACGGCCACCGACCTGGTGAACCGGCTGTCGGAGCATGAGCTGGCCGACCTCTTCTATTTCAACGCCCAGGAGTCGGCGAGCCGGAAGATTGCGCGGCGGATTTGCCAGGTGCGTCATAGCGGGCGGATCACGACCACGCACGCCCTGGCGCGGGCCGTCGAATCGGCGGTCTTGGCCGCCGGCGGCTGGCACCCCGGCAAGATTCACCCCGCCACGCGGGTGTTTCAGGCGCTGCGGATCGCGGTGAATGGCGAGCTGGACAACCTGAAGCGGTTTTTGGCGCGCGCCGCCCAATGCCTGCGGCCGGGCGGACGGCTGGCCGTGATTGCGTTTCACAGTCTTGAGGACGGGCTGGTCAAACAGACGTTTCGCGCGGGCAAGGCCGCGGGCGTCTGGGAAGAGCTGACCAAGCGACCGATCGTCGCCGAGCCGGACGAACGGTCGCGTAATCCGCGCAGCCGCAGTGCGAAGCTGCGGGTGGCGCGGCGGTGCGCGTGAGCGCGTATCCGAACCCCGTACGCAGGTACGGGGCCGCCCACCACTTGCATGGTGGGTTCGGAGAACGACCGAATGGCAAGGAGGCCGCCATGGCAATGAGTATCAAGCTGGCGTTGCTGATCTGCACGGGCGCGGTGGGCGCCGTGACGTTGGCGGTGCAGAGCATCGCGCCGCCGCGGCAGCGGCAGGACGCCCCACTCGTCGCCGCGGACATTCGGGCGCGGCACGCTCAAGCCGCGCTGGCCAGGGAGCGGGTGGCCGGTGTGCGTGAGGATCGGCGAGGTGAGGCCGCCCGCGGGCTGAGCCGCCCGAGTTGGTCGGATGCCTCTCTGGTGGGTCGGGTGCCGGACGGCCCGGCGCTGGCGATCTTGCCGCCGCCGCAGGCGTGGCAGGAAGCCGCCGAGCCGCCGACGTTGCCCCCGCTCGTCGGTGCGGATGAGCCGGCGTTGGCGGGTGCTGCGGATCCCGTTGCGGCCGCGCCGGAGGCCGCAGTTGACGAGGTTATCCTCGTCGGAGCGGCGGAGACCGAGATTCCCGCGCCCGCCGGCGAGCCGACGGCCGCACCGGAGCCGCGTCTCTGTCGCGTAGCGAAGGGCGACACGTTGCTGAAGATCATCGCGCGGGAGTTCCAGACGCGCGACCCGCGCGTGGTGCAGTTGGTCGCCGACCTGAACCCGGCCCTCGGTCGCAGGCAGAATCGGGTTCAGGCGGGCGAGGAGCTGGTGTTGCCGGACATGGAGCGTGTCCAGGACGTGCTGGCGGCGAAGCCCGCGACTGCGGCGCTCGCGGCGGTGACGCCGGCGAAATCGGCCGCGGCCGACACCCTGCGCAAGGTACCGCCGGAGTCACCACGCTGGTATACGATACAGAAGAACGACTCGCTCAAGCGCATCGCGGAACGGCACCTGAAAGACGGCGGCCGCTGGCGTGAAATCGCTGCGTTGAACGGGTCGTTGAATCCGCGCAAGCTGCCAGCGGGCGCACGGATCAAGCTGCCGCCGGCGGTGAAGGTGGCGAGTCGGTAGTCGAGTGAATCGGCAGGAGTGAGTCTCATTTGGGTGGGGAGCATGGGCCGCCGGCCCGTGCGAATCGAAACGGACACGGGCCGGAGGCCCATGCTCCCCGATCCGAAGCGGGCCGGCAGCGACGCGAGCGCGGTATGACGCTATTCCGGATCATCGTGCTGCTGGCCGGCGGTCTGCTGCTGCTGCTGACAGTCGTGACGCTGCGGGCGGAGACGACGCGGTTGCACCACGAGATTTCGCGGTGTGAGCGGGCGGCGGATGAGATCCGGCAGGAGCTGGTCGAAGCGGAACTGGAGCTGGCCCGGCTCAAGAACCCGACCCGCATCCGACAGCGTATGGAACAGGCGGTCAGTCGTTTTGCCGAAGAGCCGGCCCCGCCGGAACCGGCCCCGCCGAAGAAGCGGAGCAAGCGGTAGTTCACTTCGAGAGGCAATCATGCGCGGCAGTGGTCTTCTGGTGGCGTTGGTGGTTGTCGCCCTGCTGGCAGGCGGCGGGCGGCTGGCCTACCTGGAGGAAACGCGCGGGCAGGCGCTGCGCGCCCAGGCGGAACGACAGCACCGCGCCGTGCGCACCATCGGAGCGCGGCGTGGCGAAATCCTGGACGCCCGCGGGCGCGTGCTGGCCGGCACGGTGCGGCGGCCGTCGCTCTTCGTGGACCCGCAGTTGGTGCGCGACCCGCGTTTCGCGGCGTTCAGCCTGGGGCCGGTATTGGGCCGCAAACCGATCGAATTCGCCGCGGAGCTGGAGCAGGTCCGCAGCGCCGGGGAGCACTTCCTGTGGCTGAAACGGGCCGTCAGCGACGAGGAAGAGGCGGCGATCAAGTCGGTGGTGGACGCGCGGCGGCTGGCCGGGTTTGAAATCCAATACGAACCGCAGCGCGTGTACCCGCTTGGTCGGCTGGCCGCCCATGTGCTCGGATTCGTCGGGCTGGACCGGCGAACAGTGGCCAGCGGCGAGGCGTTCGAGGACTTGGTCGGCCGCGAGGGGATCGAGGGGGCGTGCGACCACTGGCTGCACGGCGTGCCCGGGCGGCAGACTATTACCGTGGACGTGGGACGCCGGGCGGTGCGCGCGCCCGCCGAGGCGTACCGTCCGGCGGTGGACGGGGCCACGCTCATCTTGACGATCGACGCTTACGTTCAGCAGGCCACGCAAAAGGCGCTCGCGGCGGCGGTGACAAAGCATGCGGCGGAATGGGGGGTGGCCGTCGTGATCGACCCGCAGAGCGGCGAAGTGCTGGCGATGGCCGTCGCGCCCGACTATGACCCCGCGGACCCTTATCCGCCGAACTTCGACCAGATGACGCCGGCCGAACAGGAGGCCGCGAAGGTCTGCTGGCGCAACCGCGCCGTCGCGGACAGCTTCGAGCCCGGCAGCGTGTTCAAACCGTTCGTGGCCTCGTGTGCCCTGGACGAGGGGCTCGTGCGGCTGGATGAGGTGTTCGCGATCAACGGCCCGGTCCACGACTTCGGCCGCCGGACAATCCGCGACACACACCCCTACGGCTCGCTCGCCCTGCACGAAATCGTCAGCAAGTCGAGCAACATCGGGATGGGTATGGTCGGGGCACGCTGCGGCATGGCCCGGCTGAATCGCTACGTTCGGTCGTTCGGCTTCGGCGACATCACGGGCGTCGGGCTGCCCGGCGAGCACACCGGGCTGGTGCAGGAATTCTCCAAGTGGAACCCCTCGTTCTCGCCGCAGTCCATCCCCATCGGCCAGGAAATCGCCGTCACGCCGATCCAGGTTGTCACCGCATTCAGCGTGTTCTGCAACGGCGGGATTCTGCTGCGACCACGGATCGTGCGCGGCGTCATCGGTCCGGACGGCGAGACGGTGGCCGACTACTCGGCGCCGGTCGCGGTTCGCCGAGTGCTGGACGAGCAGACCGCGGCGCGTTTTCGGCGTGAGGCCCTGGTCGAGACGGTCACCGACGGGACGGGCAAATCGGCCAAGCTCGACGAGTACCAGGTCTTTGGCAAGACCGGCACGGCCCAGATCGCGCGCGGCGGCGGACACGCCTACGAGTCCGGCCAATACGTCGGCTCGTTCATCGGCGGTGCACCGTCCGATCATCCGCGGGCCGTCGTGCTGGTTTCGATTTACAAGCCGTCGAAGGAAGGGTATTACGGCGGCGTAGTGGCGGCCCCCGCCGTGCGCGAGATTCTCGCCGAGACGCTTGCGTACATCCGTGTGCCGCCGGAGCTGACGCCGGCACCCGAGCCGGGCAAGCGTGGAAAGAAGAACAACGATGGAGGTCGCGGTGCAGGCGGCAACCAGCGCGATGATGGGCGCGGCGGAGACTAGCCGCGCGACGCAGACGCTCGGCAGTTTGCTGGCGGACCGGGCCGCGCCGGACGTGCTGCGCCGCTGCGGCGAACTGCCGATCACGGGTGTGGCGGACGATTCGCGGCAGGTGCGGGCGGGGCATATCTTCGTCGCCGTGAGCGGGACGCTGGCCGATGGCCGGCGGTTCATCGCGGACGCGGTGCAGCGCGGCGCCGCCGTTGTGGTCGGCGAGAATCTGCCGGACGCCGGACATGTGCCGGTGGTCAACGTCGCCGACGCCCGCGCGGTGCTGACGATGCTCGCGCTGCGCTGGCACGGGCTGGCGGCGGACGGGTGCGCCGGACTGAAACTGCTGGGCATCACGGGCACGAACGGCAAGAGCACGACCGCGTTCATGACGCGGGCGATCCTGCGGGCCGCGGGGTGGAAGTGCGGTTTGCTTGGGACGGTGCTCTACGACCTGTGCGGGCGGAACGTGACGGCCCGCATGACGACGCCCGGCCCGCTGGAGTTGGCCGCGTACCTGCGCGAGTGTGCCGACGCCGGCGGAACCGCCGCGGTGTTGGAGGTGTCGAGCCACGCGCTGGCCCAGAAGCGGACGGACGGGCTGCGGTTCACCGCCGCGGCGTTCACGAACCTGACGGGCGATCACCTGGACTATCACGGCACGCCGGAGCAGTATCGCGCGGCGAAACGCCGGCTGTTTGAGAATCTGGACGGCGCGGCGGTTGCGGTGGTGAACCGCGACGACCCGCAGCACGAGCATCTGATTGCGGGGTGCCGCGCGCGGCTGATGACCTATGGTCTGTCGCCCGAGGCGGACATCGCGGCGAGCATCACGCGCAGCACGACGCAGGGGACGTACTATCGGTTACGGCTCGAGGGCCGCGAGCTGGTGCTCGAGAACGCGCTGGTCGGCCGGCACAACGTGTACAACGCGCTCGCGGCGGCGGGGCTGGCGCGGGCGGCGGGCGTGCCGCTCGACGCCATCGCGCAGGGGCTGCTGTCGGTGCGGAACGTGCCGGGCCGGCTTCAGCGGGTGCCCTGTGCGTGTCCGGCGGACGTGTTCGTCGACTACGCGCACACGGACGACGCCCTGCGGAACGTGCTGAGTGCCGTCAAGCCGCTGACGCGCGGGCGGCTGACCGTCGTCTTCGGCTGCGGCGGCGATCGGGACCGCACGAAACGTCCGCGCATGGCCCGGGCCGCGGCGGAGTGGGCCGACGCGATCATGGTCACGAGCGACAACCCACGGAGCGAGGCGCCGCGGGCTATTATTGACGAGATTCTGACCGGGTTCGACGCCGCCGCGCGGCCGCGTGTGCTGGTCGAGCCCGATCGGGCGCTGGCGATTCGCGCGGCGCTCGCGGCCGGCCGCGCGGGCGACGTACTCGTCATCGCCGGCAAGGGCCACGAGGATTACCAGATCGTCGGGGATCGCAAGGTGCATTTTGATGATGTTGAGGCGGCGATTCAGGCCGCGGCGGAACTGGCAAAGTAGCGTCGGGCCTCCGAGCCCGACGGACGACCGGGCGGAAGGCCTGGCGGTGCGTGGCACGTCGGACGCGGAGGTCCGACGCGACTGGTCGGAGACAACTGACTCGTGATTAAGCTCACGCTCGCTGAAATCCTCGCCGCCATCCAGGGGCGACCGTGGGGCGAGCTGCCGACCGTCAGCGTCGCGGGCGTGTCGACCGACTCGCGTTCGGTTGCCGCCAGCGACCTGTTCTTCGCGCTGCGCGGCCCACGGTTCGATGGGCACGACTTCGTCCCCGCGGCCCTCAAACGCGGGGCGGTGGCCTGCGTCGTGGAAACCGCGCAAACCCAGGCGGTGGCCGAGCAGCTTCGCGCGGCCGACTTCGCCATGCCGCGCCAAGCGGTGCTCATCGAAGTGCGCGACACAATCGCCGCCCTGGGCCGCCTGGCCGCGTATCATCGGACGCAGTCGGCGGCTCAGGTCATCGCGGTGGTGGGCAGCAACGGCAAGACCACGACCAAGGCGATGATCCACCACATCCTCAGCGGGCGGCTGCGCGGCCGCTGCTCGCCGAAGAGCTACAACAACAACGTCGGCGTGCCGCTGACGCTGCTGTCCGCCGAGGCGGGCGACGAATTTCTGGTCGTCGAAATCGGCACCAACGCCCCCGGCGAGATCGCCGCCCTGGGGGCGCTGGCCGCGCCCGACCTGGTCGTCCTGACGTGTCTGGGCGAGGAACACCTCGAGGGGCTGGGCAGCCTGGCCGGCGTCGCGGCGGAGGAATGCGCGATTCTGAGCAAGCTGCGCGGCAAGGGCTTTGCCGCCGTTAACATCGACCAGCCGGCCGTGCGGCAACACCTGGCCGGCAACGGCGCGCACGTGACGACGTTCGGGCGTGACCCCGCGGCCGACGTACGGCTCACTGAGCCGCTCTACGAGGCGCCCTGGCTGAAGTTCAAGCTGAATGAGCGGTTCCCGTTTCGGTTGCGCTTGCCGGGTGAGCACAATGCGATCAACGCCGCCGGGGCGGTGACGATCGCGCGGCGGCTCGGTTTCGACTACG
>CAYMXT010000105.1:0-14073 GCA_964394415.1 uncultured Planctomycetales bacterium
CCCCGGACTTACGTCCGGGGTTCGGATACGCTGTGCGACTCCGTTGGCTGTTTCCGAGAACTCGTGCATGGCCCTGATGATTAGTGTGTCCGGCGTGCGGGGGATTGTGGGGGACACCCTCACGCCCGCGGTCGCGCTGGAATTCGCGCAGGCGTACGGAACGCTGCTGGGCGGCGGGCGCGTCGTGCTCGCCCGCGACACGCGCCCGAGCGGCGCAACGTTTCAGGCCGCCGTCGCCGCGGGCCTGCTCGCGACCGGTTGCGACGTGACGCAGCTCGACGTGGCGATGACGCCCACGGTTGGCCACGCCATTCGCGCGGGCGGATACGCCGGCGGGATGATCGTCACGGCCAGCCACAATCCTGGCGAGTGGAACGGCCTCAAGTTCCTCGATGATCTGGGCGTTGCGCCGGACCCGGCGCGCGCGCAGCAGATTGCGGAGTTGCGCGCCGCCGGCAAATGCCGCATGCGCGCCGGCGGCTTCGGAAACCTGTCGTGCGACACGGAGGCCGGCCCGCGGCACGTGGCGGCGGTGCTCGCCGTCCGCGACGTGGACGCGGCCCGCACGCGCGGCTTGCGCGTGGTGCTCGACAGCATCAACGGAGCCGGCTGCACGAACACGCCGTTGCTGCTCCAGGCCCTCGGCTGCGAAGTCATCCACATCAACGGCACGCCGAACGGGGAGTTTGCGCATCGGCCCGAACCGGTGCGGGAGAACCTCACCGAGCTCTGCGACACGGTGCGCGCGACGGGGGCCGCGGTCGGTTTTGCACAAGACCCCGATGCCGACCGCCTCGCGCTCGTGGACGAAAACGGCACGTACATCGGTGAGGAATACACGCTCGCCCTGACCACCCAGTTCGTGCTCGCCCGGCGGCCCGGCCCGGTCGCGGCCAACCTCAGCACGTCGCGCATGGTCGACGACGTGGCCGCCCGCCACGGCGTGCGCGTGCTTCGCACGCCCGTCGGAGAGTCGCACGTCGCGCGCGCGATGCTGGCGAACCACTGTGTGTTCGGCGGCGAGGGCAACGGCGGGGTCATCGACCCGCGCATCAGCTTCGTGCGCGACAGCCTGACCGGCATCAGCCTGATCGTGCAGGCCCTCGCGGCGGCGGGCCGGCCGCTGAGCGCGCTGGTCGCCGATTTGCCCCGTTACGCGACGATCAAGCAGAAGTTTGAGCTGCCGCGCGAGCGGATCGACGCCGCGGTGCAGGCTGTGAGCACCGGTTTCGCAAGCCGGTCGCCCAACACGGCGGACGGCGTGCGCATCGATTTCGACGCCGGCTGGGTTCACCTGCGGGCTTCGAACACCGAGCCGATCTTGCGCATCATTGCCGAGGCGCGGACGACGGCCGAAGCGGAAGAACTCGTGCGGCAGGTTCGCGCGGTCGCGGACCTGCGTTGACAACCACCCGCCCAGGCGGCCAGACAACCGATAGGATGTTGGGATATAGTCGCGGCGGATTTCGCCGCGCCGCCCGATAAGAACTTATGAAGAACGTACGCAGCTTTGTGATCGTGCCTTCCTTGCCCGAGCGGATCGAACCGCTGCGCCAGTTGGCGCACAATCTCTGGTGGACGTGGAACCCCGCCGCGACGGACCTGTTCCGCCGGCTGGATGTGGAGCTTTGGCGGCGCGTGGGGCACAACCCGGTGGCGCTGCTCGCGCAGGTCAGCCAGCAGCGCCTGGAGCAGGCGGCCCGCGACGACGCCTACATTGCCCAACTTGCGCGGGTGATGGACAGCTTCTTCGTCTACTTGAACGGGCGCACCTGGTTCAACGCCCAATGTCCCGACGACAAGGACTTGCTGGTCGCGTACTTCTCCGCGGAGTTCGGGCTGCACGAGAGCATGCCCATCTACTCCGGCGGCTTGGGCGTGCTCGCGGGCGACCACCTGAAATCGGCGTCCGATCTCGGCATCCCGCTGGTCGCGGTCGGGCTCGCGTACCGGCACGGCTATTTTCGACAGCAACTGACCGAGGACGGCTGGCAGCTTGAAAGCTATCCCGCCCACGACCTGCACCAGTGGTGCGCCACGCCGCTCAACGACGCGCAGGGCAACCAACTCAAGATCATGGTGCAGCTCGGCGTCCACCCGCTGACCGCGGCGATCTGGGAGGTCCGCGTCGGCCGCGTCCACCTGTACCTGCTCGACTCCGACCTGCCGGACAACCCGCCGGAGCTGCGCGGCCTGACGCACCGGCTCTACGGCGGCGACCGCACCATGCGAATTCGCCAGGAAATCCTGCTCGGCATCGGCGGGCTGCGGGCCCTGCGGGCCGTCGGGCTCGCGCCGACCGTCTGTCACATGAACGAGGGGCACGCGGCGTTTCTGGCGCTCGAGCGCATCCGCATGTCCATGCAGGAGCACCGCCTGAGCTATCGCGAGGCCCGCGAGGCGTCCTTCGGCGCCAACATCTTCACCACGCACACGCCCGTGCCCGCCGGCATCGACAGCTTCGACCCGCGCCTGATCGACCAGCACCTCGGCTGGATGGCCGCCGAAATGGGCATCGGCATGCGCGAGCTCCTCGCGCTCGGCCGCGAACACGCCGACGGCCACGACGAGGAATTCTCGATGCCGCTTTTGGCGCTGCGGCTGTCGTACCGCAGCAACGGCGTCAGCAAACTCCACGGCGAGGTCGCCCGCAAGATGTGGCAGGGCTATTGGCCCGGCATCCCCCACGAGGAAGTGCCGATCCTGCACATCACCAACGGCATTCACACGCGCACGTGGATCGCGCCGACGATGAGCGACCTGTTCGAGCAGTATCTCGGCCCGGGCTGGCCGGAGGCCGAGGAGGACGCGCCGCTGTGGGACCGCATCGACGAAATCCCCGACGCCGAGCTGTGGCGCGTCCACACCCGCCGGCGCGAGTGGATGATCGCCGCGGTCCGGCGCCGGCTGCGCGACCAGATGCGCGGCCGCGGGGCGCCGCCAGCGGAAGTGAAGGCCGCGGAGGAGGTGCTGGACCCGGAGGCCCTGACGATCGGCTTTGCCCGGCGGTTCGCCCCGTACAAGCGGGCCACGCTGCTGTTCCGCAACCTCGAGCGCTTTGCCGCGCTCGTGAACAACAAGCAGCGCCCGGTGCAATTCCTCTTCGCGGGCAAGGCCCACCCCCACGACGGGGCGGGCAAGGAGCTGATCAAGCACATCGCGGTCATCTGTGCCAAGCCGGATTTCCGCCGGCGGCTGGTCTTTCTCGAGAACTACGACATGTCGCTGGCCCGCGTGCTGGTTCAGGGCTGCGATGTCTGGCTGAACAACCCTCTCCGCCTGCACGAGGCCAGCGGCACGAGCGGCATGAAGGTCGCCCCCAACGGCGGCCTCAACCTGTCGTGCCTCGATGGCTGGTGGCCCGAGGCCCACAACGGCGAAAACGGCTGGGCGATCGGCGACGGCCGCGTCTACGAAGACCTCGCCTACCAGGACCACGTCGAGAGCGAGTCGCTCTACAACCTGCTCGAGCGCGAGATCGTCCCGCTGTTCTTCGAGCGCAACGACGACGACCTGCCGCGCCGCTGGGTCAAGCGCATGAAGGAGTCGCTGCGCACCCTGGTGCCGCGCTTCAACACCAACCGCATGTTGCGGGACTACCTTCAGAGAATGTACCTCCCGGCGCAGCGCCGCGTGCGGCAGGTCTGCGAAGGCGACTTCGCCCTGGCCAAGTCGCTGGCAACGTGGAAAGACCGCCTGCGGTCGCACTGGCACGAAGTGCGCGTGGCCGAGGTTCAGGCCCCTGGGGCACAGGTGCTCAAGGTGGGCGACGCCCTTCAACTCGCCGCCCGTGTCCACCTGGGTCCGGTCCCGCCGGAGGATGTGGCCGTCGAAGCCTACTACGGCGCGCTCACCCCCGACGGCGAGATCGAGCACGGCCAGGCCGCGCGGCTGAGCTTCGCCCGCAACGCCGGTGATGGGCACCATTGGTTCGAGGGCGCGGTCCCGTGCAAGGCCAGCGGTCGCAACGGCTACGCCATCCGCGTGGTGCCGTGTCACGAGGACTTGGCGGACCGGTATGACCAGGGGTTGGTGGTGTGGGGGTAACGCGCGCCCCGCTGACCTGGTCCGCGTGGTCGCTGCGCGAACGGTCCGCGAGGCGACAACTCCCGACACGGCCAAACCGGATGGCCCGCGGTCCGAAGACGAGGTGCATAACGCGCGAATGAGGCCGCTCGTTCGGTTCTTTCTCGGACCTGGCGGCAAGCGTCCCGCCCTCACTGACGCGAAGTTGGGGTACAAGTGCTGACGCCACTTGGCGCGGCGGCGGGGACTCTATAGACTAATAACCAGGAGTAGAGAGTCTCCGTTTTGTCCGCGCGGGCCGCGGACGTTAACTGGAAGAGGAGAGAGTAACATGTCCCGTCGTATTCTGATCACCGCTCTTGTTGCGCTCGCATTTGTGCCCATCGCGGCCAACGGGCAGTACTTGATGATGCCCGATTCGACCAACAACCGGCTCGTGCTGTTCGATCCCGGCGACGGCTCCGTCGTCAATTCCAACTACTTCGCGCTCGCGGGTGGGACCACCGTCCACGCCATGCAGGTCGGCAACGAAATCTGGATCTCCGAGCAGATCGGCGACCGTGTTTCGCGCTGGGATCTGTCCGGCAATTCGCTCGGCGCGATTAGCGGCGGATTGGACAACATCCGCGGCATGGGCTTGATTGGTGACAAGGTGTTCGTCACCAACGCCGGGACGGGCAACGGCGCGCCCGGGGCCGCGGTCGTGAAGTTCGACACGGCCGGCAACAACCTGGGGTTCTTCGCGACCGTCGGGCTGGCCCCCAGCCCGTTCGGTGTGTTGGAGCACATGGGCGACATGCTCGTGTCGTCCAGCAGCGCCAACGATGACGTGCATCGCTTCACCACGAGCGGCCAGTCGCTCGGCACGTTCCACAACAGCACCTCGCTGAATTTTGGCGAAGAGCTGGCCTACGCCGCTAACGGCGACGTGCTCGTCGCCGGCTTCTCGTCGAACAACGTCGTCCGGCTCGACGTGAACAACGGCAGCCTGCTCGGGTCATTCGCCGCGTCCGGCGCGCGGGGCGTCTGGCAACTCGGCAACGGCAACATCATGTGGACCAGCGGTTCCGGGGCCTACGTCTACGACCCAGGGACAAACCAAAGTACTCAGGTCTACGCCGGCGGCGGACGTTACCTCGACTATCTCACCATTCCTGAACCCGCCAGCGTGACCCTGCTCGCCCTGGCCGGACTGTTGGTCACGCGCCGGCGTTGACCGCATCCAGCCCGCAAGCTGCGGCTTTGCGGCTAGCATGTGAAGCACCGCGTGGCCCGTCGCCGTTCCCCGGCGACGGGCCGCGTGTCAACTGGCCGAACCGGCGGGGCACGTGCCGCGTACGCAGCCCCGCTTCGTCGTCTGCGGGGCCCCAGTTCGGGGTTTCAGCCCACTTTTTTCGCGCGAGAATCTGGCCGATAACGTCCAGTGTCCCGCCGGATCGCGAGGCGTGAGGGCCGCCCGCAAGACGCGCGCAGCAAGTCGCGGGCCGGCGGGTCTGATGACCGCGCCTCGTCCGCCGGGGCGTACGGGCTTCAGATCGGCACTCGTGGAAACGGCGGAATCGAAGGAGAAAACCAGGCGCGCTTCGCTTTCACGCGCAGCTCTCGGACTCGGTACGGTGCTGTCGGTCACCGGCGGCTGTCCGACCGGCACAACCGCGACGACCACCGGCGGCGTGGCCGACGGATTTCCCGGAGGGGCCGACTTTCTGAGCACGGCGGCGGCGCTGTGCATCACAGCAAGCAGGCCGGCTTTGCGCGGGGTCCGATAGGTCGGCGCGCCGGTTGGAGTCCGTAGCCCCGACGCAAGTGGGGGGCAGCTCTGCGCGAACACAGACGAATCGTCTGCGCTACTCGCACAGACTGATAGTCTGTGCTGCACACACAGACGAATCGTCTATGCTCCACCGAACTCAACACCTGCCGCGGATGGATCGATAACTCCACCAACGGGGCAGACGCTGGTCCGCCGCGGCGGGCCGAGGCGACGGCTGCGCGGCGCGCCCCAAACGCGGCCAACGGCAGGTCGATGACAGCAGATATTCAAACAGCACTGGCCGGCTTGCAAGCCTTCGCGGCGGCCCCGCCCGGGCGCGATGAGCTGGGACGGCTTGCGCAGGGACGCGTCTGGTGCCAGCAGCTTGGCGACGCGGCGCCCGACCGGCTTCATGCGACGGGCGGCGCAACGGCACAGACGCTGGCCCGTCAACTAGGTGTCCTCCTGGAGCGTCTGATCCTCGGCGAACTGACCCAGCCGGACGACGCCGTCCGACTCGTGTCCGACGCGGCGGCCGGGATCTGGGCCGCGGTGCAGGGCGAGGCGTGCGATGCCGCCGGACTGGCGGCCCGCCTGGCCGCGGCGGTCGGTCCGACGCCCTGCATCCAGGCCCTGGCCCCGGAAGCGTGGGGGCCGCGGGTTGCTGAGCCGACGCCGGAGCGGAAAGACGCGGTCGGCCCCGCGGCGGACACGTATGTCAGTGAACCGCTGCTGCTCGACTTGAGCGAACGGGAGCACCTGGAGGGTTTTCTCGCGGAGGCCGGCGAGCACCTGGATACGATCGAGGCCAGCGTACTCGCGGTGGAGGCCGACCCGACGGCCGCAGGCAAGATAAACGAACTGTTTCGGCCGTTCCACACGATCAAGGGCATCGCCGGTTTTCTCAATCTGCGCGACATCCAGTCGCTCGCGCACGAGATCGAGTCCATCCTGGACCTGGGTCGGCGGAACGAGCTGGCGATGACGGCGGCGATCACCGATCTCGTTTTCGCGGGGGTGGACGTACTTCAGGCCCAGCTTCGGGCGATTCGCCAATACCTGGCCGAACCGACAGGCGGGCCGTGTCCGCAACCGCCGGTGGCCGACATCATCGCGCGGCTGCGCGCGGTGACTCGTCTGCAACTCGAGGCACCGGCGGCCGCTGCCATGCCCCAGCCAAGACTGGGCGAAATCCTCACGGCGCGCGAGACGGTCACGCCGGGCGAAGTCGAGCGTGCGCTGGACGATCAGGCCCGCGACCCGCCGCCGCCGCGCCGGCTCGGGCAAGTTTTGGTGGACCGCGGCGTGGCCACTCCGGGGCAGGTGGCCCGCGCTTTGACGGCGCAGGCGGCGGGCGAGGTGGCGCTGGATCACACGCTGCGTGTGGATACGCGGAAGCTCGACACGCTGGTCGATGCGGTGGGCGAACTGGTAATCGCGCAGTCGATGGTGACCTTGGCGGCGGGCGGACACCCGGACGAGCGGCTTCAGCGTGCGGTGCTGCACGCGACGAAGATCGTGCGGGCGGTACAGTCCACGTCGCTGGCGATGCGGATGGTCCCGATCGGGCAGCTTTTCCAGAAGATGAAGCGGCTGGTGCGCGACGTGGCCCGCAAGGCGGGCAAGCAGGTGGCGCTCGTGACCGCGGGTGAGGAGACCGAGCTTGACAAGACGGTGATCCAGCAGGTTTCCGACCCGCTGGTTCACATGGTCCGCAACGCCATCGATCACGGGCTGGAGGCCCCCGCCGACCGCCGCGCGGCCGGCAAGCCCGAGACCGGGACGGTCACGCTCAGTGCCCGGCACGAGGGCGACAGCATCGTCATCGAGATTCGCGACGACGGGCGCGGGCTGGACCGCCAGCGGCTGATCGCCAAGGCCGTCGAGCGCGGGCTGCTCGCCTCCGGGCAGGACCTGACCGACGCCCAGGCGTTCGACCTGATCCTCCAGCCCGGCTTTTCCACGGCGGAGGTCGTGACCGATCTGTCCGGGCGCGGCGTGGGGATGGACGTCGTGCGGCGGAACATCGAACAGCTTCGCGGGCAGCTTGAAATCAGCTCGGAAAGCGGGCGCGGGAGCACCTTCCGTGTGCGGCTGCCGCTCACGCTGGCGATCATCGACGGGATGCTGGTGCGCGTCGGGCGCGACCGTTTGATCATCCCCACCGTCGTGATCCAGCACGCCTTGCGGCCATTGCCGGACCAGCTCGTGACGGTCCAGCGGCGGGGCACCATGCTCCGCGTGCGCGACACGCTCTATCCACTGGTCCAGCTCGGCGTGCTGCTCGGGCCGGGCGACCCCATCGATCCGTGCGCGGGCCTGGTCGTGATCGTGCAATGCCCCGGGCAGAAGCTCGCACTGGTGGTGGAGGAGCTGCTCGGACAGCAACAGGTCGTCATCAAGACGTTGGAGCAGCGCTTTCAGCGAATCGCCGGCGTGTCCGGCGCGGCGATTCTCGGCGACGGCCGGGTGGCCCTCATTCTCGATCCCGCCGGTCTGCTGGCGCTGCATGCGCACGGCGGCGGGCAGGACGGAACCCGAACCGAGGCCGCGTGCCGCGCTGCGTTGCGCGCCGCACCGGCAGGAGTGTGACGCATGACTACCACGCAGTTGGAAAAGCCCGTCGCGCGCGGGACCGCGCTCGGCGGGAAGTACCTGACGTTTCGGCTGGCGGCCGAAGAGTATGGAATCGCGATACTCAAGGTCCGCGAGATCATCGGGCTGCTCGAAATCACGGCGGTGCCGCAGATGCCGGCGTACGTGAAAGGCGTGGTCAATCTGCGCGGCACGGTGGTCCCCGTCATTGACCTGCGACTAAAGCTGGGGCTGGAGCCGACGGCGTATACCGAGCAAACCTGCACCATCGTCGTCGCCGCGGGCACGCCGGTGGGGTTGATCGTAGACACGGTTCAGGAAGTTCTGGACATCGCGGACCACGAGATCGATCCGCCGCCCCCGCTGGGGACCGTCGTCGAGGCGAGCTGCGTGCTGGGCCTCGGCAAGGTCAAAGACGGCGTGAAGATCCTGCTGGACATTGACCGCCTGCTGAACGGCGACGACCTCCCCGCGCTGGCCTGACGCGCCCCAACGTTGACGCGCTGCGCGCGACTCCCTTCAATACGCACTTCCGCCCCCGACCGCACGGACGGCGCGCGTGGGAAGTCCGTACAGACCGCGCGGCGGGCTGCTGATGTGGCGTCGGAAGACCTACATCTCGTGGGGAGCATGGGCCTCCGGCCCGTGTCCCGGCGCGCTGGGATTCGCATGGGCCGGAGGCCCATGCTCCCCGCCCGGATTATGATGTGGTTCTCCGGAGTCAGCGCACTTCGAGGAGAATGAGCCATGCGTCGCCCGTTTGTCGCCGGCAACTGGAAGATGAACCTGAACCTGCCGCAGGCGCGGGAGCTGGTCGCCGGTGTGGCCGAGGGCCTGGCCGCGGCCGGTGTCGGCGAGCGTGTCGAAGTCGCGGTCTGCCCGCCAGCGATCTACCTGTTCCCGATCCGCAAGGCGATCGAAGGCACGCCGATCCGCATGGGCGGACAGAACATCTATCAGGAACCCAACGGCGCTTTCACCGGTGAAGTGTCTGCCGAAATGGTGGTCGAGACTGGTGCAAGATATGTTATTATAGGACATAGCGAACGCCGGCACACCATCGGCCACCACGAAGACGACCGGATGCTCAACCTGAAAGTCCGTGCGGCCCGGCGAGCCGGTCTAACGCCGATTCTGTGCGTCGGGGAAACCCTCGATGAGCGGAAGGCCGGTCAGACGATGGATGTGCTGACCTTCCAGTTGGTGGCCGACCTGGTCGGAGTCGAAGTGCGGTCGTCCGCCGAACTCGTCGTCGCGTACGAGCCGGTCTGGGCCATCGGAACCGGGCAAAACGCGACCCCGGAGCAGGCCCAGGAGGCCCACGCCCACATTCGTGGCCAGCTCCGGCGGCAGATCGGACCGGTGGCCGACGAAATCCGCATTCTCTATGGCGGGAGCGTGAAACCGGACAACGCGGGCGACATTTTCCGCCAGCCGGACGTGGACGGCGGGCTGATCGGCGGGGCCAGCTTGAAGGTGGACTCGTTCGTGGGAATCGTCCGGGCGGCGCTGGCAAGGATCGGCTAGGTTCGTTACACTTGCGGGTCTGCGTTTGGGCGGTCGGGGCGTCACAACGCATCGACGCGACGTCGAACCGTAGCGAGGTTCACGATGATTCTGGCAGCGGCCTGGTATCACACGATTCTGGCGTTCCTGTTCGCCGTGGTGGCGATCCTGCTCATGGTCGTCATCCTGCTCCAACGCGGCAAAGGCGTGGGCATCGCGGGGTTTCTCGGCGGATCGGCCGGGGCGACCGCTTTTGGGGCGAAGACCGGCGACGTGCTCACCTGGGTTACCATCTTCGGCACGGCCCTCCTGCTGACCTTCACGGTGGTCTTGAATTTCGTGTTTGTCGAGACGCCGGCGCCGCCGTTGCCGGTCGCGCCGGCCGGTGGAACCGCCCCCGCGGCCCCGACGCCGCAGCCGATACCGATCTCTCCGGGTGCGGTGCCGATCCAGGGTGGTCCGACGCAGATGCCGCAGCCGATGCCCATGCCGGTGAACCCCGGCCCGACGGCCCCGCCGCCGGCCCCCCCGCAACCCGCACCGGCGTCACCTTCGTCTCAAGCTCCGGGGGGCCACGAGCTGCCCGGGGTGGCGCTCGTGATCTTTGGGGCAGAACTGGCCTAGCCCCGGATTGGCCGCGGGCGGGCCCACTGGAGCCCGCACATGCTGCACTCAATGACCGGCTTCGGCGACGCCCAGATCGAAGAAGGTGGGCTGGTCTATCACGTCGAAATCCGCAGTTTCAACCAGCGCTATTTCAAGCCGGCGCTGCATCTGCCGGACGAGTTTGGGTATCTCGAAAGCGACGTCGAGCGGCTGCTCCGTTCGCGGCTGACGCGCGGCAGTGTGACGCTGCGGCTGCACGTGCGGGCGCTCGGTTCGCAGGCCGCGGTCGAGATCAACCAGCCGGCGGTGCAGGCGTATGTCGCGCAGCTCCGCGAAGCGGCCGGCGAGGACGAGCGGCTGACGATCGACCTGGCGACGCTGCTGACGCTGCCGGGGGTCTGTCAGACGCCGGAGCTGACCGAGGTGCAGCGCAGCCAGCGCTGGCAGCTTGTGGAGCGGCTGACGCAGCAGGCGTTACACAAGCTGATCGCGATGCGGGCGGCGGAGGGGCAGGCGCTGGCGGCCGACCTGAAGGGACATTGCGGCACGATCACGCGGGCGCTGGAGACCGTCCGGGCCCGCGCGCCGGCGGTGGTGACCGAGTACCGGGACCGTCTGAAGGCCCGCATCACCGAGCTGATCGCCGACAGCAGCGTGCGGCTGGCGGAGGACGACCTGCTGAAGGAAGTCTCGATTTACGCGGAGCGCAGCGACATCAGCGAGGAGCTGAGCCGGCTGGCAGGGCACCTGGAGCAATTCCTGGCGGTGATGGACACCCGCGAGCCGCCCGGCCGGAAGCTGGAGTTCATCGCCCAGGAGATGCTGCGCGAGGCGAACACGATGGGGTCGAAGACCGGCGACGCGCAGATCGCCCGGCAGATCATTGAAGTCAAGAGCGCGATTGACCGGATCAAAGAGCAAGTTGCGAACGCCGAGTAGCGCGGATTGGAGGCGGTGATCAGCTACTCGCTATTCGCGACTCCCAGGACCCGCGCCAGCTCCGGCAGCGCAAACGGCTTTTCCACCCGTGCAAGCGGCGCCCCTGCCAGGCGCGTGTCCGCATCATCCGTCGTCAACAGAACCAGCCGGACGCTTGGCCGCGCACGCCGCGCGGCGGCCGCAATGGCCTCCGCCGCAGAGCCACGAATCTGGTCAGAGATGATGACCGCCTCGGCGGGCTGCGACCGCAACTTACGAACCGCGGCGGCACCCGAACGAGCGGTGTCCACCGCGTACCATCGGCCCAGGTACGTCGCCAGCGACCAGCAGGTCAGCTCGTCCGGTTCCACGATCAGGACGTGACCCGCCGCGCCAGTGGACACGGGCGCCAACGCCGCGGAGGAAGCAGGTTTTCGAGCACGGCGCGTGCGCATGGATGTGTTTCCAGTACCCGCTGCTTGCACACCGCGTGCCGCGCCCGGCCGGACGAAGACCGCCCGCGCGACGACGAAGCTGCGCAAAACTCCCCCCGTCGTGCGGCACTTCCCGCACCCAACGCTCCGTGGTGCCCCGCGCCGTGGCCGGTAGAATCACCGCCGTGGACGTCGACCTGTTCGAGCAACTGAAGCGTTTCGTGCGCTTTGACGACGCGGACGCCGCCCAGCTCCGCGCGCTGGCGCCGGTGCTGGAGCCGCGGCTCGCCGACGTTGCCCAGCACTTCTTGCAAGCCGCGCGCAACGATCCGCAGGCCCAGGAGTTGCTGGCGCGCGCGGAAACTGGGTCGGCCTTGCAGCGGGCGCTGGTCACTTGGCTGAGCGGCTTGTGTACCGGGGCGTTCAACCAGGACTACGCCCAGGAGAGCGCGCGCGTCGGCCGCACGCACGTGCGCTTCGGAGTGCCGCAGCATCTCATGCTGGCGGGCCTGGAGTTGATCTGGCAGGAGCTGGGGTGCGTCGTGGCGGATGCGCCGCTCACGGACAAACCCGCCAAGCTCGCGGCTTTGCACAAGCTGCTGATGATCGAAGCCGCGCTGATGCTCGAGAGCCACCGGGAGACTCACGCCGCCGAGGTCCGCCAGAGCGAGCGCGAAGCCGTGCAAGACCGGCTGCGCGAAGCGGAGCAGCTCGCGCAGGTGGGCCAGCTCGCCGCGTCGCTCGCGCACGAGATCAAGAACCCCCTCGCCGGCATCAGCGGGGCCGTGCAGGTCATCCGGGCCAGCCTCAAGCCGACCGACCCGCACTACCCCGTGCTTGGCGAGGTGCTGCGGCAGATCAACCGGCTGGACCGCTCGGTCAAAGACCTGCTGGTCTACGCGCGCCCCAAGCCGCCGCAGTTTCAACGCTGCGACCTGGCCCGCACGCTCGAACGCGTGCTGACGCTGCTGCGTAAGGAACCGGAGTTCGAGCGCGTGCGGTTCGAGTCCGACGTCGCGCGCCAATTGCCGCTGCTCGCCGCCGACGAAAATCAGCTCGAGCAACTGCTCGTCAACCTGCTGCTCAACGCGGCCCAGGCGTCCGCACCCAGCGGCGTCGTGCGGTTGACCGCGGTGGGCAACGCGCGCGGCGTGAAGCTGACCGTGCAGGACCACGGCTGCGGCATGAGCACGGCTATCGCGTGACCGAGGCCGAGACCGGCCAGGCGGCCACGGCGGCCTTCGAGGAGGGCCTGTTCGACCTCGTCATGTTGGACTACAAGCTGCCGGACACCACCGGCCTGGAGGTGCTCCGCAGCCTGCGGCAGGCCGACCAGGACACGGTCGTCATCATGATGACCGCGTACAGCACGATCGAGACGGCGGTCGAGGCGATCAAGCTCGGCGCGTTCAACTATCTCGCCAAGCCGTTCCAGATGGACGAGCTGCTGGTCACGGTGGACAAGGCCCTCGAGACGACCAAGCTGCGGCGCGAGGTCCGCGAGCTGCGCCGCCAGCTTCAGTCCGAGTTCGGCATCGACGCGATCATCGGCAAACACCCCTCGATGCTACGGCTGTTCGAGACCATCACGCAGGTCGCCCGCACCGGCGTTTCAACCGTGTTCCTGCGCGGCGAGACGGGGACCGGCAAGGACCTGGTCGCCCGCGTGATCCACCACAACTCCGACCGCACGGCCAACCCGTTCGTGAACGTGACTTGCACCGCGCTCTCCGAGTCGCTGCTCGAGAGCGAGCTGTTCGGCCACGAGCGCGGCGCGTTCACCGACGCGAAGCTCCAGAAGAAGGGCCTTTTTGAGCTGGCCGACACCGGCACGGTCTTTCTCGACGAGGTCGGCGACATGCCGGCGGCGCTTCAGGCGAAGCTGTTGCGCTTCCTGGAGGAGCGCAAGTTCCGTCGCGTCGGCGGGACGCGCGAAATCGCCGTGGATGTGCGCGTCATCGGCGCGACCAATCGCGACCTGGAGAAGGCCATCGAGCAGGGCCAGTTCCGCCGCGACCTGATGTACCGGCTGAACGTCGTGACGGTCACGCTGCCGCCGCTGCGGGCGCGCGGCGAAGACGTGCGGCTGCTCGCGCAGCATTTTGTGGCACGGTTTGCGCAGGAGTTCAAGAAGCCGACGGTACAGGTGTCGGACGCGGCCGTCGCGTTACTGGACGGCGGGGGGGGGCGGGGCGGCGGGGGCGGGGTGCGTGGGGGGGGGGGGGGGGGGGGGGG
>CAYMXT010000106.1:0-8198 GCA_964394415.1 uncultured Planctomycetales bacterium
AGACGGATCGTCTGTGCTCCACATCGCTGGTGTCCACGTCGGGGGCGTCTCCGCCACGCACGTCGCCCGCACCGGCACGCCGCAGTGCGGCGCATGGAATTCGAACGTTGCTCCGTCAACGCGGCCGGCGAGCGACAATTCGCCGCCGCGGTGCAAGTGGTGATAGAGCCGATCGTTGGCGAGCAAGCGCACGTGCAGCTCGAGCGGCGTGCCGGATGCGTCGAGCTCATACTGCACGCATGTGACGTTCTGCCCCGGCTCCATCCAGACGCGCTTGAGCAACCGGGCGCCATCCAGGTCGAATGTCCAGGTCGGTATGCCGAGCACGAGGTCGAACCGCCGGAGCTGCGCCAGGTTCGCGGCGTCCACGTGGTCGGCCCACACGTTGGCGGAGAGCGGGACGGTTCGTCCTGTGACGCCGACCGCGTCTTCCAGCTTTGCCACGAGCAGGCGGCGTTCGACCGGCGGGCGCGTCGCCGCAAAGAGCAGGCCGTGATACCGGCGCGTGAGCGCACCCGCGACAGTTCCCGCCGCGAAGCCGCCGAGGCCGTTGGTCACCAGCCACTCGCGGCCGAGCGCCGCGTCCGTACGTCGGCAAAGGCTAGTGGGGAGGTGGAGGGTCAAGAGCGGGCTCGCGCAGAGAATGCAGAAGGAAGAAGGCAGAATGCAGAACGACAGACTCCTTCACGCACACGCGCCGGGCCGGCGCGAGCCGCTCTGCATTCTGTCTTTTGCATTCTGCCTTTAACCCGCGGCCGGCGTCAGGGCCTTCTCGATCAGCTCAAAGAGCAGCTCCACCTTGAACGGCTTGAAGAGCACGCCCGCCAGCCCCTCCTTGCTGGCTCGGACGATCGTGTGCTCCGGGTCGTAGCCGAAGCCGGTGATCAGAATCACGGGGCAGCTCGGTCGGGTCTGCCGGGCCGCGGCGAAGACCTCGTAGCCGTTCTTGTTCGGCATCTTGATGTCGGACAACACGAGGTCGAACGGCTGGGTTTGGAGCAGCGTGATCGCCTCGTCGCCGTCGCGAGCGGTGATGGGCAGGGCGCCGCACTTGGCCAGCAGATCGGCGATCGTCTCGCGGATGATGTCCTCGTCGTCGGCGACGAGCACGCGCTTGTCGCGCAGCGGCGAACGCTCCGCCGGCTGCTCCGGCAGCAGGCCGCGAATCGCGCCCGGCTCCACCGCCGCCTGCATCGCTTTCTGGGCCCGTTCGACCTGCGCGAGAATCGCCCGCAACCGGGTCTGTACCTCGTCGCCGCCCACGCCGTTCTGGAGCAGCTTCGTCGTCTGCGTCACGATTTCGTTGAGCGGCTGGGCCAGCTCGGCCCGCAGGTCCGCCGCGACCTGATCGACCGTCTCGTGCCGCTCGACGACCAGCAGCTTGAGCATGTGCAACGCGACGGCGATGTAGCGGCCGAGGATCTCGGCGAACAGGCGGTCCTCGTCGTTGAACGCGGCCGGCTGGTCCGATTCGACGTTCAGCACGCCGACGATGCGTTCGTTCAGCCGCAGCGGGACGGTCAGGCAGGAACAGGCGTGCTCCAGCCCCGGCAAATAGAGCCGGTCCTTGGTCACGTCATCGCAGATGTAGGATTTCCCGGTGGAGGCGACGTAGCCGCTGACCCCGTTGTTCTCGGGCAGGGCGTAGACGACGACGGCGTTGGCCTGCTCCGTGAAGCCCCCGGAGAGGACCGTGTCGAGGCGGCCGGTCTTGGGGTCGCGGACGCGCACCGCGAAGTGCGTGAAGTCCAGCAGCTCGCGGCAGTAGTGAATCAGCTTATCTTCCAGGAGTTGCAGGCGCTCCGGCACGTCCAGGTGGGCGGTCTCGTCCGCCTCCAGGGCGACGAGCTCGCGGCCCGCGGCATCGATGGCCTCCAGCTTCTCGCGCGTCCGCTTGAGGCTGCTCATGTCCCACACCACGGCGACGACGCGGTCGAGCCCACCCGCCGCGCCGGACAGCGCGGACGCCGTGAGTTCGAAGGTGAGCTTCTCGCCCACCGCCACCGTGCGCTGACTCGCGCGAACCGCGGGCTGGGCCTGCCACTCGCGGAAGATGCCCGCGCACGCGGCGCGGACGGCCTCGACGACTTCCGGCGGATACGTGCCGAACGCCGCGTTGGTCCAGACGAGTTGCCCGTCGGCCCCGACGCTGCACACGCCCTGCGCGATGCCGTCCAGGATCAAGCGGGCCTGATCGCGCCCCGCCTGTGACGTGAGCGGCAGCAGCTCGGTACTCGGCGTGAGCACCACGTCGTAGGGCTCGGACTGGAGGGCCGCCTGGACCTCGGCCATCGTTGTCACGACTCGGGCCCGGCCGAATTCCTGGAACAGCGGCAGCCACTCGTTGACCTGGCCCTGCGGGTCGGCATACAGCAGCACACGCTGGTTTTGGCGAGGCGTCGGCATCCGTACTTCTTCTTGACCGCCGAGGGCGGGCAACTGGGTGACCTGCACACTCGTATACCGGAAACTGTCTGCGATTCCAAGCGTCGCGGCCGGGGAATGCCGGCTGTCCCCGACCGTGCCCCGCCAGGAACTTGACGCGCCGCGGGCTGCACCCTACATTCTCGCCCGCTCGGGCGGTTGAGGCCCGACGCCGGACAAATGGCGGGACGCGCGGCGGAGCCGCGCGGTCGCGCCGGAGGTGTCGGCTGGGCCGGCGCGGCGTGACGGGCATCCGTGTGAAGACGGACGGCCAACCAGAATTCCGGCCCGATCGGCAACGATCGGTGCTTTATCGCTATGCCGGCCTGGGCATTGAGCTGGCGGCGGCGATCGTCGGGCTGACGTTGGCCGGCCTATGGTTTGATTACAAGTTCGACTCCAGACCCACGGGCGTCCTCGTCGGCGCGGGTCTGGGGATCGTTGGCGGCCTGTACAACTTGATCAAGGCTGCGTTGCGGCTGAATGCTGAGATAGGCGCCAGGCCGGAGAAGCCGCCGCGGAACGATGATGAGCGACGTGAGCAGTAACGACGGCGTCCGACCGGGGGTCGCTTTTGCGCGGCTGGCCGCGCTGGCGGTTGGAATCACCGTGGCGCTGGCGGCATTCGGCTATTGGCCGACGCGGACGAGCGCCGGGCCGGGCGGACCGGCGGGGATGCTGCTCGGACTCGGCACCGCCCTGGTCGCGGCGTTGGCCGGGCTGGTTCCAGCACTCATCGCCCTGAACTACGGCCCGCGCGAACGATTGAATGGGATGCTGGCCGGCATGGCGGTGCGATTTATCTTGATGCTGGGAATGTTGCTCGCGGTGCTGCTCGGTGGCTGGGCGGATCGGGTCGTGACGGCACTTTGGGCAGTGGTGGGCTATGTTGTGCTGCTGGTGGTGGATACGGTGGGTCTGAGCCGCCTGAACAAGCGGCTGGCGAGGGCGTGTCCGTGAACGGTTTACTGCTGGCTGAAAGCAATCCGCTCTCGCACGTCGTTCAACACCGACTGCCCGGGTTCGTCTATCCCACCGGGCTGCCGGAGCCGTTTCTCGACACCTTCACGGTGGTCAGCAACCACATCATCATGCAGGTGGTCGCGGCGGCGATCGTACTCGTGCTCTTGCCGCGGTTCGTGCGGCAGCGGGCGGGATCCGACGCGGTCGGCCGGTTGGTGCCGCGCGGCTTTGGCAACGCGATCGAGGGGCTGTGTGAAGCTCTGCGAACGCACGTCGCGAAGCCGGCCCTGGGACCGTACACCGACCAGTTTGTGCCGTACCTCTGGTCGGCGTTCTTTTTCATCCTGACGTGCAACCTGCTGGGCCTGCTGCCGCTGTCGGCGTGGCTGCCGTTCGTGCCGCACCACCTCGCGGGCGGGGCGGCGACGGGCAACGTCATGGTGACCGCGGCCCTGGCGCTTTGCACGCTGGGCATGATCGTCGTCAACGGGTTGCGGCTGCACGGCCTGAACTACGTGCGGCACTTCTTCCTTGGCCCACCAGGGTTGAACGTGTTCATCGCCGTGCTCGAAGTGATCGGGCTGCTTGCCAAGACGTTCGCGCTGACGATGCGTCTGTTTGCGAACATGGTCGCCGGGCACGTGCTCCTGGCGGTCTTGCTGGGTTTCATCGAGACGGCCTGGAACAGCCTGGGGGCCGGCGGCGGGCTCGTGATCTCGGTCCCCGTCCTGGCCGGCAGCATCGCGATCAACTTCCTGGAGCTGTTCGTGGCGTTCCTCCAGGCGTTCATCTTCACGTTCCTGAGCGCGATGTTCATCGGCCAGGCGGTCAGCATACACCACGACGAGCACGAGCACGCGCCGGAACACGGGCACGCGGAGGCCGTCCACGCGTAACCGACGCACAAACAGGCACTTGAGATCGAAACGATGACGCCGGGCCAGCGGTCGCCCGGCCGCGAAAACAGGAACACCGCCGTGCCCGGGATGCGGGAAACGGGCCTGGAAGCTGGCAAAACGCGATGGTGCAAAGGCGTCCGCCCCCGCCGGACGGCTGAACTACGAAGGATGATTGGCATGAAGAAGACTTGGAACGTGTTGGCGTTGCTCTTGATCGTCGTCGGCTTCGGCTGGCTGGGGGCGGACACGGCGTGGGCCCAGGCCGCCGAGCACGGCGACGCGGCCAAGGCCGCGGCCGGACTCGGCGGCGCGAGCCTCAAGGGCCTCGCGGCGATCGGCGCGGGCCTGGTGGTCATCGGCGGCGGGGCCGGGATCGGCCGCATCGGCGGCAGCGCCGTGGAGTCGATGGCCCGTCAGCCGGAGGCCGCGGGCACGATCAACACCGCGATGCTGATCACCGCGGCGATGATCGAAGGCGCGACGCTGTTCGCCGTCGTGGTGTGCTTCCTGGCGATCTAGTCGCCGAATCGCGCCGGCGTGGAGCACACTATATAGTCTGTGCAGTGAAGCACAGACGACCCGGTCCAGTGGAGCACAGACGATTCGTCTGTGTAGTAGAGTACAGACTGTTAGTCTGTGCAGCAGGAGACAAGCCTTGCGGCCCCTGAGACTGTTGAGTTGGAGCCTGCTCGCGGCGGCGCTGGCCCTCCCCGCGCTGGCGTCGGAAAGCGGCGCGGCCGAGAACAACATCTTTAACGCCGACGTGGGCAACTTCGTCATCACGCTGCTCATTTTTGGCGCGGTCGTGTTGATTCTGGGCAAGTTCGCGTGGAAGCCGATCCTGAACGTGCTGCACGAGCGGGAGGAGACGATTCGGTCGTCCCTGGAGTCGGCGAAACGTGAGCGCGAGCAGGCCGCCAGGCTCCTGGCGGACTATGAAGCGCAGCTCGCGAAGGCTCGCACGGAGGCGACGGAGATCGTCGCGGAAGGCCGGCGGGACGCCGAGGTGTTGCGCGGCAAGCTGAAGGAGGACGCCCACAAAGAGGCTGACGAGCTGATTGCCCGGGCGAAGCGCGAGATCCAGCTTGCGACGGACAGCGCCCGCAAGGAGCTGCACGACGAGGTGTCTGAGCTGGCGGTCCGCGTCGCCGGCGGCATTCTTCGCAAGAAGCTGGAGCCGGCCGACCACCGCGACCTGGTGGCCGAGTCGCTCAAGGAGATGCAGGCGGCGGGCAAGTCGCGCATGAATTAGAAGAGAACCACAGAGGCACAGAGGCACAGAGATGAGTAACGAGTGGCGAGTGGCGAGTAGCGAATTACGGACCAGCGATCGTGCGCCGCGTGTAATTCGCTACTCGCTATTCGCTATTCTTCTCTGTGCCTCTGTGCCTCTGTGGTTAATCTTGAGTGACGAATGACCCAGGATGTCGAAAAAGGTCTCGACGTAGCGGACGTGTACGCGGCGGCGCTGTATGCGCTGGCCGCGGAACACAGCGCCGTCGACGCCGTCCGCGGCGAACTGGAAGAGCTGGTCCGCCTGGCCGAGACGACGCCCACATTTGGGGCGTTTCTGGCCTCGGTGGCGATCGACCCGGACGAGCGCGAGCGAAGCCTCGAAAAGGCGCTGCGCGGCCGGCTCGGAGACCTCGCCCTGAATACGCTGCTGGTGATGAACCGCCACGGCCGGGCGGAGCTGCTGCGGCCGCTGCTGCGGGCGTTCGTGCTGCGCGTCGAGGATGCCCGCGGGCAGATTGAGGTGCTGGCGACGAGCGCCGTCGAGCTGAGCCCCGACCAGCGGACGGAAATCGAGCGGACTGCCGAGCGTTTGTCCGGCAAGAAACCGCTCGTCGAATTCCGCGTTGATCCCAACGTGCTCGGCGGACTGGTCCTTCAGGTCGGCGACTGGCGGTACGACTATTCGCTCCGCCGGCAGCTTGACGTGCTGCGGCACCGGTTACTGACACGTACGGTTCGAGCGACGGAAGGCTAAATGCAGAATGCAGAATGCAAAATGCAGAATGCAGAAACGCCGCCGCCGCCGGGGATGCCGCGGCGGGAGTGGACTTTTCTGCATTCTGCCTTCTTCCTTCTGCATTCAATCTGAGGGCTGAGAGCTGGTTATGAAATTCAAGGCCGACGAAATCGCAAGTGTCATCAAGCAGGAGATCAGCCAGTACCAGTCCGCCCTCGACGTGGCCGAGGTCGGCCGCGTCCTGGAAGTCGGCGACGGCGTGGCCCGCGTCTTCGGCCTGGCCGGGGCCATGGCCGGCGAGATGCTCGAGTTCGAAAACGGCGCCGTCGGCGTCGTGTTCAACCTCGAAGAAAACTCGATCGGCACCGTCGTGCTCGGCGACTACCTCGGCGTCAAAGAGGGCGACGAGGTCCGCTGCACCGGCCGGCTGCTCTCCGTCCCCGTCGGCGACGCCGTCATCGGCCGCGTGGTGGACCCGCTCGGCCGCCCGCTCGACGGCAAGGGGCCGGTCCAGTCCGACCTGCGCCGCCCGCTCGAGATCATCGCGCCCGGCATCGCGGAACGGCAGCCAGTCAACGAGCCGCTTCAGACCGGCATCAAGGCCATCGACAGCATGATCCCCATCGGCCGCGGCCAGCGCGAGCTGATCATCGGCGACCGCAAGACCGGCAAGACCGCCGTCGCGATCGACACGATCATCAATCAGCGCGGCGGCGATGTCATCTGCGTGTACGTCGCGATCGGGCTGAAGGAGTCGACGGTCGCCGGCCTGGTCGAGACGCTCCGCAAGCACAACGCGATGGACTACTCCATCGTCGTGGTCTCGTGCGCCTCCGATCCCGCGCCGCTCCAGTACATCGCCCCCTACGCCGGCTGCACGATGGCCGAGTACTTCATGTACGAGCATGGGCGGCACACGCTGTGCATCTACGACGACCTGTCGAAGCAGGCCCAGTCATATCGCCAGCTTTCGCTGCTGCTCCGCCGGCCGCCGGGCCGCGAGGCGTACCCCGGCGACGTGTTCTACCTGCACAGCCGCTTGCTGGAGCGCTCGTGCAAGATGGCCGATCTGCGCGTCATCGTGAAGAAGGGTGCGCCGGCGGGCGCCGAAACCGGCGTCAACGGAAAAGTCTACAAAGGCAAGCAAGATCTGCACGCGCTCGAGCACGATCTTGAGAAGGTCGGCAAGGACGCGCACGAGGTTCGCAAGCTCAAGAAGTCCGGCGGCAGCCTGACGGCCCTGCCGGTCATCGAGACCCTCGAAGGTGAAGTGTCCGCGTACATCCCCACCAACGTGATCTCGATCACGGATGGGCAGATTTACCTGGAGCCCGACCTGTTCTTCGCCGGCGTGCGGCCCGCGATCAACGTCGGCATTTCGGTCAGCCGCGTCGGCGGCAACGCCCAGGTGCCCGCGATGAAGAAGATCGCCGGCTCGCTGCGGCTGGATTTGGCGGCCTATCGCGAGTTGGAGGCGTTTGCCCAACTCGGCACTGAACTCGACCCCGCGACGCAGCGGCAACTCGACCGCGGCCGGCGAATGGTCGAGCTGTTGAAGCAGCCGCAATACGTGCCGATGGATGTGTGGGACCAGGTGCTTTCGATCCACGCCGGCGTGCGCGGCTTCCTGGATGACGTGCCCTTGAACCAAGTGCATGACTTCGAGCACGCGCTGCTGAAGCACTACCACGGCGAATTCCCGGAAGTGCTCCAGCAACTCAAGACCGAACGCAAGCTGTCGGACGAGCTGGATGCGAAGTTGAAGGGGATTGTGGCGAATTTCAAGGCGACCTTCAGAGCGCGTAGCGCTAGCGAGCGCCCGACCGAGGCGCGGCATGCATAGGCGCGCACGGCAGCGCTCAGAACGCGCAGCGCTAGCAAGCGCCTCAGAACGCGCAGCGCTAGCAAGCGCCTCAGAACGCGCAGCGCTAGCAAGCGCC
>CAYMXT010000106.1:8298-14022 GCA_964394415.1 uncultured Planctomycetales bacterium
TCAGAACGCGCAGCGCTAGCAAGCGCTCTGGCCCGGGCGCTTGCTAGCGCTGCGCGTTCTGAGGCGTTGCCCGGCCTCGCAGCCTCAGTGCGCTTCGTCCTGCCCCTCTTGCACGTACGTGCAGGCCGTACCGACCTGCGCTACGTTCCAAAGGTAGCGCGTGCTCCCGCCCTCCGCCCAAGCCGGCGCCTTGGGGCCGATGACACCTGCGTCTCGCAGAGCCCGAGTCGCGTACGCCTTGAACTGGCTCATCATCGCGTCGGGGCCCAGGCCGGCGAACGCCACCACGACGTGTACGTGGTTGCTGCGAACCGCCTGCACATGCAGCTCCCAACCGCGGATGTCACAGTGCTTTGCGATCACCCGCGCGACCAGCTCTCTTGCGCTGGCGGACAACGTGACCGCCACGTGTTCCATCCGCGTCTGAGCGGCCGCCCGGCGGGCGGGGCTGGCCGGCAACAGCGGCGTCTCGTAGACGTTGTGTTGCCGGTCCACCGAGCCGCGCGGGTCGCCGTGCAGCCAGGTGCCGTGCGTGCGCCAAGTCAGGAAGAAGGCGCGCGGGTCAGACATCAGCGCGAATCGTATCGTACGACCATCGGTGGGGTCTACTGCGCGACGAGACGCTTGCTAGCGCTGCGCGTTCTGAGGCGCTTGCTGGCGCTGCGCGTTCTGAGACGCTTGCTGGCGCTGCGCGTTCTGAGGCGCTTGCTGGCGCTGCGCGTTCTGATGGGGAGACCACATGGCTAAAGCCCGCGCCATCATCAAACGGCGTAAAGCCGTCCGGAACATCAAGAAGATCACGCAGACGATGCAGCTCATCGCCACCGCGCGCTTCCAGAAGTGTCTCCAGCGGGCCGTGGCGTCCCAGCCGTATACGCGCAAGATCACTGAGATGATCGAGACCCTCGGCGGTCAAAAGGCCGCCGACCACCCTTTGCTCAAAGCCAATGAGAACCACGAAAAGAGCCTGGTTCTGGCCATTACCTCCAACCGCGGGCTGTGCGGCTCGTACAACGCCGGCGTGCTGCGGCGGCTGAGCGAGTTCCGCAAGGAGTTGGCTGAGCGCGGTCTGACGCCGACGATGGAAGTCGTCGGCAAGAAGGGGTTGAACTACCTCAAGTTCCTGCGGCTGCCGTACGCGCTGGGCATCACCGACGTCGAAGACAAGATCGCGTTCGCGCGCGTCGCGGAAATCGCCGAACGCTACATGCGGGCCTTTGAGCGCAGCGAAATCGCGCGCGTCGATGTGGTGTACATGCAGTTCCACAGCGTCGGCGTGCAGCGGCCGACCGTGGCGCAACTGCTCCCGATCCAGCCGCCCGCGACGAGCGAGCCCCAGGCCCGCCGCCCGGTCGAGTTCGAGTTTTCGCCCCCGCCGGAAGAGCTGCTCAAGCGGCTGATCCCGGAGGCCGTGAAGATCCGCCTGTTCCAGTGCTTCAACGATGCGATCGTGAGCGAGCAGGTGGCCCGCATGGTAGCGATGAAGGCCGCCACCGACGCGGCCGGCGACATGATCAAGCTGCTGACGCGGCAGTACAACCGTGCCCGGCAGTCGCAGATCACCACGGAACTCGCGGACATCGTCGGCGGCGCGAACGCGGTGCAGTGAAGGAAGAAGTCAGAAGTATGAAGTTAGAAGTAAGAAGCACGCGCTTGGAAGGGGCGTGAGCGTGAATCGCAAAGGCGAGACTGGATCGCGGGAGGCCCTTCAGAGCATTCAACAGCGCGCGTTTGTATTCGCGACGCGGGTGGTTCGGCTGGTGCGCGCTTTGCCGCGGGATACGGCGGGGTACGTCGTGGGGCGCCAGATCGCACGCAGCGGCACGGGCATTGGCGCCAACGCCGAGGAGGCACGGGCGGCCCACTCCCGTGCGGACTTTGCACATGCGATGAACATCGCGCGCAAGGAAGCCTGCGAAACACACTATTGGTTGCGTCTAGTCGCAGCGACAGAGTTGGTCAAACACGAGCGCTTGACGGAACTGCTCGCGGAGGCCGATGAGCTGGTTCGTATCCTGACCGCGACGGTGAAGCGCGCCCGAGTTCCCGAGCAACCGGCGCGCGCGGCGCGAGTCTGACTTCTGACTTCTGACTTCTGACTTCTGACTTTTGACTTCGCCCTTTGGCGCGGAGAATACACATGGTGACGGTTAATGTCGGCAAGATCGTGCAGGTCATCGGCTCCACCTTGGATGTGGAATTCCCGCCCGAGCAGATGCCCAGGCTTTACAACGGCCTCCAGGTCCACGTGAAAACCACGCTCAGCGGCAAGACCGAAGAGCGCACCCTGTGGTGCGAGGTCGCCCAGCACATCGGCGGCGGCAAGGTCCGCGCCGTCGCGCTGGGGTCGACCGACGGTCTGACCCGCGGCGCCGCCGTGCAGGACCTCGGCCAGCCGATCTCCGTGCCCGTCGGCCCCAAAACCCTGGGCCGCGTGTTCAACCTCGTCGGCGAAACCATCGACGGCCGCGGCCCGGTTGAGATCGACCGCCGCGAGCCGATTCACCGCGAGCCGCCCGAGTTCGCCGACCTCACCCCCAAGACCGAGCAGTTCGAGACCGGCATCAAGGTCATCGACCTGCTCGTGCCCTTCGTCCGCGGCGGCAAGATCGGCCTGTTCGGCGGGGCCGGCCTGGGCAAGACCGTCGTCATCCAGGAGCTGATCGCCCGCATCGCCACGCAACACGGCGGGTTCTCCGTCTTCGCCGGCGTCGGCGAACGCACGCGCGAAGGCAACGACCTCTGGCTCGAAATGCAGGAAGCCAAGATCGGCGATACCGGCAAGTCGGTCATCGACCAGACGGCGATGGTTTTCGGCCAGATGAACGAGCCGCCCGGCTCGCGGTTGCGGGCCGCGCTGTCGGCCCTGACGATGGCCGAGTACTTCCGCGACGAGAGCGGCGCGGACACGCTGCTCTTCATTGACAACATTTTCCGCTTTTCGCAGGCCGGGTCCGAAGTGTCCGCGCTGCTGGGCCGCATGCCGTCGGCGGTCGGCTATCAGCCCACGCTCGGCACCGAGATGGGCGAGCTTCAGGAGCGGATCACCTCGACGCGCAAGGGTGCGGTGACCTCCGTGCAGGCGGTGTACGTCCCCGCCGACGACCTCACCGACCCCGCCCCGGCGACCACGTTCACCCACCTTGACGCGTTCATCGTTCTGGAGCGTTCGATTGCGGAAAAGGGCATTTACCCCGCGATTGACCCGCTCGCCTCGAGCAGCCGCGCGCTGGACCCCGGCGTCGTGGGTGAGGAGCACTACGCGATCGCCCGCCGCGTGCAGGAAATCTTGCAGCGCTATCGCAGCTTGCAGGACATCATCGCGATTCTGGGCGTCGAGGAGTTGAGCGAAGAGGACAAGCTGATCGTCGCGCGGGCCCGCAAGATCGAGCGGTTTTTCAGTCAGCCGTTCTTCGTCGCCGAGCAATTCACGGGTTTCCCCGGCAACTACACCAAGGTCGCCGACACGCTGCGCAGCTTCAAGGAGTTGTGCGACGGCAAGTGGGACCACCTCACGGAGTCCGCCTTCATGTACGTCGGCGCAATCGAGATGGCGGCGGAAAAAGCCGAAAAGCTCAAGGCCGGCGCCTGAGCCCCCTCTCCCTTGAGTGCCTGACAGAACCTGTGGCACAGGCTTCCAGCCTGTGTCCTCACCGGCAAGATGCCGGTGCCACAGTGGCTTCTGTCAGGCGCTCTTGGAGGAAGAGGGCCGGGGTGAGGGTACACCGTACCGGCCCGCGCCCCGCGTGGCCGAATGCAGCGTCCGGCCCCCGTGCCGGACGGAATGGTAGCGGCCCGCGCCCCCGCGTGGCCGAACGTGGTGTCCGGGCTCCGTACCGGACGGAACTGTCCCGGGTTTGCCCGGGTTTGCCGGTGACTGTCCCTGGTTTGCCCGTGGACTTCTTCTGGCTGTCGTGAAGAAGTGCATGAAAAAGGGGACACTACTGATTTACGGACGTTCTCGCCCAAGAGTCCGTTGAAAGAGGGTACAGGCACCGCTGAAAGCCCCACTGGCGCTGCCGCGAAAGCGGTTTGCCGCGGAGCCCGTCCCCTTTTTCACCGGACTGCTAACAGCGGAACGCATCGAGAATCAGTAGTGTCCCCTTTTTGCTCTTGTCGGGATCGACGAGGTCCTTGGAGCCGAACGAGGCGATCGCCCGGCTTTCGACCTCGGTCGGCGAGAGGTTGAACTCCTCGGCCTCGTTGCCCGCGCGGCACGACCAGTACGAGGCGCGGATGACAAACAACGCACCGAGCTGGAACAGGTTGATCGGCTTCTCGGCCGAATCAAGGGGGTTTGCCTGCGGGGCAGGCGCAGTGAGAGTGGTCATAGTAAGTCCTTTCATGAACAGACGTTGTTGCAGATGCCAGCCTTTCCGTGACCTCACGTGGCCGAAACGGCTCTGGTCGCGGGGGCTTCCGTTAGGTACAATGGGTAGAAACATGCCAGCGACCGAATGATCGGCTGGCGGAAACGTGAAGGGGAATAGGATGCGAATCGCGCGTAAGAGCTGCGCTGCCGCGCTCCTGCTGGTAGTTTCGTCCGCGTTTACCGTGTCGGGGGGAACCTACACACTGATCGACATTGGGCCGAGCAGCGTGGAAGCGCATGGGATCAATGCTGCCGGGCAAGTGGTTGGCGAGCACGCCACTACGTATGGCACTCGACCGTTTGTTTGGGACCCCGTGACCGGCTTCCATGATCTTGAGGCCCTGCCCATCAGTGCGATCTGGGGCGAGGCGCACGACATCAATGACGCCGGCCAGATCGTCGGCTGGGCGCGCGTCAGCACGGGCGATTGGTTGGCCTTCTCATACATGCCGGGGGTCGGTCTGAGCTATCTCCCGACGCTCCCCGGCCAACCGGTCCGGGCCTATGCCTTTGCGGTGAACCCGGTGGGCCTGATCGCCGGCGATGTGGGCTGGGGCGGCGGTGCGCATGCTGCGCGCTGGACCGCCGACGGTGCACTGGTGGACCTCGACGGCAGCAGCGGCTACAGCTGGGGAGCCGACATTAACGCCGGCGGTGACGTCGTCGGCTGGGTGGGACTCGAGAATGCCGCCCGCTGGTCAGCCGGTGGTGGTCTGCAACTGCTGCCGAGCCTGCCGGGCTTGGTGGCCAGCCGCGCTCTGGGAATGAACGATGCGGGGGTCATAGTCGGCGAGAGCCACAACGGACTTGTGCACCACGCGTGTATGTGGTCGGCGGAAGGGGTTCCCCTCGACTTGGGTGACCTCGCGGGCGGGGCCGAATCGGCCGAAGCCCGCGACGTCAATTCCAGCGGACAGGTCGTCGGAGTTGGCACGACCGCCGAGGGTGCGCGAGCCTTTGTTTGGGACTCCGTCCTCGGTATGCGCGAGCTGTCGACCCTGGTCGACGACGCCCATGCCGACTGGGACCTGATGACCGCAAACGCGATCAATGACGCCGGCTGGATTTGCGGATGGGCCCGGACGCCCGAGGGTTACAATCGGGCCTACGTTCTTGTACCAGAGCCAGCATGCGGAGTGCTCTTGATCACGTTCTTCCTTGTCCTGCGGCGATCGAGGCGGACACAGTAAAGGGCTCCGTCGCTGGGGGCGCCCGCTCTATCCGGAGACGTTTCCACATTCACACAGTCACCCGCCGCTTGCGTGCTAAATAGGGACAGTCACCTATTTCCGGAAGAGAAATAGGTGACTGTCCTTGCGCCACGGAAGCTTGGGAAAGGAGGAAGAGATGTA
>CAYMXT010000107.1:0-3606 GCA_964394415.1 uncultured Planctomycetales bacterium
CTCGAGCGGCTCACCGCGATCCTCACCCCGCCGGGCGGCGGCAGCGTCCCGCCGCGGCCATATGTCGTGCCGCCCACGGCCCCGGACTTCGTCCGGTTCGTCGTGGACAAGGCGCTCTACACGCTGCTGGGCGAGTATTTCCTGATCCCCAGCGTGCCGATCGGCGGCCTGGCGTATTTCCAGGCCCGGCCGCTGCTGTTCTACGGACTGGCCGGGCCGCTCGTCGCAGGGCTGGTCGCATTCTGCCTGTGGCAGCGCCGCCGGTCGTTCGGCTGGTTGGGGCCACTTTGGCTGGTTTTGTTCATGCTCCCGGTGCTGCCGGTCTTTGCGTCGCCGCACCATTTGTACCTGCCCGGCATCGGCTGGGCGGTGACGATCGCGTTTGCGGTGCGCGGCGTGGCGACGGCGGGGCAACGCCGCGTCTGGCGCGGCGTCGCGGCGGGAATGGTCCTCGGCAGTGGCGGTCTGTTCGCGGGGGCGTGCTACTACTTCGGTCTGGTGTTTGACACCGGGCAGGCGGTCGAGGATCGCGTCGTCGCCGAGTTGGCGGCGGCGCCCAGCGGTTTGAACGATGGCCACGTGTTGTACGTCGCCAATCTTCCTATGGTGGCGCACTACGCCCGATTGGCGGTGGAGGAGCAGACGGGGAAGAAAGGTCTGCGCATCGTGCCGCTGACCTGGGCGCCGCGGCTGCTGGGGCCGGCGACGCCGGCTGAGCTGACCTGGGTGGACGAGCGCACGGTCGAAATCCGCATCGCCGACGATGCGTACTTCAGCGGCGCGCTGGGCCTGCTCATCCGCGAAGCGACGGCGCACGACATCCCGGATGAAGTTGATCGCCGGGCTGACCTCGGCTTTCGCGTCCGTGTCCTCGAACGCACCGCGGACGGCGTCGGCGCGTTGCGCTTCGAATTCGACCGTCCGCCGTATGAAGGCGGGTGTCACTTGTTCTGGGGCTCGCGGGCGCGCTGGGCATGTGAAGTGCGGCCGTGAGGCGCGCGGGGAGCATGGGCCTCCGGCCCGTGCGTGTTTGGCGTGGCGCGCTGCTGATCACGATCGGGTACGCCCCGAAGGGGCGACGGGCTGTAGCCACGGGTGTCGTTCGCCGCGGCGAACGACACCCGTGGCAGACCCCGACCCTGCGGGCTGCACCCCGAAGGGGTGCCGGAAACGTCGCGGCCTTCCGCCGCCCTTTCAGGGCGGAGCGCCCGCGGGTGCGTTTCTCCACGGGCGGCTGCGGCCTGCGGCCTACGCCGCCCGTGGCTACAACCCTGCGCCCCTTCGGGGCGGCCATGCGCCACCGCTCTGCGAGCGGTGCGAATGCTGGTCAGCCGCCAACGCTGCTCACAGAGCAGTGAACGCGGTTGCTCACGGACCACTGACACATCTCGCGGCCTACTTCTTGGCCCGCGCTTCATCGGCCGCGAGCCGGCGAAAGGCCCGCAGTGACCCAATCGACAGCACCACGGCGATGAGCATGGCCGGGGCGCCGACGACGTGGTAAACCGCCGACCCCACGAACGGCATGATGATGCCGCGCACGCCCGTGAGTGCGACGTGAATGCCGAGGTACAGCTCAGCGTCGTGCGCGCCGGCGAAGTGCAGGTGGCCGAGGTTCCAGGCGATGGCCCCGCCGCCGCGGCCGAGGCCATTCACGATCCGGCCCACCGCGAGGATCCCGAGGGCGACGGCCAGGGCCGCCGGCCACGTGGTCAGCCCCACGGCCAGGCTGAGTGCCGCGAGCACGATCGACACGAGCCACCAAGCGCCGTTGTACACGCGGAAGCGCAGGACGCCGACGCGGTCGAACAGGTGCGCCCAGTACCGGATCGAGAGGACCGCCAGGATCATGGGGATCTGATCCATGAGCAGGTATGTCGTGAAGTACCCCAGCTTGGCGCTTTGGGTCAGGAAGATCGTCAGCACGGGGTCGACCATCAGGTTCGCCGACCCGAGCAGGTACTGGGCGGAGCAGTAGCGGGCGAAATCGCGGTCGTGCCGGAGGATGCCGGCGGCCTCGCCCAGGCCGTGCCGCAGTTGCGCCCAGCGGCCGACGGCGTCCGCGCCGCCGGTGCGCTCGATGTAGGCGCGCAGCTCGCGTGCTTCGCCGCGCACGCGCAGCCGGCGCAGCGGGATCAGCGCGAGTACACCAAGCGCGGCGATGGCGGGGTACACCCAGCGGTAATATTCCGCGTGCTGGTCGAACAGCAGGCTGACCGCGCCCCCCATCACGAGCATGAGCAGCGCATTGATCGTCTGAATCCGCCCGGCGATGCGGGCGCGGTGTGACTGCGGGTAGTTCGCCTGCCAGATGGACGTCCGAACCGTTACCAGCCCGGACATGAAGATGCGGGCCGCCGCGATTTGTGCGGCGAACAGCCAGCCGCCCCAGGGGTGCCAGTCGCTGGGGGTGAACGCAATCGAGCCGGCGCTAACGAGCGCACCAACGGCCAGCAGGACGAACGTCCGTACCTTCGGCCGGCCGCGCACCAGCACGCCCCACACCAGGCTCAGCAGGTGCGCCAGCATCGGCGTCGCCCACACGACCGGCACGAGCCACGGCGACTGAAACGTCTTGGCGACGACGATGCTCGAAAACGAACCGTCGACTAAATTCGCGAACATGCCCCACAGGACGATGTGCCGCAGCTCCACGGCGTAGTTTCGCCGCGCGAGGCGGGGGATGTCGTCGAAGCGAAGGAAGTCAAAGACGGGCGGCATTGGCTGCGGGAAAAGCGCGATAATAGCGGAGCGGGGCGCGGTTTCCCAGCACGCCGCGCGCAGCTTGACACGCGCCGCGCGGCGGCATACTAGTACATGATCGAAAACCGCAGAGACGCAGAGAGCGCAGAGGTCGCAGAGGAACGAGTTCGGTTGTCCGGCCGGTCTGCGCTGGGCTGGTGCGGCGGCTGAGTCGGGCGAACAGGGCCGATCGGCCAACGCACACGCCTCACTCACGCGGTCTGCTCCGCGATCTCAGCGCTCTCTGCGTCTCTGCGGTTTCCAGCGTTGTTGCGACCGCGTCGCGTCAGCACGCGAGGAGGACGCCCCGGCGATGGAAGTCCGGATGGACCTCGCCCAGATTCGCATCTCTGAGTCGCACGATCACCAGGTGATTGTGCTGCGCGAGCGCAGCGGTACGCGCTTGCTTCAGATCGTGATCGGTCTGGCCGAGGCCCTGGCGATCGACCGGCGCGTGAAGAGCGTACAGCTCGAGCGGCCGATGACCCACGACCTGCTCGCGGGGATCGTCGAGTCGCTGTCCGGCGAGCTGGAGAAGATCGTCATCAACGATCTACAGAAGCACACGTTCTTCGCCAAGCTCGTGATCCGCCATCAGGGCGAGCTGATCGAGGTGGACAGCCGCCCGTCGGATGCGATTGCGCTGGGGGCCGGGACCGACGTGCCGATCTACGTCGAGGACCACGTGCTGGCCGCGGCGGGGCAGTGAGCTGACCCTCAGAACGCGCAGCGCAAGCAAGCGCCCGCCCGCAGTACGCGACGCGCAAGCGAGCGCCAAGCGCTTGCTTGCGCTGCGCGTTCAGTCGACGGCGCTTGCTTGCGCTGCGCGTTCAGTCGACGGCGCTTGCTTGCGCTGCGCGTTCA
>CAYMXT010000107.1:3706-14016 GCA_964394415.1 uncultured Planctomycetales bacterium
GATTTGCGTCTTCGCCCGATACGCCGCCCGCACGATCGCGTCCGGCTCGCTCAGCGTCGGGTCGCGTTCGACCGCGGCGGCGACCCATTGCTGAACGTCGGCGCGGCGGTCACCCCACTTCACGAGGATGTCAATTGCCAGCCGCTGGGCGTCGGTGAACTCGACCGGCGGGGGCGCGCCGCCGGCGGCGGCGAGATTCGGCAGCTCGCCGCGCAGGTCGGCAATGATCTGCGCTGCGGTCTTCTTGCCGATCTCGGGCAGACTGGTGAGCAGGCGCACGTCGCCGCGCTCGATCGCGGCGGCGAGTTGCGACGTGGGCAGGCTCATGGCGCGGAGCGCGCGGCGGGTGCTGATGCCCTTGACGCGCGTGAAGAGCTGAAAGAACTCGCGGTCGGCGGGACTCAGGAAGCCGACCAGCCGCGGGATGAGGTTGGCGCCCGCGGGGTTCCCCTCGAAATACTGGACGGTGAACAGGGTGAGCTCCTGGCCGGCGCGTTGCGCGAGGTCGGGCAGGGCCGCGGCGGGGACCATGACCTCGTAGGCAACGCCGGCGAGTTCGAGGACGACGGCGTCGCCCTGGAGCCCGACGACACGCCCGGTCAAGCGGCAGATCATGGGCGCGACCTCGACGATGCCAGTGGCTTGAGAGCGAGCGCCCGGCGAAGGCGTGCGCCGGCGAGGGCGATCGCAATCGCGTCCGCCACGTCGGCGGGCTCGGGCAGGCGCGGCAGGCAAAGCGTCGCGGCGACGGCCTGTTGCATCTGTCGCTTGCTGGCGTGACCGCTCCCGGTGAGTAGTTTCTTCACGTTCGTGGCGGCGATGGAAACCAGCGGCAGGCCCCGCCGGGCCGCCAGCGCGAGGATCACGCCGCGCGCGTGGGCCATGAGAATCGCCGTCCGCGGGTGTTTGTAGTGCGCGTACAGCTCCTCACACGCGACCGCGGCGGGACGATGTTGGTCGATCACGTCGGCAAGGCCCGTTTCCAGTTCGAGCAGGCGGTCCGCGAGGGGCGCGTCGCGTGCCAGCCGTACTACGCCGGCCTCGATCAGGTGTGCGCTGTCGAGTTCTGTCCCGACGAGGAGTACCGCGTAGCCCGTGCGTTGGAGCCCCGGATCGATACCGAGCAATGCGGTGGCGTTGGTCGGGGCGGGCGGACGCGCGACAGCGTGCATGGCGGGCATCATGCGCGTTTTTCAAGCGACGGCAACGCCCGCGGGCGGCGTTTTTCGCGGACGCCCGGCGTGTGACGCAAGTGTCGCGGCCGTCGGCCGATGAAACAAACTGTCTGGAAACGTACCGACCCTCCGTCCTATACGTATAATGTAACAGGCCGATTCGTATCTGCCTGGGATGGTCCGCCCACCGGTTGCCGGAGGCGGATGGAAAGGAAGTAGGCATATGGCGTTGCGTTTTGCGCGTGCGGCTCTGCTGGTCACGCTGCTCCTGACCCCCGTCTGGGCCGCGGCCGGCGAAGACGCGCTGACGGCCGTATATTCGGACGTGCTCCGTGGCAACTGGGAGGCGGGGCGCTCGCGGGCGGACCAGCTTGCGGCCCAGGGTGACGAGCCGGGGGCGACCCGGCTGCGCGACTGGCTGACGGCGTACCACGACGTGGTGGCGTCGCGCAAGGACCTGAAGGCCCGCTCGTTTGAATGGAACCTCGAGCACGCCCGCACCGCGCTAGGCGACGACAAGCTGTACTTCGCCCTGAATTTCGCCTGGCAGGCCAGTTCCTACGCCGCGGACCCCAACGAATTTGCCGCGACGCCGCTGGTTGCGGAACTCGTGTCGCAGGCCCGCGCGGCCGCTTCGGCGCGCGAGGAAAAGGGGCAGTGGGCCGCGGCCCTGAGCTACTACGCCGTGCTGGCCCGCATCCGGCCGCACGACGACGAGCTGAAGGACCTGTCGGAACACGCGGCCCGACGGGCGCGGCTCGAGCTGACGTACAAGGACGACGAGTCGCTGCGCGAGCACATTCGTGACATCGACAAGAGCCTGTTCCGTGCGACCGTGAAGCGGATTTCGCAACTGTACTACCAGGAGCCGGAGTTCCGACACCTGGCCGAGGGGGGCCTCGACAATCTGCGAACGCTGTGCGGCATCCCGAAGGTCCACAAGTTCCTCGACGGGCTGGCCAACCCCGCCCTGCGCGAACATTTCGAGCGGCGGCTGGCGGAGCTGCGGACGGAGCTGGCGCGCGAGGGCGAGTTCGACGACAAGGACGTGGTCCGGCTGTTCAATCGCGTGCTGGACGTGAACCGCGAGAGCGTCGAACTACCCGAGGGCGTGGTCGTGGCGGAGTTCCTGGAGGGCATGCTGACCGAACTCGACGACTACACCGGCATGATCTGGCCGTCCGACGCGGTCGATTTCGACAAGGCCATGATGGGCGGCTTCGAAGGGGTCGGCATTCAGCTTGGTGTCGATGAGCGCAGCAACCGCCTCAAGGTGGTCACCCCGCTGGAAAACTCCCCCGCCCTCGAAGCCGGCGTCCAACCGGAAGACCTGATCGTATCGGTCAACGGCGAGAGCACCGTCGGCTGGAGCTCCGACGACGCGGTTCGCAAGATCGCCGGACCCGCGGGGACGAGCGTGGACTTGACCATCCTGCGGCCGACGACCGGCGAGGAACTGACGTACCGGCTGGCCCGCCGGCGGATCGTCATCACGACCGTGCGCGGACTGGACCGCGTCCCCGGCAGCCCGAAGACCTGGAATTACCTGCTCGACCCGGAAGCGGGCGTGGCGTACATCCGGCTCTCTAATTTCCACCCGGATTCGGCCCGCGAGCTGGCCGAGGCGTTGAAGCAGGCCAAAGAGCAGGGCATGAAGGGACTGGTGCTGGACGTGCGGCACAACCCGGGCGGATTGCTCGACGTCGCGGTCGAAATCGTCAGCCTGTTCGTCGGGCACGGCGAGGTGGTCTCGACGCGCGGCCGGCAGGAGTCTGATCGGCGGACCTGTCTGCCGGGGAAGGCCGAGTATGCTGACATTCCGCTGGTGGTGCTCGTGAATGAGCACAGCGCCAGCGCGTCGGAGATTCTGGCCGGAGCGTTGCAGGACCATCAGCGGGCGCTGGTGCTCGGCGAGCGCACGTTCGGCAAGGGGAGCGTGCAGCATGTGCAGCCGCTCAGCGACAAGGCCCGCATCAAGCTGACCACCGCGCTCTACTATCTGCCCAGCGGTCGTTCGCCGCACAAGGCCCCGCACGCGGAGCGCTGGGGCGTTGACCCCGACTGGGAATTGCGCCTGACGCCCAAGGAATTCCGGCGGGTGATCGAACGCGAGCGGGCCGCGTACATCATTCACAACGAGAAACAGGATGAAACCAACCGCGTGTTGAGCGACGAAGAGCGGGCCAAGCGGGTCGACGCGGTCAAGTCGGGCGACGAGAACCAGGACGACGAACCGCCCTTGCTCAGCGACGCGGAGATCAAGGAGTTGGAGAAGGATCCGCACGAGGCGCCCAAGAACGACCCGCAGCTCGAGACGGCCCTGCTGCTGGTGCGCGTGAAGCTGGCCGCCGGCATGCCGTGGCCGCGCGAGTTCGTGGCGGCGGCGCGGGCCGAGTAGCCGGCCGGCGCCGGCAGCGCGCACCAACGTGGGGCGCCATACCACGCACCTATCCCGTGCGTGCCCCGGGGCCCAGTCGCTGGCGTGGCGGGTACGGAGCGCGGCGGCAGACCGACCCGGCGCGGGAACCCATGTCACCGCAGGCACTATAATCCTCATCTGAACGCCCGCGTGGAGGAGGTGTGGCATGGTTCGCCAAGTGTCCGCTGTGGCCCTCGCGCTCCTCGCGCTCGCGTCCGTAATCGTGGCTGCACCGCAAGAACCGCGTCCGCCACGCGAGGTCCGTTCTACCGACCATCGTTTCACGCTCCGCCTCGAACCCGGCCAACCCGGCCGCGGCGGCCAGCCATGCCGCGCTGCGCTCTTTGAACAACCGGAGCCCTCCGCCAGTCGCCGGCGCGTCTGGGACCGCGTCCTCGTCAACGACGCCGCCCCGGCCCTGGCCTTCGTGCGTGACGACGGACGCTACGTCGTGACGCTGGACGAGTATCGGCGCGGCGGCGCCCGCCATGCGCTCGTGATCTATGGCGCCGAGGGCGAACTGCTGCGCCACTTCCTGTTGCCCGACCTGCTGACGAAGGCCGACTGGCCGCATGTGCGGACGGGCCGGCGCGAGATCCGCTGGCTGGATGACGCACGCTGCACGTTCGAGGAGCGCGACCGCTTCGTGATCGCGTTGAAATGGGGCCGGCGCCTCGCCGTCAACCTGGCCACGTTGCGGGTTGAACGCGAAGGCGAATCGATCGCGGCCGAGCTGTCCGCCGTGCCGGCTGCGATTTTGAACGAGCTGCTCGCCCACGCGAACACCGAGGGCGAGCGTACGGTCGCGGACCGCCTGGCCGAACTCGGGCAGCTCAGCCCCGCCGAGCGGGCGCAGGCCGAGCAGATCGCGGCGCAACTGGGCGCGGCAGCGGCGGTGCGCACGCCGCTCGCCGATGACCCGGCGGCTGCTCAAACGGAGCCCCACGACGCGACCCCCACACCGGAAGTCGCGCCCGCAGTACAACCGTACACCACCATCCCCGTGCCGCCACCCAACGCGGCGGACAAGACCGACTACGTGGGCTGGTTCAACGAATTGGGTCGCGTGGACGAGTCCAGTGACGCAGACCCGCTCTACGAAGTTGCCCGGGCCGCGCTGGTCCCGTGGGCCGGCGACGAGGAACTGTTCCGCGCGGCGGAGGCGGGCGACCCGGCGGCGCTTCAGGCACCGGAAATCGCCGCGTGGCTGGCCGCGAACGCCGGGGCGTTGGAGAAATTCGAGCTGGCCAGCGCTGCCGGCGCGAAGGGCTGGCAACGCACGAGCAGTGACGGCAGCCTGACGGGCCTGCTCATGCCGGAGCTGGGCTCGCTGCGACAGCTCGCCAAGCTCGAGGTGCTGGAAGGTCGGCGGCTGGCCGCCACCGGCGAACCCGCTGCGGCCGTGGATCGTTTTCTGGCCGCGTTCGACGCGGGTGAGCACCTGCGCCAAGGTCCGACGCTGATTGAGCAACTGGTCGGGCTGGCGATGCAAACGCGCAGTGCCGAGGCCCTGCTCGACGTGCAGGCCGGCGGCCTCGGGCCGTTCGACTATCCCACGTTCGCCACCACGGTCGCCGCGGCGGCCGGCGGCGGACGCCCGCTCGTCGATGTGCTTCAGACCGAACGGGCCGCGTTCCTCGACGTGACGCAACGCTCGTGGGACTACGACCAGGACACGGGGCAATACGTCCTGAATGCGGAGCAAGCCGCTTACCAGCTTGGGCTGATCCACGGGGTCGATTCAACCCAAGTGGAAGCGCTGGTCGCGCAGACCGCGGCAGCGGGCTACGAAAGCACGCTGAGCGAAGGCAACCTCTTTTACGACAGCGTCGCCGACGCCCTCGCACAGCCGTTCCCCGCGGCGATGCAGCGTCTCGCGGCGCTCGAGGCGGTGCTGTCGAGCAGTCAAACCGCCAGCCCGCTGCTGCGGGGCATGGCTACCTCCATGCAACGCTGTCTGGCGGTCCAGGCGCGCGGCGAAGCCGTCACGCGCGCGGCGGGCCTCGTGGCGCGCCTGCGTGAGCACGCCGCGGAGACCGGCGCCTACCCGGACACACTCGATGCACTCGACGACGCTGAGCTGAGCGGCGACCCGCACACGGGCCTGCCCTTCGCCTACCGCCGCAGCGGCGACGACTTCGTGCTTTACTCCGTCGGCCGCAACGGCACCGACGACGGCGGCCTGCACGACCCCAAAGGCGAGACGAACGACCTCGTCTTCTGGCCGCGGCCGTAGCGGGCGCCGCAGGCTCTTCACGGACGAAGAAACCGCAGAGACGCGGAGAGCGCAGAGGTCGCAGAGAAGGGAGGAGAAGGCAACGAGGCAACGAGGCAACAAGGCAACATGGCAACATGGTCGTGGACACGTCTCGGTTCGCTGCCGGCGTGCCCGCGTGCCTTCGTGCCTCGTTGCCTTGTTGCCTCTTTGCCTATTTGCCTTTCTTCTCCGCGACCTCCGCGCTCTTTGCGTCTCTGCGGTTCAGGGAGTATGACCACCCGCCGCACGCCCCGGCTATCATGTCCGCATGGCCCTGTTCCGCCGGGCGCAAAGCACCGATCCCGACGCCGTCCGCATGAGCCTCGGGGACCACCTCGAAGAGCTGCGCGGCTGTCTGCTGCGCAGCATCGTCGCGCTGCTGGTGGCCTGCCTCGTTTGCATTTGGCCGGCCAAGTACCTGCTGGAAATCCTCGCCCGGCCCGTCGTGCTCGCGCTCCGCCGGCACGGTCAGCCGGACAGCTTCCTCGCGACCGGGCCGGTCGAAAGCCTGATGGTGTACGTCAAGGTGGTGCTGATCGCCGGCATCATCCTCGCGGCCCCGTACATCCTGCACCAACTCTGGGCGTTCGTCGCAGCCGGGCTATATCCCCATGAGAAGAAGTGGGTCCACCGCCTCGTGCCCGCCAGCGTCGGGCTCTTCCTGGTCGGCGTCGTGTTCATGTACCTGTTCGCGCTGCTGCTGAGCCTCAATTTCCTGGTCGGGTTCAGCGGTTGGCTGCCACAGCCGCAGGCCGAGCCGACCGCACTCGAGCGGCTGCTCCTGCAAATGCCGGAGGCGCAGCTTCCCGCGACGCAGCCGGGGGCCGATGCGCCGCCCGCCGTCCCCATCGTCCGGCACGATCCCAACGCCCCCCCGGCGGGCGCGGTCTGGTTCAACGCCGACGAGCGGAAGCTGAAACTACGCGGCGTCGACGGCACGTACTCGTTGCAACTGGTCCGCGACCAGCAGCGGGCGCTCGTGACGACGCACTTTCGCATCGGCGAATACTTGTCGTTCGTGTTGATGTTGACGATCGCGTTCGGCACGGCGTTTCAGATGCCGCTGGTCGTGCTGTTCCTGGCGCGCACGGGCATTGTGCCCCTGGAGACCCTGCGGCAGTACCGCAAGATCGTCATCGTCGTCATCGTGTTCATCGCCGGGCTGCTGGCCCCGCCGGACTTACTGAGTCACGTGATGCTGATTGTGCCGATGCTGGTGCTGTTCGAGGCGGGGCTGTGGCTGGCGGCACGAGGTGATAAGGTGATAAAGTGATAAGGTGATAAGGGAGGAAGCCTCCGCGCGCAGACCCCTTATCACCTTATCACCTTATCACCTTATCACTTTATCACCTTTTCACGTCCTGCTGCACGTGTTGCATCTCGTCGAGGAACGCGCTCGGGTGGTTGGCCCACTTTTCCGCTTCGAGCGGGCTGACGTGTCCCGCTTTCACGAGCAGGGCCAGTGAGCGCTCGAACGTCAGCATCCGCTCGTCCGGCACGTCGCGCGTGCGGCTCTGGAGCAGCGAGTAGATCTGCTCCAGCTTCCCGACGCGGATCAGGTTTCCCACGCTGTAGGTGTTGTTCAGAATCTCCATCGCCACGGCCCGGCCCTGGCCGTCCGCACGCGGCACCAGCTTCTGACAGATGATGTGGCTCAGCCCGAGCGAAAGCTGGCTGGCGATTTCCTCCTGCCGCGTGGACGGGAACATGTCGAGGACGCGCGTCACCGTGCCGCGCACGTCGCGCGTGTGCAGCGTCGAGAAAACCAGGTGCCCGGTTTCCGCCGCGGTCAGCGTCCAGGCCGTCGAGTCGCGGTCGCGCATCTCGCCGACGAAGATCACGTCCGGGTCTTCGCGCAGACAATCCCGCAGGCCGCGCTCGAAGCTCGGCACGTCGCGGCCAACCTCGCGCTGCGACACCAGGGCCGATTTGCTGGCGAGCCGATATTCGATCGGGTCCTCCAGCGTGATGATGCGACAGGCCCGCGTCTGGGCGATGTGGTTAATCAGTGACGCGATCGTGGTCGATTTGCCCGCGCCCGTGATGCCGGTGATCAGCACTAACCCATGCTGCTTCGCGACGACGTCCCGCCAGACGTTGTTCGGAAAACCGATCTGCTCGACCGACGGCGGATTTGAGTCCAGCGCCCGAATCGCGAGCACCGGCCCGTCGCTATCGAAAAACGCGTTCAGCCGAAACTGCATGTTTTCGGTGAAGTACGAGCTGTCCACCGAGTGGTGCAGGTCGAGGTTTTCGCACTCCTCCGCGGTCAGGATGCAGCGCGCCAGGGCCTGCATCGTCCCGCTGTCGAGCGGCGGCCCCTTCAGCCGCTGCAAGGCCCCATCCACACGATACACCGGCGGCAGCCCGACCTTCAGGTGCAGATCGGACACGCGCATGCTGCCGTGCCGCGCGAAATACTCCAGCATGTCCTTGAGGCTGAGCTTGCGCTCGGGCGTGGCCGCGTACAGCGGCGTTTCGACCGTCGGACTTGCAGTCGTCACGTTGACCTCCTGAAACCGCGGAGACGCGGAGAGCGCAGAGGTCGCAGAGAAGACAAGGTAGGGAGAACGGCCACCGGCAACGTCATCTCTAAATCACCGTGCGCGATTCGGCAGCGCAGATCCGAGCCGACCGCGCGAGCGGTCGCAAGTATGTCCGCGAGCTTGCGCTCGCGGCTCGGACAGGCGCCGCCCATTCGCGCACGCCCATTCAGTTTACTCTTCCTTCTCCGCGACCACTGCGCTCTCTGCGTCTCCGCGGTTAACGGAGCCGAGTAGAGCATAGCACTCCGGGCACAGCCGCTCGCCGCCCGGAAGATGATACACCGTCTCGCTCGCCCGCGCGCACCGCCCGCACACCCCGCGCGCCGCCGGCGGGTACGGCCGCCCGTCGGGTCCGATCTTGCGGCGCTGCTCCGCGGCGTCCGCCCGGCGGCGTTGCCGTTGCCACCAGACGATCTTCGCGCCCGTCCAGATCGAAACCACGATCAAGACAAGCAACCCGCCGGCCAGGAGCAGCCCGATCAGCAGGTAGATGTTCGCTCCGAACATCTGGAATCGCGCGCTGACGCCAACGAGCAGCGCGGTCACGGGTGTTTCAAGCGGTTATCGTCGCCCAGCTCGGTGTATTCGAAGGTCATACCGTCCGGGCAGACGACTTCGTTGTCGTCGCCCGCGACTTCGACCTTCTTCACGGCTGCGCCCTCCTCGATGACGACGCGAATGCTGTCGCCAAGGAGGGAGAGCTTCGACACGTCCGAACCGCGCTGGATGGTGACCTCGATGTCATCACCCGCGATGCTGACCGGACCCTGGAACACCAGCGCCCGCTTGTTGCCGTCGCCGTTGATCGCATTGCCGGTCGCACAGCCGATGCTCAGCGTCGCCACGACACCACACACCGCCAGAATCGCACGTCGCATGATTCAGCCTCCAACAGCTCACCGCCGCCAGAACTTCGCACCGTAGACCGCGTCGGCCCCCAACTCTTCCTCGATCCGCAGCAGCCGGTTGTATTTCGCGATGCGGTCGCTCCGCGAGGCGCTGCCGGTCTTGATCTGCCCGGCGTTCGTCGCGACCGCCAGATCGGCGATGGTCGTGTCCTCCGTCTCGCCGCTGCGATGGCTGATGACTGCGGCCAGGCCGTTGCGCATCGCCAGGTTGACCGCGGCGAATGTCTCGGTCAGCGAGCCGATCTGGTTGATCTTGACCAGGATCGCGTTGGCGGACCGCTCGCGAATGCCGCGCTCCAGGTACTTGACGTTGGTGACGAACAGATCGTCGCCGACGAGCTGGAGCTTGTCGCCCAGCTTGGCGGTGAGCTTGGCCCAACCCGGCCAGTCGTGCTCCGCCAGGCCGTCCTCAATGCTGCGGATCGGATACTTGGCGCACCAGCGCGCCCAAGTGTCGATCATCTCGTCGCTGGTGGCGTAGCGGTCCGGGTTGGACTTGAAGAAGCGGTACGCCTGCCGCTCTTTGTCCCACATCTCGCTGGTCGCGGGGTCGAGGGCGATGAACACATCGCTACCCAGCTTGTAGCCCGCCTTTTCGACCGCCAGCGCAATCACCTCGAGCGCTTCGTCGTTGCTCTTGAGGCTCGGCGCAAAGCCGCCCTCGTCGCCGACGGCCGTGTTGTAGCCGCGGTCCTTGAGGACGGTCTTGAGGCTGTGGAAGATCTCCGCCCCCATCCGCAGGGCCTCGCGGAAATTCGGGGCGCCCCACGGCTGCACCATGAACTCCTGAAAATCGACGTTGCTGTCGGCGTGCCGCCCGCCGTTGAGGATGTTCATCATCGGCACCGGCAGCGTGTGCGCCGCCGCCCCGCCGAGATAGCGGTACAGCGGCAACCCCGCCGCCGCGGACGCCGCCTTCGCCACCGCGACGGAAACCGCCAGAATCGCGTTGGCGCCGAGCTTGGCCTTGTTCGGCGTGCCGTCCAGCTCGTTCATGCGGCGGTC
>CAYMXT010000108.1:0-6702 GCA_964394415.1 uncultured Planctomycetales bacterium
GAGCATGGGCCTCCGGCCCGTGCGAATCCCGGCGCGCCGGGACACGGGCCGGAGGTCGATGCTACCAAGACGACGCGATCATTGGGAGGCACTACGCGGGGTGTCCGCCGGTGAGCCGTTGGCGGCCTGGGGCCACAGCAGGCGGAAGGTGCAGCCGCAGTCTTCGTTGGCGAAACCTTGCAGCAGCGCGCCGTGGTGGTGCGTGATCATCCGGCACACGCTCAGCCCCAGCCCGACCCGCTGCCAGTCGCTCGGACGCTCCAGCGGATCAGCCGCCAGAAACGGATTGAATACCTTGTTGAGCAAATCGGGGGCCAGCCCGCAACCGCTGTCCCGCACGTCGATTTGTACCGCGTCGCCCTGGATGCGGGCGGTGATCGTGAGCGCGCCCGAGCGCTTCTGCATTGCCCGCCGGGCATTCAGCAGCAGGTTCAGCAGGACCTGCGTCAACAGCTCCTCGTGAGCCGCGACTCGCAGGTCGTCCGGAATCGCCACGCGCAGCAGGATCCCGTCCTTCTCGAGTGGCCGTGGCAGCGTCGCCAGGGCCTCGCGCACCGCGACCGTTACCGAGCACGCTGCCGGTGTGGCCCCATTCTCGTGCGCGAGCGCCAGCAGCCGCCGGCTGACTGCAATCGCGCGCTGCGTCTGACTCACGATCCGCTCCAACGAGCGGCGGACGAACGCGCCGTCGGCGGCACAAGTCAGGGCCGCCTCCGCCCGCGCCAGCACCGGCGTGAGCAGATTATTGAACTCGTGCGCGATCATCGCGGTCATGTTGCCCAGCAGGGCCAGTCGCTGACACGCGATCAGCTCCTCCTGCAAGTTCTGCACGGCGCTAGCTAACTTGTCCGCCCCGCCTGGCGACAAGAGCATGGCTTGTTCGGTAGACATGAAGCCGCTACGGAGGTTGAGAAGACCGGTGTTACGTGCTCGCGATACCTTCGGACGCGGTGCCCCAACCCACACCGCACTCAACCGCGCAGAATCTTACGGCCCTGGCGCGCGCCCGTCAATACAAAATCGCCTATCTCACACAGAATATTCGGCTTTCGGCGGGCGGTTCAGCAGCTCCGTGATCGCTACCAACGGCGGTTTGCCGTCAAACAGCACCTCGTAAACCGCGCGCGTGATCGGCATCTCGACGCCGTGGCGCGTCGCCATCTCCAGCACCGCCCGCGTCGTCGGAATGCCCTCGATGACGGCGGTGCTCTCGCTCAACGTCTGTTTCACGGACGCACCGCGGCCGATGCGTTCGCCAGCGGTACGGTTGCGGCCGTGCGGGGACACGCTCGTGGTGATCAGGTCGCCGACGCCCGCCAGCCCCGAGAACGTTTCCGGTTTGGCCCCAAGCGCTACGCCGAGGCGCGTGATTTCGACCAGGCCGCGCGTCACGAGCGCGGCCTTGGCGTTGTCCCCGGCGTGCAGGCCGTCCAGGATGCCCGCGGCAATCGCGATTACGTTCTTTAGCGCTCCCGCTAATTCAACACCCACGACATCCGAACTCGTATACACCCGGAGCCACGACGTCGTGAGCGCTTGCTGGATCAGCTCCGCGACGCCTGGCGCGTGGGCCGCCGCGACCGCCGTGGCGGGCAAGCAGCGGGCCAGCTCGCTGGCGATGTTCGGCCCGGAGATCACGCCGACGGGGCTACGCGGGGCGTACTCCGCGATGATCTGGCTCGGGCGGGCCAGCGTCTCGATCTCGAGGCCTTTGGTCACGCTCACGATCGGGACGCCGGGCGGAATGCGCGGGCCGTGCTGTTGCCAGGCCGCACGCAAGTACTGGCAAGGAACGGCCGAGACGATCAAGGCTGAACCGCCCAGCGCAGCCGCCGCGTCATTGGTTGGCGTGATCCGCCGATCGAGCTTGACGCCAGGCAGAAAGCGGCGGTTTTCGCGCTCGACGAAGATCTCGTGGACGGGTTCGACGTCGCGCGCCAGGAGGGCCACATTCGTGCCGTTACCGGCCAGAATGTGACTGGTGACCGTGCCCATCGCCCCGATGCCGATTACGGTGGCCTGTTCGATCACGCAGGGTGCTCCGAGCGAACGCGCGCACGGGCGCAGCGCCCGCGCCGGGTGACGATTGTACGAGCCGCACGCCGGGGTGTCTGCGGACCGGCGCGCAATTGCCGGCGCGGGTTGCAAACCCGCCCCGCGGCGTCAACAGTACCCGCATGGTTCGCAACCTCGTCCTCGCCGTGGCCACCCTCGCGGTGCTCGTGCTCGTCTTCGTTGGCTATGGGCTGCTCGTCAGCACGCCCGCGGCCGAGCGGGCCGAACAGCGCGGCGTCGCGGAGCTCCAGAAACCGGAGCAGACGACGACGCAGCCGCTGAAGGTCGGCGACCTCGTGAGCATCCCCGCCGGCGGGAAGATCATGTTCCGCCGGTACGACGACAAGACCGGCCGCCCGCGCGACATGTTCCTGTGCCGCGAGTGGCAGCCGGTGCCCGGCTCGAAGAGCGAAATCCTGGTGTCCGAGCCGGAGCTGGCCCTGCGACTGCCGGGCGGGATGATCGCGACGATCGCCGCGGCGGAGGGGCAGATCACAGTCGAGCGGCTGGAGGAATCGCAGATGCGGCCCAAGCTCGGCTGGCTGGCCGGCGACGTGCGGATGGTCGTGGATCGCGAGACCGCGGTCGAGCGTTCACCGGCGGCCGAGCGGCCGGAAGATATCATCACGATTACGCTCCCGCGCCTCTCGTTCGACCTGGAGCTTGGCGAGCTGAAGACCGACGAGCGGATTGCCGTCGTCGCCGAGGATTTCGAGCTGGCCGGCACGGGTTTGCACCTGATCTGGAACCAATCCGCCAACCGGATCGAGACGCTGACGCTGGCACAGGGCGAGCAGTTTGTGCTCTACGCCGCCGCGGGGCTGTTCGGCCTGAAAACCGAGTCCGGCGACGCGGCCGAAACGCAGCCCGGCCCCACGACGCGGGCGAAGCGAAAACCACGGCCCGCGCGACCCCCGACCGGCTACGACTGCGTGCTGACCGGCGGACTCGTGGCGGAGCAGTACCACGCTAGCGAGCGTGTCGGCGGATTGGATGCCGACGAAGTTCACCTGCTGTTCGATGTGAGTGGCGCGGGCCAGTTTGGCCAGGCGTCGGCGACGTCGGCCCCCGCCAGCCGCCCCGCCCGAGAGGAACGCGACCGGCTGGTCGTCCGCTGGAGCGGCCCGCTCACGCTGGGGCCCGTCCCCGCCGGCGAGCCGGACGAGCCGAACCGCCGGCGTTTCGAGGCCGTCGGGCACCCCGTGGTGATGACGCGCGGCGATGGCACGGTCCGCTGCGGCAAAGTCGCCTATCACGACGACACCCAGCGCGTGTGGCTCTACCCCGCGGAAAGCGGCGCGGTCGAATTCGGCCTCGGTCCGAGCCTGTCCGCGACGGCGCAGAGCGTCTTCATCGACCGGGCCGCGCGGATCGTCAAGCTGATCGGGGACGTCGCCCTGCGATCCCGCCGGGGCGGTGCGCAGGCCCGCGTTTCGTCAATCAGCAGCACATATTGGGCCGAGCTGCACTTGGCGGAATCAACGGCGGCCGCCGAGTCCGACGCGGCGAACGCGCTCGTGGACGTGGGGAACCTGCGCTCAGCGACGTTCGTCGGCGACGTGGCAGTGGATCTGGGCGGACAGCAACTCTCCACGCACCAGCTTGACGTGACCTTCCGGCCCGACGCCGCGGGCCGGTCATTCGAGGAATCGCTCGATACGGCGCTGGCGTGCGGCAGCGTCGTGCTCACCAGCGGCAAGGGGCAGATCGAAGCCGGGCAGCTTGCGCTCGCGTTCGCACTGTCACCGGAGAAAAACCTGTACCCGCGCGAGATGGACGCCACCGGCGCGGTCATGATCCGCCGCGACCGGGCGCGCATCAGCGGCGAGCGCGTCAGCGCTCGGCTGGAACCGCCGCCCGCGGGGCCGGCCGACAAGCAGCCGGCCTTCGTGATCCGCAGCCTGGAAATCCACGAAGCCGCGGACCTGGTCGATCCCGACAACAAGCTCGCTGCCCGCGGCGACAGCATCGTCGCGGCGTTCGAGGGCCTCAACCGCTTGACGACGGCCGCCGTAACCGGGACGACGGACACGCCCGGCCTGGTACACGCCCGCCCCTACACGGTCCGCGGCCAGCGGATCGACATCGACCGCGGTGCGCAGACGCTGCACGTGGACGGCCCTTCGCGCCTCACGCTCCGCACCCAGCGCAGCCTCCAGGGGCAGCAGCGCGGCGAGCCAGTGCCCGTGGTCGTCACGAGCGAACGACGCCTGCACATCGACGGCCAGCGGAACACCGTGCGGCTGGAAGGCCAGGTCGTTGCACAAACCGAGGCCGAGCAGCTTCAGAGCGAAACGCTGACGCTGCTCCTGGAAGATGTCGCGGACACCGCCGCCCCCGAGACGCGCCCCGCGTGGCAGGAGGCCTGGCGCCAGGCCCGCCGGCTGCTCGGGACCGACCAGCGCGAACCGGCCGCCGACGACCTCTTCGCCGTGGACGCGGCCGACGACCGCGAGCGCATCCGCAAGGAGCCGGTCCGCCTGACCGCCGACCAGGCCCTCGTGCTCAGCGAGACCTACGAGGACGACGACCCCCAGCCGATCGTCCACGCCAGCATCGCCGCCCCGCTCCTCGAGGTGGACATCGTCAACCGCCAGATCGTGACGACCGGGCTGACCGACCTGCTGATGACGGACCGCCGCGGCGTGCAGGAGACGGACACGGCCCGCGATGCGCTCGGCCTGCCGTCGGCCTTGCTCAGCCGCGGAGCGAGCCAGTCGGCGATGCGCTGCAACGGCCGGATGACGTACACGCTCGGCCCCGACGGTCCCGGCCGCCGCGATACGGTCGTGTTCGAGGACGAGGTCGTGTTCGTGCATCGCACGGGCAAGGAAATGGTGAACATCGCGGAGATGCTGCCGCAGGTGGCGGACCACCCCGAGCTGCTCGACGCGGTCCAGAGCCGCAACGCCGCGCTCGAATGTGATCGGCTCGAATGCTGGTTCGCGGCGGACGAGGCTGACACGGCGACGCGGCGGGGCGGGGCGCTGACGCGCGCGGCGTTGCGACTGGCGGCGCTCACGGCCCGCGGGCGGGTGTACATGCGGGACCAGCTTGCCACGGAAATCCGCGAGATTCACGCGGACTGGCTGGAATTCAACCGCGAGCAGGGCCGGGTCGAGGTCCACGGCCGGCCCGGCGTGGCGGCGCGGATCTACGTGCAGGACAAGCGCACGGGGCGTTTCGATCCGCACACCGGCCAGCACGTCGTCGTCAACCTGCGCGACGGCACGATCCGGTCCGGGCGGATCGAAGGCGAAATGCGGCGGTGATTTACGTAGGCTGGGCGCAGCGAAGCGCAGCCCAGCCAGCCGGCTCGCTGGGCTGCGCCCGCTGCGCGTGCTTCGCCCAGCCTACCGCTGCATTCATCATTCTGCATTCTGCATTCGACTTTCACATCCGCTCCACAACCTCAATCCCCAACAGCCCCAGTCCGAGCTTCAGCCGGCTCGCTGGGCTGCGCCCGCTGCGCGTGCTTCGCCCAGCCTACCGCTGCATTCATCATTCTGCATTCTGCATTCGACTTTCACATCCGCTCCACAACCTCAATCCCCAACAGCCCCAGTCCGAGCTTCAGCGTTCGGGCCGTCAGGTCGCACAGCCGCAGGCGGCTGAGGCGCGTCGCCTCGTCCGCCGCCGCGAGCACCGGGCAGGCTTCGTAAAACCGCATGAAATCCGCGGCCAGGTCGTAGAGATACGTGCAAAGCGTGTGCGGCGTCAGGTTGACCGCCACGTCGTCGATCGCCTCGCGCAGCCGTGCCAGCCGCAACGCCAGCGCACGCTCGGTCGGCTCTCCGAGCACGATGCGCACATGCGGGGCGTATACATCCGGCGAGCCGCTCCGCTCGGCGGCCTTGCGGTAGATCGAGCGGATGCGGGCGTACGCGTACATCATGTACGGGGCCGTGTTGCCCTGCATCGCCAGCATCGTGTCCCAGTTGAAAACGTAATCGCCGTTGCGGTCGCGGCAGAGGTCGGCGTATTTCACCGCGGCGATGCCGACGCGGCGGGCGATGTGGCGTTTTTCGTCTTCGGAGAGCGCTGTCGCGCCGCCGGTGTCGTCAACGGACGCACCGGCGGGAGGCCGATGCTCCCCTTCCCGTTGCGTCAGCAGCTCAAACGCCCGCCGCTCGGCCTCGTCGAGCAGCTCGCGCAGCTTGACGTTCTGCCCCTCGCGCGTTTTCAACGGCCGCCGGTCGGGGCCCAACACGCTGCCGAACGTGACATGCTCGACCGAAGCCGCCGGCGTGAGCCAGCGCGCCAGTCGGGCGCACTCGAAGAACATCTCGAAGTGCAGCTTCTGGCGGGCGTCGGTGACGTAGATGATCCGCTCCGCCCCGCGGCCGGTCGGAAACTCCAGGTCGCACAGCCGGAAGCGGATCGCCGCCAGGTCGGTCGTCGCGTACAGGTACGCCCCGTCCGACTTCTGAATAATCATCGGCAGGTGCGCACCGTCGGGGGCCTTGAACCGCGGCGTGCCGTCGGCGTTGTACATGAACACGCACACCGCCCCCTGGTCGTCGCGCACCTCGCCCCAGGGTGTGCAGCGCAGACGATTCGTCTGTGTCGTGGAGCACTGACTATCAGCCTGCGGAGTGGAGCACAGACTATCAGTCTGTGGAGTGGAGCACAGACTATCAGTCTGTG
>CAYMXT010000108.1:6802-13919 GCA_964394415.1 uncultured Planctomycetales bacterium
CAGACTATCAGTCTGTGGAGTGGAGCACAGACTATCAGTCTGTGAAGTGGAGCACAGACTATCAGTCTGTGAAGTGGAGCACAGACTATCAGTCTGTGGAGTGGAGCACAGACTATCAGTCTGTGGAGTGGAGCACAGACTATCAGTCTGTGAAGTGGAGCACTGACTATTAGTCTGTGTGCGTGCTGGCAGCCGCTTTCGCACTTCCGCCACCAGCGGACCCAGCCGATCGTTGTAGAAGCTCTCCCCGCGCACGTCTGCCGGCGTCAGCAACACGCCGAGCTGCTCATAGATCTCGGTGAACGCCCGCCAGCTTTCGGCACAAATGTGCTCCCATACGCCGCGTGCGGCCGGGTCGCCGGACTGAAGCGCTGCGACCGCCTCACGGGCTTCGCGCGCGAACTCGGCATCGGCCTCGAAACGGGTTTGGGCTGCCCGGTAATCCGCCTCGATGGCTTCGAGCACGTCGGCGTGCGCCGCCGGCGTGGGCAGCGCATGCTCGCGATACCAACGAATGAGCATGCCGAACTGCGTGCCCCAGTCCCCGATGTGGTTTTGTCGGACCACGTCGTGTCCGAGAAAGCCGAGCACACGGGCGAACACGTCGCCGATGATCGTCCCGCGCAGGTGTCCGACGTGCATCTGCTTGGCGATGTTCGGCTGCGAATACTCGACGACCACGCGGAGCGGCCGGTCCACCGGCGGCAAGCCGACGCGGTCCGTCTCAGCGTGGGAACGTGGGAACGTGGGAACGTGGGAGCGGACCTCGGGCGCTGGAATGCGCGCCAGGTATGCGGCCAGGAATTCCGGTTTGAGTCGAATGTTAAGGAACCCCGGGCCGGCGATCTCGAGCGGCTCGGCGAGGTCAGCAATCTGCGGGGCGACCGCGGCTTTGATCCGTTCCGCCACGTCGCGCGGCTTGCTGCCGAGCGCCCGGGCCAGCGGCAGGGCCGCGTTGCACTGGTAATCGCCGAACTTCGCGTCACCCGCGGGCCGCACGCCCGCGTCCGCCGGCGGGGGGGCGTTTGTGACCGCGGCAATGGCCGCGGCGAAGTGCTGGCTCAGACGCTGTTGCAGGCTCATGAGCTTCACGGGGCGTTGAGAACGGCGCGCGGCGAGGTTAACACACTAAGTCAGCCGCCGCGCGGCCGCATGACGCTGGGCTTCCGCGACGAACACCCGCGGCGGCCCGCGGCCAGCCGGCAATTGACGCAGGCCCCGCGCCTCCGTGCGCCGCGCCGGCGTCACGGCGGCCTGGGGGGACGAACCTGCTCGTAAACCGCTTTCACGCGGGTGGGGTATCGTATGTCCAAGTGCATCGTCAGTACAGCCACGCGCGATTCGTCCGGCCGCCCCGTTTAGACGGCCGCGCATTCGTACTCGGGATAGTCAGGGAACCACATCGAATCGCGCACGAGCTGGTCGATCTCGCCGTCGGGGATCATGCGGCCGATGTTCAGCCGCTTGGCCTCGCGGATCACGTTGGCGGCGATGCGTCCGCTGATGTCGCGCAGGTGGCTCTGATCCGGGTACAGCGCGCCGTTGTCGAGGCGGTCCGGCGTGATGCACTCGGCCAGGGTTTTGGCCGCGATCATGAAGAACGACTCGGGGACTTCGCTCGCTTCGGACAGGATCGCGCCCAGCCCTACGCCGGGGAAGATGAAGACGTTGTTGCCCTGGCCGATGACGTGCCGTCGGCCGTTGTACTCGACCGGCTCGAACGGGCTGCCCGTGGCGACGAGGGCCCGGCCGTCAGTCCAGCGGATGGCCTCAGCGGGGGTACACTCGGCCTTCGAGGTCGGGTTGCTGAACGCGAAGATGATGGGCCGTTCGCAGTGCTTGGCCATCTCGCGGACGATTTCCTCGGTGAACGTGCCGGGCTTGGCCGTGGTGCCGAACAGCACGGTGGGCTTGACGCGCCGCACGACCTCGAGCAGCTCGAACGGGCCGTCGCCGGTGAAGCCGTGTTCCTTCATCTCGGCTTTGGTCATGGCGTATTCGCGCTTGTGCGGGTCTTTGATGACGGGGCCTTCGTGGACCAGGCCGACCGAGTCGAGGAAGACCTGGGCGCGGTGGATCTTGCCGCGGTCGGTGGTCTCGAAACCCATGCCCCCGGCTACGAGCCGGCCGATGCCGACGCCGGCGGCGCCCGCCCCGGCGTAGACGATGCGCTGCTCGGATAACTTGCCGCCGGTGACGCGCAGGCCGCCGTACAGGCCCGCCAGCGCGACGCCGGCGGTGCCCTGGATGTCGTCGTTGAAGCACGTGTGGCGGTTGCGATAGCGGTCAAGGATCATGAAGGCGATGTTCTTGTGGAAATCCTCCCACTGGATGAGCGCCCGCGGGAAGACCTGCTTGACGCCCATCACGAACGCCTCGACGACGCGCTCGTACGATTCGCCGCGCAGCCGGCGGTTCCGCCAGCCCATGTAGTAGGGGTCGTTGAGCAGGCCGGGGTTGTCGGTGCCGACGTCGAGGCTGACCGGCAGCGTCAGCGAGGGGTGGATGCCGGCGCCCGCACAGTAGAGCGCGATCTTGCCGACCGGGATGCCCATGCCGCCCGCGCCCTGGTCGCCCAGCCCGAGGATGCGCTCGTTGTCGGTGACGACGATCAGCCGCACGTCGCCGGGCGTCGCGTTGCGCAGCAGCTCCGGGATGCGGTCCACGTCGTCCGGCGTGATCCATACGCCGCGCGTCTCGCGGAGAATGTGGCTGTATTGCTGGCAGGCGGCCCCGACGGTGGGGGTATAGACGATGGGCAGCAGCTCGGACGTGTTCTCGACCAGCACGCGATAGAACAGCGTTTCGTTGCGGTCCTGAAGGGCCGCCAGGCCGATGAACTTCTCGAGGTCGGAGCCCTTGGCGCGGAGGTGCTCGAGCTCGAGGGCCACCTGCTGCTTGATGGTCAGGTGGGCGGAGCCAAGCAGGCCGCGCAGGTGGCAGCGGTCGCGTTCGGCGGGGGTGAAAGCGAGCCCCTTGTTGAGCAGCGGATCGCGGAGCAGGTCGCGCCCGCGTGTTTCGATCCGCACCCGGTCGAAGCGAGGAGCCAGTGAAGCGGGAGACCAATCGGTCATGGCAGGTATCTCCTGAGCCGGCAAACCGGCGGGACCAATAAATCGACTTATCGATCCGCTATGGTACCTGCGCACGCCGCGCCTGTCCAAACACGACGCCCAGCGCCTACCGCCGCGGCTCCACGGCGCCGCGCCCGCGCGGCCGGAACCACAACCGGATGGGCACTTCCTTGAGCGGCGTGAGCTCGCGCAGGCGGTTCAGCATGAAGCGCTCGTACTCCGGCCGGACCAGCCCCGGGTCGTTGCAGAAGAACACGATCGTCGGCGGGGCCACGGCGACCTGCGTGCCGTAATACAGCTTCACCGGCCGCGTGCCGTGCTTGGGGCTCGGGCCGCGCAGGGCGAGGATTTCCTGGAGGGCCTGGTTCAGCCCCGCCGTCGGCACGCGCAGGTACGTCTGCTGATGCAAGCTCCGCGCGACCGCCAGGGCGGCGTCGACGTTCTGGCCGGTCTGGGCGGTGATGAACGCGATCGGCGCGTAGGTCAGGTTCGGGAAGACGCGCGTCAGATACTCGCCGTACTCGCCGGGCTCGGTCTTGTCCTTCGCCAGGTCCCACTTGTTGACCACGAGCACGACCGGCTTGTACTCGTCGAGCACGGCCTGGGCGAGCCGCAGATCGACCTCCGCCACGGGCACGAGCGCATCGATGAGCAGCAGGACCACGTCCGCCCGGCGGATCGACCGCAACGCCCGCGTGTACGAATAGAAGTCGATGTCGTCCATGCGCGACTTCTTCCGCACCCCCGCCGTGTCGATCGCCACGAAGACCTGCCCATCGCGTTCGAACTGGACATCGACGGCGTCGCGCGTCGTGCCGGGGATTTCGCTGACGATCATGCGCGGCTCGCCGGCCAGGGCGTTGACCAGCGTGCTCTTGCCGGCGTTACGCTTGCCGACGATGGCGAGCTTCATCACCGGCAACTCGGGCGGAGCGTCCGAGCCGTCGCCGACCAGCGGCAGCACACGTTCGAGAATCTCCGTCCGCCCGCGACCGTGCAGCGCGGACACGCACACCGGCTCGCCCCAGCCCAGCCGCGCGAATTGTCCCGCGTCGGCCTCGTGCCGCGGGTCGTCCACCTTGTTGGCCACGAGCAGCACGGGACGCGCGGCCCGCCGCAGCAGCTCAGCGACGTGCTGATCGAGCGGCGTCAGGCCGGTCTGCACATCCACCATGAACAAGACGAGCGTGGCGCGTTCGATCGCGAGGCGGATTTGCTCTTCGACGTGGGCTTCGAGATGGTCGGCGTCGATGATGCCGATGCCGCCGGTGTCGAGCAGTTCAAAGAAGCGGTCGTCGTGCGCGACCATCGCGGAGACGCGGTCGCGGGTGATGCCGGCGCGCGGATCGACGATGCTGATCCGCTGGCGGGCCAGCAAGTTCAGCAGGGAGCTCTTGCCCACGTTCGGCCGGCCGACAATCACCACGCACGGCAACGCCATGCGGGGATGATAGCGGCGGGGGCGTGGCGGCACGATGCGGCGTGCAGTGAGTAGCGAATAGCGAATAGCGAGTAGCGAGTTAGTGGCCCGCAGGCCGAGTCAACTCGCTGCTCGCTATTCGCTATTTGCAACTCGTCACGCCACCCAGCGGCGACGCGCCGGTCGCAGGTGTCGGCGACGCTGAGCGACGGTGCTCTCGACGACTTGCTGCGTGGTGAGCAGCTCGCAGCCCTTCGCGGAGAGCTGCCGCAGGGCCATCGCCCCGTCCTCGCCGTTCCACCAGGCGCAGGCGTCATGCACCACGGCGACGCGCTGGTGCCGCAGGAGCAGCCCGAGCGAGACGAGCCGCACGGTGCTTTCCAGCGCGACGCCGAAGACGACGAACCGCCGGACGGGCAGTTCGGTGAGCAGGCGATCGAGCTTCGGGTTGGTGAATGGGTCGCGATGCTCCTTCGCGAGGATAACCTGCTGAAACTGTCCGAGGATGTCGAGCGAAACGCACAGACAGTTGTCGGAGTTCACGAAGGCGTGGTCGGGCAGAATGCTGAAGGGGACTTTCAATTGTCCGAACGTGCCCAGCACGCAGTCGGGCCGCGCGAGGCCCCGCACGTCGTTGGGCCGGCGCGCGTCCACGCAGGAAAGCGTGGGGACTTTGGCCCAACGAGCGTAGGCCATCAGATGTTTGAGGTTCGGCAGGACTTGCGGGGTGTTCAGGGCGGGTCGAGCACCGCCCGCCGCGAGATAGTCCCGCTGCGTACACAAGTCGACAAATACATCCCGGCGCGCAGGATTCACGGCGCAAGCCCTCCACGGACTCTGGACCGATCGCGGCCTGGCTTACACTGCCCAAACCGCTAGCTTCTTTGTGCGACCGTCGTGCGACTCTTCAGTTGTAACAAGACATGATCGGCCGAGTTGCCAACCACTTTCTCCTCCGATGTGCCGAATTCTACGCCGCGCTTTTCGCAAGGGCAAGCAAAATCTGAAGAATCTTCGCGCGCGACGCGACCGATAACCCACGCGCGCCGCGTGACTTACGCGCCGTGCGCCGCGCGGAGCGGCCGGCCGTGCCCACGTGGGCAACGGGGTCGGCGCCAGCCGGCACTTTGCGCCGCCGATCCGCGTGACTCGCAAATTCGTCGACCACGCGCGTCAAAGAGTTGATCCGCGCGTCTATCGCCGTTAAACTTGTATATAGAGGTCCGGGTTTCTTCAGATCCCGTTTCCCGGCCTCTTCGCCGGCGCAAGCGTGTATTCGGCCGGCGACTTGTTCGGGCCGTAGCCGTGCGGACGCACATCCTGACTACCGCGGTGCTTCGGCGGTGTCGCACTGTGTTCGCGTCGCCTGCGCTCACCGCCGCGCCGCTGCGGCCCGTTGTTGATGAACGACTGCTTCGGACGCCGCCCCGGCACATTCAAAGGAGAGCCGACCCATGAATCGCACGACCCTTGGCCTGACGTTCTGCGTGTTTCTGGCGGGCCTGTTGTCCGCCCCAGCGTACGCCCAGGAAGTCCTGTTCGTCTCCGACCAGGATGAACCCGGCAACTTCGACATCTATTCGATGGACGTCGGCCTCGGGACCGTCCGCCGGCTGACCTGCGACCCCGGCATCGACAATCACGCCGACCGCTCGCCCGACGGCACCAAGGTCGTCTGGAGCTCCACCCGCACCAACGGCGGCGCGAACCCGCAAGCGGACTTCGAGGTCTTCACCGCCATCGACGGCGGCGGCGCCTGCGGCCTGGAGAACGCCACGTTGACGCAGCTCACCAGCAACGACTACCCCGACCGCCACCCGCACTTCAGCCATGATCCCAACGACCTGATGATCATCTACACCGCCAAGTACTTCTGCGTGGCGGTGTATGAAACGCGGTGCGTCTCGCTGTGCAGCGTCCCGTTCTGCATCACCATCGTCCATCCCTGCGGCCGCCGCTGCGAGGCGATGCGCGTCTACTACTTCAACACCGGCAGCACGGTCGATATTGACCACGACGACCTGACCGCTGTGGCACCCGCAATCTGGCCCACGCGTCCGCTGACGGACTCCCGCTGGACCGGCCACCCGACGTTCTCCGACGACGACGCGCAGATTCTCTTCTCCGGCGCCGTCGATGGTGAGGGCCGCAACTGGGAGGTCTACGTCGCCGGCTGGACCCCGGCCTCCGGCGCCCTCACCAGCCTCCGGCAGGTCACCGACGGCTCCACCTACGCCGACAACCCCAACCCGATCAAAATGAGCGGCGGAGCGCACTTCGGTATGGGCGACGCCACGATCCTGTTCACCTCCACGCGCACCGAGTTCGGCAATTCCCAGCTCTTCGAGGTCCCCGCCACGGCCGACCACGTGCCCGTCGATCCGAGCATCCGCCACGCTGCCACCAGCGACAAGGCCAACGACTACGCCCCCGAGATGTTGCCCGACGGGCGCATCGTGCTCACGTCGGACCGCGAGGACTACCAGAGCGTCAACACCTGCTGCGGCGGCCCGGTCGAATATACGGCCGTGCTCAATCCCAGCGATCCGCACACCATCCGCATCGAGGCGACCGGCCTCAGCGATGGCGTCCCGAGCGGCACGCGCATCCACCTCGACGCCTA
>CAYMXT010000109.1:0-1437 GCA_964394415.1 uncultured Planctomycetales bacterium
CGAGCTGGCGCGCGCGGCTCGGACAGGCGCCGCCCATTCGCGCACGGTGATTTAGGACCTGACCGGTATCTCCACCCCTCCGTGGCGGTGATTCGGAGTCACCGCACGAGTGTAGTGACTCAGAATCACCGCAGCGTATCTGGGTGGGGAGCATGGGCCTCCGGCCCGTGCGAATCCCGGCGCGCCGGGACACGGGCCGGAGGCCCATGCTCCCCATACGACGCGATTATTGTGAGTCACCACACAAGCTCGCCCGTCGGGGCCAGCCGTGGGCTGCGTCCCGGGGCGGAACTGCCACACTTCACCGACGGCTACTCCTGCGGCGGCGGAATCGGGTGCAGCCAGCCGCACTTATCCGGCAGATCGCCGAGCTGGATGCCGCGGAGGCGCTGATAAAGCTCGCGGCACAGCGGGCCCGGCCGGCCGTCGGAGCAGTACGTAACCTTGCGATCACGCCACGTGATCGAGCCGACCGGCGTGATGACGGCGGCGGTACCGCAGCAGCCGGCTTCCTGGAAGTCGAAGATGCGCTCGACCGCGATGTGCTGGCGCTCCGGCCGCAGGCCCAGCTCGTCCGCCAGGGTGATCAGCGACATGTTCGTGATCGACGGCAGGACCGACGGACTGGCCGGCGTGACATACTGACCGTCTTTCGTGATCGCAAAGAAATTCGCCGGGCCGGACTCATCGAGGTACTTCTTCTCTTTCGCGTCGAGATAGAGCACCTCGGTGTAGCCGAGCTTCTTGGCGGCGACACTGGCGCGGATGCCCGCGGCGTAGTTGCCGCCGACCTTCACGTCCCCGACGCCGTCGGGGGCGGCCCGGTCGACGTGCTCCTCGACGATCAGGTCGACGGGCTTGAAGCCGGTCTTGAAGTACGGGCCGACCGGGGTAACGAGGACGATGAACATGTACTCGGTGGCCGGCCGGACGCCGATCTGCGGGCCGGTGCCGATCACGAGCGGGCGAACGTAGAGGCTGGCGCCGGTGCCGTACGGCGGAATGAACCGGCGGTTGGCGTTGACGACGCGCTCCAGGGCGTCGATGAACATGGCCTCCGGCGGGGGCTGCATGTGGATCTTGGTGCAGGAGCGCGTCATCCGGCGAGCGTTGTCCCGCGGGCGAAACGCGACCACCTCCCCCTGGCGGGTCTCAAAGACCTTCAGGCCCTCGAAACACTCCTGGCCGTAGTGCAAACACGTGGCGGCCATATGCAGCGGCAGGGTCTCGTCGGCGGTGAGCGTGCCTTCGTCCCAAGCGCCGTTGCGCCACGTATAGCGGACGTTGAAGTCCGTCTTGTAGTAGCCGAATTCGAGGTTGGACCAGTCGAGGTCGGCCTTGGTCACACTGCTCTCCGTGCGGTCCACGTGTCGATGACTCGCGAGGGTGCTCATCTGGAACCTCTCAGAAGTTTACCCCCCGCGCGGTTGTGTGTCG
>CAYMXT010000109.1:1447-13672 GCA_964394415.1 uncultured Planctomycetales bacterium
GTGTTCAATCACCACACGCAACCAGACCCTCCAGCCCAGGGGTTCATTCGACGGCGGTCAAGCGCATCGTGTCGCCGGGCTCCGCCTCGGGTGCCCGAGCGGAGCTTGCAGCCTGCGTGACCCGTGGCCACGCCCGGTCTGCCGCCCGCGTGCTACCACGCTTTCAGCATAGGGCGCCGGGCACGGCAAAGCAAGGCGCAGCGGGAAACCTGGCACCGCGGAGCTGGCCGCCAGGTTCGGCTTGGACGTCGCCGTTGCCGGGGGGGGGCCGCGCATCCGGGACGGATTCTGGCGCGACACGGAGCGAGCGCTGGCCGCGCTGTCGCTGACCAAGAGTCCGCGGCACTTCGCAACGGTCGCCGCCCGTTCGTGGAACCTGGTGTTCGTGGACGAAGCGCATCACGGCCGCAATGCGCTGCGCCGGCGCCGGGGCGGCGCCGTTCACGGCGCACGGTTGGACGGTACGTTGAAATAACGCCGCTGGAGCCAGAGCGCCACATTCACGAGGCCGATCAGCACCGGCACCTCGACCAGCGGTCCGATCACCGCCGCAAAGGCGGCCCCGTGCCCGATCCCGAACACCGCCACCGCGACCGCGATTGCCAGCTCGAAATTGTTGCTCGCCGCGGTGAAGGCGATGGTCGCGGTCTGGGAATAGTCGGTGCCGATCCGCCGGCCCATCCAGAACGAAACCAGGAACATCAACACGAAGTAAATGCACAGCGGGATCGCGATGCGGACTACGTCGAGCGGGAGCCGGATAATCTGCTCGCCCTTCAGCGAAAACATCACGACGATCGTGAACAGCAGCGCAATGAGCGTGACCGGCGAAATCCGCGGGATAAACTGCTGCTCATACCACGCGCGGTTCTTGAGCCGCAGCAGGACGACGCGCGTGATCATCCCGGCGAGGAACGGGATGCCCAGATAGATGAACACGCTCTCGGCGATCTGGCCGATGGTCACATGGACTGCCGCGCCGGTCAGCCCGAGGCGGGGCGGCAGAACGGTGATGAAAAACCACGCATAGACCGAGTAGAACAGCACCTGGAAGATCGAGTTGAACGCGACGAGCCCCGCGGCGTACTCGCTGTCGCCGCGCGCCAGCTCGTTCCACACGATCACCATCGCGATGCAGCGGGCCAGACCGATCATAATCAGGCCCACCATGTACTCCGGCTGATCGCGTAGAAACAGAACGGCGAGCGCGAACATCAGCATCGGGCCGAGCACCCAGTTCTGCACCAGCGACAGCCCCAACACCCGCACGTTGCGGAACACGTCGCCGAGTTCCTCGTATTTCACCTTCGCCAGCGGTGGATACATCATCAGGATCAGGCCGACGGCGATCGGAATGCTCGTGGTGCCAACCTGGAAGCGGTTCAGGAAGCCCTCGACGCCCGGCCAGAGCCAGCCGCCGACCACCCCAACCCCCATCGCCAGGAAAATCCAGAGTGTGAGGAAGCGGTCGAGCAACGGCAATCGCGTCGGGCAACCAGCGTCCATGCGTGCTCACTCCGGCTTGCGCTGTGGCACCGGCTTCCAGCCGGTGATGTTGAGACTCGTCACAAGGTCGGCGGGCTGCGTGCCGGCGGGCAGCGCGGCGACGATCTTCTGATACAGCGGATCCTGAAAGCCGGTCATGGACGCCACGTAATCCGGCTTCTGCTCCAGGCAGAGATCGACCAGTCCGGCCTGGTGCGCATGCCGCTCGGTTTCCGCCACGAGCACCGCGCCCGCAACGCAGCCGACCAGCGCCTCGACCATGCCGCGCACCGCGTCCGGCAGCGGCCGCAGCAACGCCAGATCGGACACGGCGACCCGCCCGCCCGGTTTCAACACGCGGGCCATTTCACGCCAGACCTGCGGCTTGTCCGGCGACAAGTTGATGACACAGTTTGAGATCACCACGTCAACGCTGTGATCGGGTACGGGCAGATGCTCAATCTCACCGAGGCGGAACTCGACGTTGTCCAGGCCCGTGCGCTGGCGGTAGGACGCCACGTTGTGGCGCGCTTTCGACAACATCTCCGGCGTCATGTCCACGCCAATGACGCGGCCGGTCGGGCCGACGCGCGGGCCGGCGAGAAAACAATCGAACCCGCCGCCGCTACCGAGGTCGAGCACGACTTCGCCGGGGCGCAGGACCGCCAGGGCGGTCGGGTTGCCGCAGGACAGGCCCAGGTTGGCCGTCTCGGGCAGCGTCGCCAGTTCCGCCTCGTCGTAGCCGAGCTTCTGTGCCAGCGCGGCGGCGCTCGCGCTCCCCGATCCGCCGCAGCACGATCCAGTCGGCTCGCACGCAAGTCCGCCGTTTCGCGCGACGCCGGCGTACCCTGCCCGCACCTGCTCACGAACGGTCTGGGCGTCGTCAGCGTTGGCCGTAGAAGACATGTCGCACTCCACTACGTTAGTTCTGATTCCAGCACGCCCGGCAGCTTCTCGACAAACGCCCGAAGTTCGTCCCGCACGCGGCGATAGTGGCGCAGCGCCTCTTCCTCCGTCGCCGCGTCGCGCGCCAACCGCGGCGGGTCGTCGAAACCGGCGTGGACGACCTTGGTCCGGCCGGGAAACACCGGGCAGCTTTCGTGCGCGTGGTCACAAACCGTCACGACGTAATCAAACGACACGTCACGCAACTCGTCCACGTGCTTCGAACGCTGGCCGGAGATATCGACACCCGCCTCCGCCATCACCTGCACCGCCCGCGCGTTCAGCCCCTGCGGCGCGAGCCCGGCGGAATACGGTTCGAGCACGTCGCCGCGCAGGTGCCGCGCCCAACCCGCGGCCATCTGGCTGCGGCAGGAGTTGCCGGTACACAGGAACAGGATTCTCAGCTTCTGTCGCACGTGGTCAATCAGTTGGCCCGCGTGCCGGGCTGCGCTTCGCGCCGCCCAGCCTACTCAACTACTCAACTCTGCACACGCGGCCCAGCGGCCTTCCCGTTGGCCCGGTACTGGATCACGTGTATGTCTTCCAGGGTGACCAGCCCCTCGGTCACCATCTGGTCGATGTGCGGCAGAAACGCCGCGATCTTCGCGGCGCTGTCCACAATCTCGATGACCATCGGCAGGTCTTCGGACAGCCGCAGCACCTTCACCGTGTGCAGGCGGCTGTGAGCGCCAAAACCCATCGGGCCGCGCAGCACCGTGGCGCCGGCCAAATGCAGTTCGCGGGCCTTGAGCACAATCGCTTCGTAGAGCGGTTGGCCGCGCCACCGGTCGCTCTCGCCAATGAAAACCCGCAGCAACTTGGCCTGACCCTCGAGCTTCATCGCGCGGTCCTCGCTGACGGTGGCATTATGGCGCGGCGGCGGCGGCTTGTCATGCGCCCAGCCACCTTTCCGCGAGCCGATAGCCGATCAGGACGGCGGCCAGCGCGAGTGCCACGCTGAGCAGCAGGTTCATGATCGCCCGCAGACCCTGGCCGTCGTTCGCGAGCGCAAACGTCTCCCACCCGAAGGCCGAGAACGTCGTGAACCCGCCCAGGACGCCGACCGTCAGCGCGACGCGGTACTCCGCCGGAACGAGCGTGCCGGTGAGCGCCTTGTTGAGAAAGCCGATCGCGAGACATCCGAGTACGTTCACGACCAGCGTGCCCAGCGGGAACGAACCGTTCACGAGCGTCTGTCCCCAGCCCTGGACCAGGTAGCGCAGCGCCCCCCCCACCGCGCTGCCGGCCGCGACCAGTAGGATCTTCTGCATCCAGCGCCTCGCGTGTACGCTTCGTCGCGCGGCCCGCGCGCGGCCCCTGCCGCACAGCGCCTCAGCCGGGGTCAGGCGTCGCAGCGCGGGGCGACGCGCCCCCGGACTATACCAAGGCCCGTGCCTGGTAACACGCCGGCTGGGCAACGCGCACGCCGCGCCTGTTCCCCAGCCGGCTCAAACGGGGCGTCCGCATCCACTGCCAAGCCGTGCGCGCTACTGCGAAAGCAGCGCCACGAACGCATTGATGTCGTCAAAATCCACGGCGCCGTCTCCGTCGCAATCGCCGTTCAGGATGTCGCAGCTTGGATACATGGCCGCATAGCCCGCCGGGTCGCTCAACGCCAGGACAAAGGGGTTGATATCACTGAAGTCGATGGCGCCATCGCAATTCAAATCGCCGGTCTCGAACTGCTGAGCGACGACCTCCAGCTTCACGCCGAGCGATTCGTAGCGCAGCCGCCAGTAGCGGCCGGCGGGCAGGGCGGGCAGATAGACCGGGTTGAACTGGCCCACGCGGGCGCTGTAGGCGACCGGCCAGAACGTGTCGCCGACATTCGGTACGAAGCCCGAGGTCAGGCGAACGTCGAGCTCGCCGGCGAGATTCGCGGCGCCCTGGACGCTCAGGCGGTCATAGTCGTTGGTCGACGTGCCGTGGATGCGAATGCGCAGTTCGGCGCTCGACGCCGCCGTGAAGTCCCCATTGATGTAGAAGTGTCCAGATGGGAGGCTGCTCTGAGAAGGCAACAGGTAGTTGTTGTTTTCCAGGTCGCCGAACAGATGGGCATAGTCGGAACCGGGGCCGCCGGCGTACATCGGGCCGTTGTTGACCAGTTTGCTGCTCGTCCCTACGTCGATGTGGGCGCGCGGCGAAAGGGAGAGGTTGCCGTTGTTCTCGACCGCGTTCGCGTAGCCCGTGCCGGTGGCGGTGATCCAGCGGTCCGACGGCACCGTGATGTTCGCCTGGTTCACGAGCCGGTTGCAGGTGAAGTTGCCGTTAATGCCGAACGTACCATGGTTGATGAGCCGGCTCTGGGCAAAATCGCCCTGGCAGTAGGTGAACGTGCCGTAATTGGTCAGCAAGCCGCGGAAGCTGCCGCCGTAGGTGGCCGCACTGCCCATCTGGAACGTCGCGTTGTTGGTGAAGTCGCAGACGTAGTAACTGCCGCCGCCGGCGTGTTTGCCGCGGAGGATCGCGTTCCGCCACAGCGTGACGCTGCCGGCGTTATTGGTGAAGGTGTTGGCGCGGCAGTCGGCGGAGTTGTCGAGGTTGATGCCCTGTGAGGAGTCGTTGGTGAAGCTCGCCGTGGACATGCTCCCCCCGTCCTGGTCATAGTAGCCCGTGTAGTTGTGAACGCCGGCGGTGGAAAACGAACCGGCGGTCGTACCCATGTAGAAGTAGCTGGAACTGCCGGGCGCGGTGGTCCCTTTCCAGAGTTCCAGGTTTCCGGTCACGTTGACCGTGCCGCCGGCGTTCTGCTCAAACTTGGCGAGCGTTTGCGGGCCGACGAGCAGATCGCCCCCGATGTTCAGCACCGGGGCGCCGTCCGTATTGCTGATCTTGTACCAGGCCATATAGGGGTGCGTGCCCTGGCACCCGAGGTTGACGTTGCCGCTGGTCGTTACCGTGCCGCCAGTGTGCGTGAAATAGCCGTCGCCGTTCCAGGCACTCGAGATGTGGTCCGCATTGAGCGCGCCGCCCTTCATCAGGTAGGTGCCGCTGCCGCCAGTGTTCAGACCCAGGTACAGGGCGCCCGAGTCGTCAAACGTGCCGCCCGTCTGCTCAAACGTGCCCACGTCGCCATTGCCGATGACGGCGTAATACGCAGTCGTCAACGTGCTTGTGCTCACGGGCCCCTGCAATTCGTACGTGCCGGGTGCACTCTGGCCGACGAAGAGGTGCTCGCATTGGTGGTACCCGTTCCGATGATCGAAGTCACCGGTGCCCGAGTACCCGACGTACGAAATGCCGTTCACCAGGACGCCGTAGGGGCCGACATTCAGGTAGAAATAGCCCGGGCCGGGATTCTGGTATCCAACGTAGAGGTTCTCGAGGATCCAGAGAAAGGCGTCGCCTTCCATCCACTCCCAAGCTTCCCCGTCGTGACCGACATACATGTAATCGGTCATGATGCTGTGATCCAGGTGCCACAACGCCCCATAAAAACTGCCGGAACCGTCGATCTTGAGACTGTCAAACGCCGTTGTTCCGCTCCAGTCGTAATTCACCGCCTTGTGGGCGTTGCCGCTGACCTCGATCCGCACGGCGTCATTCGCCTGCGGGCGGCGGCCCAGGCTCCAATTCGCGGCGACGCTCCAGTTCCCGCCGGCCGCCGGGACGTAGTAGATGTCCGCCGCGCAGGCCGCAGGCGGGCCAATCACACCCGTCAGCAGGGCCACTACGATTCCAACTGTCAGGCAATTCGTCAGGTACATGATCGGTCTCCTGGTTGTCGTGCGCGGCGTTGGTCCAGGCCACGCCGAGCGTTGCTGCACGGCTCGCCGGCGCACACCGCCGGCGGCACGCGCTGTGTCTCCAACATGAAACACGAGAATGCGGCGCCCCGGCCTTGCCAAACTGGCCAGGTCGGCTCGGGAAAGCCCCCACTCGAAATGTTCGGATGTGAATGTAACCAAACGTGAATACGCGACTTGCGCCCCGGCGCGGTATACTGAAGCGACCCCGGTCCGGGACGGAGCTGAGATGCACGGCCCCGAGGAGACCACGCAACTGCTGCACGCCCTCGGCGCGCACGATCCGACCGCGGCCCCGCGGCTTTTCGCGGCGGTCTACGCGGAGCTGCGGGCGGTCGCGGCGAGCTACTTTCGTCGCCAGCCGGCGGACCACACACTGCAACCCACCGCGCTCGTCCACGAGGCGTTCATCCGGCTCGTGGACCAAACGCAAGTCGAGTGGCACAGCCGCGCCCACTTCCTCGCGATCGCCGCCCAGGCCATGCGGCAGATTCTCGCCGACCACGCCCGGCGGCGGGCGTCCGACAAGCGCGGCGGGGCGCTGTGCCGCGTGACCCTCGCGGAAGCGGTGACGCCGATCGCGGACGCGCCGCCTGAGCTGTTGGACCTGGAAGCCGCCCTCCACAAGCTGGCCGCGCTAGACCCGCGGCAGAGCAAGATCGTCGAGTTGCGGTACTTCGGCGGGCTGTCGGTCGAGGAGGTCGCGCACGTCCTGGGGGTGTCGAAATCAACGGTGGAGAGCGAGTGGCGGATGGCCCGCGCCTGGATCCGAGGTGAACTGACGGGCGAGACCGCGAGTTGACTCCGCAGCGGTTTGAGCAGGTGAAGTGCGTTTTTGCGGCGGCCTGCGGCCTGGACGCCGCCGCGCGGATTGCCTACCTGGACGAAGCCTGTGCCGGCCACGCGGACCTACGGGCGCAGGTTGAGGCCCTGCTGGCGCAGGATGGCAAATCGCTGCCGCTGCCCAACATCGTTCCCGCAGCGGCCGTGTGGGAGTGGGGCCGAAGCGAGACCAAGCGCTGCGAAACAAGCGCCGCGGCGAATTCCAATTCCCCGGCGGTCGGCACGGACCCGCGGCCGATTCGCATCGGACAGTTCCGCATTCTGAGCCGGATCGGGGCGGGCGGGATGGGGGTGGTGTACGAAGCCGAACAGGATAATCCTCGCCGGAGCGTGGCGCTGAAGGTGATCCGGTCTGAAGTTACGTCGAGCCAGGCCCTCTGGCGGTTTCGGTTGGAGGCCCAGGTGCTCGGGCGGCTTCAGCACCCCGGGGTGGCGCAGATCTACGAGGCCGGCGCGGCGGAGATCGAGACCCCGGCCGGCCTGAAGATCGAACAGCCGTATTTTGCGATGGAGTACGTGCATGGGCGCCCGCTCACCCAGTTCGCTTCCCAGCAGCGGCTCGGGACCGGCGCGCGACTCGAGCTGGTCGCGCGGATCTGCGACGCCGTTCAACATGCTCATCAGCAGGGGGTCATCCATCGTGACTTGAAGCCGGGGAACATCCTCGTGGACGCGTCCGGCCAGCCGAAGATTCTCGATTTCGGTGTGGCGCGCCTGACCGACGCGGACGTGCGCGCGACCACGCTCCACACCAGCACCGGGCAGCTCGTGGGCACGCTGCCGTACATGAGTCCGGAACAGGTGCTCGGCGATCCCGGTGCGGTCGACACCCGCGCCGACGTCTATGCGCTCGGGGTTCTGTGCTACGAACTACTGACCGGACGCATCCCGATCGAAAGCAGCGCGCAGTCGGTGCCGCGGGCGGCGCGCGCCATCCTCGAGGACGAACCCCGGCCGCTCATTGCGTGCAACCCCGCGTTTCGCGGGGACCTCACCACGATCGTGACCAAAGCGCTCGAGAAGGACAAGGCGCGACGGTACCAGTCGGCCTCCGAGCTCGCGGCCGACCTCCGCCGCTATCTCGCCGACGAGCCAATCCGCGCGCGGCCGGCGACGACCTTCTACCGGCTCCGGAAGTTCGCACGGCGGAACAAACCACTCGTGATTGGCGTGGCGGCGACCTTCGGGGCGCTGGTGATCGGGATCATCGGCACGACCTCACAGGCCATCACCGCCACGCGGGCACGCAATCGGGCGCTGGATGCGGAGCGCCTGGCCGAGCGCCGTCGGATCGAGGCCGAGCAGCAGCGCGCCGAGGCGGAGCGGCAGGCCGCAATCGCGCAGGCCGTCAACGACTTCCTGAACAACGATCTGTTGGCGGCTGCGCACCCGGAACGGCAAAAAGGGCGCGATGTCACCGTGCGACACGTGTTGGACCAGGCCGCCCAGACGATTGAAGGCCGTTTCGCGGATCAGCCGCTGGTCGAGGCGGCCATCCGCCAAACGTTGGGCGAGGCCTATCATGGGCTCGGCGCGCATGAGCCCGCCGCCACGCACTTCGAGCGGGCGCTGAGCCTGCGGCGCACCGCGCTGGGGGACGCAGACCAGCTTACGGCGCTGGCCATGGGTCGGCTGGGGGTGACCCGCATGGCGATGGGACAGTTCGCGCAGGCGGAGACGTTGCTGGTTACGGCCTTGGACTTGCGTCAGCGGGCGCTGGGCGAGCACGACAGCCGCACGCTGGCGTCGATGAACCACCTGGCCTTGCTCTACGAGCGCCAAGGTCGTTTTCAGGAGCAGGAGAAACTACTCAAACGTGTGCTGGAGCACAGCTCAGCCACGTGCGGCGAGAACGGCAAGAGCATCCAGGCCGCACTTTCCAATCTCGGGGACTTGTACGCGGAGCGCGGCCGAGGCGACGAAGCGGAGCCGCTGCTCACCCAAGCCCTCGAACTCGCCCTGCGCATGTACGGCGCGGAACACCCGGAAACCCTGATCACCCTGAACAGCCTGGGAAAGCTCCATATCGAGCAGGGCCGCTACGCCGAGGCTGAGTCACTGTGCCGCCGCGCGCTGGAGGGCCGCCGCCGCGTGCTGGGCGACGAGCACCCCAGAACACTGTCGTCCCTGAACACGCTGGCCGTGCTGTACAAGCGCCAGGCGCGCTACGCCGAAGCGGAGCCGCTCTATGTCGAGACCCTTGCGATCAAGCGGCGCATCCTCGGGACGGAGCATCCGGATACGCTGGTCTCACTGAATAACCTCGGCAGTCTGTACGCCACGGCGGGACGCTACGGCGATGCGGAGCCGCTGTTTCTCGAGGCGCTCGCGGCCCGCCGGCGCGGGCTGGGCGACGATCACCCGGCGACGCTGAGTTCACTCCGCAATCTGGCCGACCTGTATCGGCTGATGACCCGTTTCGAGGACGCGCAACCGCTGGCCCATGAGCACTTCGAACGGACCGCGCGCGCCCGCGGGCCCGACCACGCGGACACTCACGCGGCCATCGAATTCCTGGCGGCGCTGTACGACTCGGCCGGCCGATCGGAGGAATCCGCGCGCTGGCGCGCGCGGCTGCCGACATCGCAGCCGGCCGAGTAGCCACAGGCTTGCGCTGCGCCGCGCCGCGCGACCCCCGCAAGCGCGGGGGGTCGGACCCGCCGGCGGCCGGGCACATGCGATCAACCGCCGCTCAGTAACGCCACAAATGCGTTGATGTCGTCGAAGTCGACCACGCCGTCGTCGTCAAGATCGCCGTTCAGGATGTCGCAGTACGGGTACGTGACCTGGTACGTGATCGGGTCGGAAAGCGCCAGCACAAACGGGTGGATGTCGTCGAAGTTGAGCTGGCCATCGCAGTTCAGGTCGCCGGGCGCCGGCGGCGGGAACGGGTTCCGCGCCAGAACCAACGTGCCGCCATGCCCATAAGCGAGGAACAGCCCGGTCGGCGAGAAAGTCAGGGACTCGACGCGCGGGGCCGCCTGCTCGTCATACGTGGTCAGCAACGTGCCATCCGCGACGCGCCACAGGCGGATGGTCTCGTCGTTGCTCCCCGACGCCAGCAGCACGCCGTCCGGAGCAAATGCGACCGTGTAGACGACGGCGGCGTGTCCGCTCAGCGTGCGCAGCGGCGGTCCGCCCGACGCGGCCCAGAGCTTGACCGTCTGGTCGTAACTGGCCGAGGCGAGCAACTGGCCATCGAAAGAGAAGGGCACGCGGCGCACGGAGTCCGTGTGGCCGGTCAGCGTCTGAACGGGCACGCCGTCCGGGACCGTCCACAACCGAATGGTCTGATCCTGGCTGCCCGACGCCAGGGTCAGGTTGTCGGGCGAAAACTCGACCGAAAGCACGCAGTCCGTGTGTCCGGTCAGCGTGCGAACCAGGCTGCCGTCCGACGTCTTCCAGAGCTTGATCGTCCGATCGAAGCTGCCGGAAGCCAGGGTCTGACCATCGGGCGAGATGTCAACCGTCCAGACGTAGTGTGTGTGGCCCGTCAGTGTGCGGAGTAACTGCCCGTCAGAAACGCGCCAGAGCTTGGCGGTCTGGTCGTAGCTCCCCGTAACGACGGTCTGGCCATCGGGCGCGAACGCGACCGAGCGGACCTGCCCGCCGTGACCCGTGAGCGTGCGGAGCAGGGCCCCGTCCGAAGTACGCCAAAGCGTGACGGTCGCGTCCACGTTGGCGGCCGCGAGGATCTGACCGTCGGGCGAAAACGCCACATAGGTCACGGCCCCGCCCACCGCTTTGTCCCAGACGATGTTCGGCGGCCCGGCCGCGTCCGCATGGATCCCGCCAAGGCACACCCAGCAGGCCGCGACAGTGCAGCGCAGGCCGTGAGACCAGGCGATCGTCGTGAAGCGCGCCATCGGTGTCTCCTCAGGTTCCGCGCTAGCCGCGTCGGCCGCGCCGCACGCGCAGCGCTGCGCCGGCCAACGCGAGCAGCACCGCGGACGTCGGCTCCGGAATCAGCGCCACGCGGAATCCGACGAGCAGGTTGTTCTGGTCCGGCAGGCTGCCCAGGAACGAGTACGACGCGCGCATGCGATCCACCGTGTCGTTGAAGCTCCCCCCCCAGATGCCGCGGTCGTCCGTCTGGCCGGGCGACCGCAGGGTTTCATTCCATTCGTAGATGTTGCCGCCCTGATCAAACGTGCCGTAGGGGCTTTCCGAGTTCTCATGCGCGCCGGCTTCGGTGCGATAGTACGGGGCCCCGATCGTCCAGGCGCTGCCGACCTTGAACGTCGCGTTGTTGCCTGGGTCCGGGTCAATCAGTTGATTGCTGGGGGTCGCATCGTCGCTGGTGGGAAACTCGAAGTAGTTGCCCGTCGCCCCATCGTTCTTGTGATAGGCCGCCTTGTACCATTCGTGGACCGTCGGGAGCACCCACGTGGCATTCACCTTGCGCACGACCGCCGTGAATTGCGCATTGGTCATGGCGCCGTCCAAGAAGTACGAGCCGTCCTCGGTGGTGGCCAGCCCCTGGGGACCGGTCGGTTGGCCGTTGTGCAGCCAATTGGCGAAACGCGCCGCGTCACCCCAACCGACCAGGCTGACGGGGCGGTTGGCCCAGTCGGCCGCGATGCTGTACGTGTAGCCACCGGGGGCGCCGTTGCGCTGAATCTTGCACCCGTAGCCGCTCGACCACATGTTCGTGTGGTACAAGTCGTAAGTGTCGGTGGCGGCGACGGCGTTCAGAAAGTCCGTGTACTGACCCGCCGTCACCTCGTACTTACCCAGGTCGTACGCATACCCCACCGCCCCGAAACCGTAGGCACTGGGCGCGTTGCCGCTGTTCCCGATGCCCACCGTTTCGATCACGGTCGCCGACGTGACCGCCGACGCGAAACTGCACAACAGCGCGGCGAATGCGCCCCCAAACGGCGCCGCGCGGCGGGTCGTCCCAGTATTACGAGGCCTCATCTCAATCCTCCTGCCATCGGCACGCGGTCGGCCGCGCGAACCTCGTGTGCGACGTACACACGACGAACCGGCCAGCGCGGCCAGCCCTGCCGGACGACGCGCCCAACGGTCTCCGGCGCGGCTGACGACCACGAACGAGCGTATATCTTACCGGAACCGGCCGCGCTGTCAAGACAATTCTGAAAACATAGTTGGAGAGCGATCAACTGATTGTTAAATGCTTATACTATAATTAGTTATTGCGAACATGGCACAAGCGTGTTTGACGCTTCGGCGAGCGGTAGAT
>CAYMXT010000110.1:0-13576 GCA_964394415.1 uncultured Planctomycetales bacterium
CACCAGGCACGCCGGGCGCGTGCGGTCGAGCTGGGCGAGGAACTCGCCGGGCGCCTCGAACGCTCGCACTTCCAGGCCCACCGACTCCGCGACGCGGAGGACCGTCGCACGGATCGACTCGTCGTCATCAACGACGTACACCAGCGGTTGACCATCTGTAGCTGGCACAGCTCCGTCTTTGCACGGCATGACCACGTTCGCACCTCGGCCCTGCGGCTCAATGATAGATGATAGTCAGGCAAACGCCGGCAGCCCGGGGGGGCCGGGTCCAGAGTGCGGGGCGGACGCGGGCGTCCGAACGCGGGGGAACTTGGTCCGCACCCCGGCCGCAAGTCCGGGACGCTCTGAGCCGCGGGATTCACGCAGCGCGCGGGCGCACATTGCGGCTGCGTCCTGACGAGGCCCGGGGCAGCGGGGAAGCCGCCCGCCGCCGCCTGGAAGCGCCCCGCGCGGTCCTGATCGGGGATGCGGGTGTGGTTGAAGTTGGCGTCGGCGCAGACGTCGTAGATGTGGCGTGCGGGACTCGACCGTATGCCGCAGTTACATATCTGTTTATCGTCTTAATCGTCGTGGGGCTGGCCGGCCAAGCTCGCGCTCGGCCGGCCAAGCAGAGCACCTACCCTTCGGCCCAGGCTCTGCGCTCCACGTACATACCGGGGGCCCTGGCAGCTTCATTTCTCGTCCTGCCGTATGGTCGCCTTGCTGATCGATCCGGCCGGGGCACTGGCGTATAGACCGCCAGCGGGCCGCTCTGACGCGCCGCCCGAGTTTCCTTGCCAAAGGTGCGTTGCGTGCCGGGGGCGCAAGTTCCCAGCGGCGGCGTGCGGCGCGAACAAGGTGTGCCGCAACACCGCGCCGGTCTCGGCGACACCGGAATGCGAATGTAACGCGCCAGAGCGCGCGGCGTCGCCGGCGGTTGGCGTTCGCCCGTGCGGCGCGGCCGTGTAGCGCTCGCCGCCGCGTCGCGTTCTGAGTGACGGGCGGTCGCCGCTCAGCGTGCCGGCTGTACGGTGCGCGGCGCTAGAAGCTGACCTCCGTCGTGCGCACGGACGCGACCCAGCGGATTTCCACACTGACCGAGCTTTGGACATTGATCAGCAGGGCGTCGTTGGCATTGTCGGCTTGCGCCGAGACACTCCAACTCGGATTGTCCTGGCCCAGCGCCGTGACGATCGCCTGACCGACGAGCGTCGTGGTTCCGCCGACATTCTCGATCGTGCCCTGAATCTGAAAGCCTGCGGAGTCGCCGTTGGAACCGCGCCCCACCACCAACGCGTCGAAGACCAGGGTTCTGCCGCTGGCGATCGTCAATCGCTGCGAGGAGCCGTCCAGGTAGAGGGGTCTCACGGCCGCGTCGGTGGTCCGGTTGCGCAAGACGTAAACCGAGCCTTGCGCGTCGCCCGCGTTCGCGAACGCCCCACCGCCGAAGGCCACCTGGCCGTGCTTGGACGCGACCACCTGCTTCCCGCCGGCGACGAACGCGTACGCGCCAGAGGCGGAGTTGACCTCGCCGCCCGCGACCGAGGCGTAGTTGCCGCCGGCCGTATTGAGCGTGCCGCCCGCGACGGTCGCGTACTGCCCGCCGGCGGTATTGACCGCGCCTCCGGCGACGGTCGCCGCCATGCCCGTAGCCTGGTTGCCCGCGCCGCCGGGAACGGTGGCGTAATTCTCGCTGGCCACATTGCTCCCGCCGCCCCCGATGGTCGCGCCGGCGGCGCCGGCAACGTTGGAGGAGCCGCCGCCGATCGTCGCCGAGTCGCCGCTGGCGGTGTTCGCGTAGCCTCCGCCAATGAACACGTGCTGGACGTCGGCCGCGGCCGTGTTGTTCTGGCCGCCGGCCACCGTGGCGGCATACCCGCCGGCCTCGTTGTTCTGGCCCCCGGCGATGGTGGCGAACTGCTCGGTCACGAGATTACTCAGGCCGCCGCCGATGGTCGCGTGTTCACCTACGGCGGTGTTGGACTGGCCGCCGCCGACTGCGGCCTCCAGCCCGCTGCTCGTGTTCCCGAAACCGCCGGCGATGGTCGCACGCTCGCCACTGGCCGTATTGGAATGGCCGCCGCCGATGGTGGCGTACTGCCCGCTGGCGTCATTCGTAGAGCCGCCGGCGACGGTCGCCGCCGAGCCGCTGGCCTCATTGGAGGAGCCGCCGCTCACCGTTGCGGAACTCTGGCTGGCGGTGTTCAGGAAGCCACCGCCGACGGTGGCGGTTTGACCGTCCGCAATGTTTGAAAGGCCGCCGGCGACCGTCGCGCCGTCCGCCTGGGCCAGATTGCCCTCGCCGCCGGCGACCGTCGCTGATGGGGCGCTGGCCTCGTTCGAATGCCCGCCACCGACCGTCCCGTACTGACCGCTGGCGACATTGACGGCGCCGCCGCTGACCGTCGCGAATCCCCCGCCGGCTGTGTTGGACTCGCCGCCGCCGACGGTCGCAGCGCTCCCGCCGCTGGCCGTATTCGAATACCCGCCGGCGATGGTGGCATAATCGATGCCGGCTGTATTTGAGCTGCCGCCCGCGACGGTTGCATGCGCCCCGCTGGCCGTGTTGGTAGCACCTCCGCCCACCGTTGCGAAGTCGTCTCCGGCGGAATTAGCTTGCCCCCCGGCCACCGTTGCCGAGCTACCGTTGGCCGCGTTGGACTTGCCACCCGCGACGACCGCCCAATCGCCACCCGCCACATTCGATTGCCCCCCGGCGACGGTCGAGTGAGCACTGCCGGCGGCATTGGACTGACCGCCGCCAACGAATGAGTGGTTCCCGGAGGCACCATTAAGTTCGCCGCCGGCGACGGCAGCCTTGCTGCCGCCGGCAGAGTTGGCCACGCCGGCGCCGACGATTGAATAGTGGCCGCCGGCCGCGTTGAGCCCGCCACCCGCGACGGTCGCGTACTGGCCCCCGGCCGTGTTGGACGCGCCGCCAGCCACCGTGGCGCCAGGAGCGTTGGCCCCGTTCGCCCCCCCGCCGCCAACGGTCGAAAAAGCGCCGTTGGCCGAATTGGACTGGCCGCCGGCAACGATCGACATCAAGCCGCTTGCGAGGTTCTCGGCTCCGCCGGCGACGGCCGAAGAGGTGCCGCTCGCCAAATTGTACTCGCCGCCGCCGATAGCCGAGGTGACTCCGTCTGCGCCGTTGTTGTACCCACCAGCAACAGTCGCGTAACGCTCGGCAGCGACGTTTGATCGGCCGCCGCCGATCACGGACTCCCAGCCGCTGGCGGCGTTGTTCGCGCCGCCGCCAATTGTCGCCGCGAACGCGCTGGCAGTGTTCGATTGGCCGCCGCCAACGGTTGAGTACCCCGCGCTCGCGCGGTTGGTGTGCCCCCCGGCGACCGTCGCGCCAATCTGGTCGTCTGTGGTGCCCGCGTTGTCGCCGGCGCGGTTGTTCAGCCCGCCGCCGACGGTGCCATAGTCGTCGGTTACCTGCTGGAAAGCCGCGTCCGCGCCGCCCCCGCCGATGAACGCCCCGCGCACGCCGGCGACTACCAAGTTCTGGGCGAACCCGCCGATCAGGTTGGGGCTGTCGGCGTCCGGCAAGATGCGCAGAGCGGGTGCGCTGTTCACACGGAACGTCAGTGACTTGTCGTCGGTGGTGCCGATGAACTCGGCGTTGGGGTCGGTGCCGGTGTTTCCCCCCCGGCGCCAGTACATCGCGTTCGTCACCGCCGTGTCGAGACTCCACGTCAGGCCGTCCCAGACCAGGCCGACGCCGGCCGCGAAGGCGTAGCGTGCGTCGGTGAACGCGGTATCGAGCGAGGCGCGACCGTTATCCACGACGATGCCCGTGCCCGCGGTGATCGTCGCGTTGCTGCCGGGTGTGCCGGGCAACCCCTGGATGCCTTGGACGCCCTGGTCGCCCTGGTCGCCCTTTGATCCTTGCGAACCGGCGAGGCCGTCGTCGCCGGCGGAACCCGGCTCGCCAGCCGGTCCCGGTTCCCCTTGGGGGCCGGCGGGTCCGGGTTGGACACGCCCGCTGAGCTGCTCATCAACGATGGCCTTGATCTGGTCCTCGAGCGCTGGGTCATCCGCCGACGTGGTGTCTTGTGGCGCTGGGCACCCGCCCATGAGAACCGCCCCGGCGGCGGCCAAGCCGGCGAGGGTCGCCCAACGCAGCGCGCGCGGTAAGAAATGCATGGTGGACATGTCAAACCTCCTTTGGTCTCTGTGTGTGGTTTCCTGCGCTGAAACTGCGAACAGACGGGACAGCGGGGCGGGACGCGCAGGCCATCCGCGCGCGGATGGTGCGCCGCGCGCGATGGTCACACTACACCCGGGCCCACGTTGCATTGCGTTGCGAATTCCACTATTGGGGGGCCCCGCAGATGGGGCCGAACACACCTGTCGGCATCATATCGGCCGCGGGGGCGCACGTGCAAGCGAGTTTTCGCCCGCTTCCGCCGGCGGCTCACGGCATTGTCAGTCCGGCGGTGCGCCCTTAGACTGCGGCTCGCAGAGGCGCCATGACACCACCAGCCGCGGACGCAGCGCCGCGAGGAGGGTCGTATGACCGACCGTGGGTTCGAAACGCAGGCCATTCACGAGGGGCACGAGAACTTTCAGCCGAACGCGATGTCCACGCCGATCTTTCAGAGCGTCGCATATCCCTACGCGGACGCGCGCGAGGCCGCGGCCATCTCCGTGGGCGACAAGCCCGGCTTTACCTACGGCCGGTGGGACAACCCCACCGTGCAGACCTTCGAGAAGCGCATGGCGGCCTTGGAAGGGACCGAGGCCGCGATCGCGACGGCGTCCGGGATGTCCGCGACGCTGCTGCTCACGCACTACCTGCTCGAGCCGGGCGATGAGTTCGTCTCGTCGAACCGCGTCTACGGCGGCACCTTCGGGCTGTTCAGCGAGGGGTTTCGGAAGATGGGCGCCAAGGTGAATTGGGTGACCGCGCCTGAGTCGCTCGACGCCTGGGCCGCCGCGATCACGCCGCGCACCAAGTTCCTGTTCGTGGAAAGCCCCAGCAACCCAGGGCTGTTCGTTGGTGATATTCCGGCCCTCGCCGCCCTGGCAGAGAAGCACAGCATCCCGTTGATCGCGGACAACACGATTTGCACGCCGGCGCTGCAACGCCCCGCCGCGCTGGGCGCGACCTTCATCGTGCATTCGACGACCAAGTACGTTTCGGGCAACGCTTCGAGCCTGGGCGGCATCGTCTGCGGCCCGCACGCCGCGATCGACGCGATCCGGCGCGGGTGCATGCGCTACCTAGGGCCGGCGATGTCGCCGTTCCACGCCTGGCTGAACCTCAACAGCCTGGAAACGCTGGCCCTGCGCATGGAGCGGCATTGCAGCAACGCGCTGGCGCTGGCGCGCTTCCTGGAGCGACATCCGTTGGTGGCGACGGTCAACTACCCCGGGCTCGAATCGAACCCCTATCACGCCCTGGGCCGCCAGCAGATGACGGGCTTCAGCTCGCTGCTGTCGTTCGTGATTAAGGGAACGTACGACGACGCGGTGAAGATCATCGACGGGTTGGGACTACTGCTGCACGCCACCCACCTGGGCACCGCCAAGACCATCGTCACGCATCCGGCGTCCACGACGCACGCGGCGATGGGCGCGGAGGAGCTGCGCAAAGCCGGCATCCCGCCGACCCTGATTCGCGTCTCTGTCGGTCTGGAAACCGAGGCCGACATCATCGCAGACCTCGAACAGGCCCTCGCGCACGTCGGCGGCAAGACCGCCCGGCCGGCGGTCGCGGCGACGCGGTAACGCCTGGCGCGATCGTGTGCCGCTGCTCCGTTGCTCCCTGCGCTGTGGCGGATGCTCACCGGCCTTCGCGCTGCTCACCGAGCAGGTCACACTGGAACCCGCGGCCGCCTGAGCAGCGCGCGCTGCGCCGCGGATTCTCGGAACGATGGCACACGCTCGGGCACGCTACAATCCCCGCCGCATGCGCCGCTGGCCATCTCATGTCCTGACGCTGTCATTGCTCGCCGTGCTCGGGGCGCTGCTGCTGGCCCCCATCTGGGCCGTCGTACGGACAGGTTTCGAGGACGACGCCGGGCAGCTCACGCTCGAAGCCTTCCGCTGGGTGCTCGAGGATGACCTGTACCGCGCGGGGTTGTGGAACAGCGTGGCGTTGGCGGCCTACACCACACTGCTCTGCCTGATCATCTCGATCCCGCTGGCGCTCTTGGCCGAGAAATTTAACTTCGCCGGCAAACGCGGCTGGCTGGCCGCGATTCAGGTGCCGATGATCCTGCCGCCGTTCGTCGGTGCGATCGGCATGAAGGGGCTGCTGTCCCGCAATGGCGGGGTCAACCTGCTGCTCGCGCACCTCGGCTGGCTCGATCCGGCCCAGCCGATCGACTGGCTGGCGCACCCGTTCTGGTCGTGCGTCGTCCTCGAAGCTCTCTACCTCTATCCCATCACCTTCCTCAACGTCCAAGCGGCGCTTGCGAACATCGACCCCGCCCTCGACGAAGCCGCCCAGAACCTCGGGGCCGGCGCGTGGCGTCGCTTCTGGCGGATCACCCTGCCGCTGCTGCGCCCCGGCATCTTCGCCGGCGCCACGCTCGTGTTCATCTGGGCGTTCACCGAGCTGGGCACGCCGCTCATGGTCGGCTATCGCAACGTCACCGCGGTGCAAATCTTTGACGACCTCAAGACGACCAGCCCCTCGCGCGAGGCGTACGCGCTCGTCACCGTCCTGTTGGCCGTCAGCGTGCTCCTATATCTGCTAGGGAAACTTGTGCTGGGACGGCCCGCGACGGGCATGATGGCCAAGGCCACCGTCGCCGCGCAGCCGCGCCGCCTGGGCCTGGGTGGCACGCTGCTGGTCACGCTGCCCTTCGCGCTCGTATTCCTGACGGCCGTCCTGCCGCACATCGCGGTCGTGCTCGGCAGCGTGACGAAGACCGGCATTATCGAGCTCTCGCCTGACCGTCTGACGGGGCAGTACCACGAACAACTCGTGCGCGACGTGGCGGCCCTGGGCGACCCCAATCGTGGCCTGGCGGCCCGCAGCGTCGTCAACAGCTTCCACTACTCGCTCATTGCCACGGCCGTGGACCTCGTGCTTGGCTTTGTAGTCGCGTACCTCATCGTGCGGCGCCGTTCATGGCTGACGACGACGCTCGACAGCCTGGCGATGCTGCCGCTGGCGGTGCCGGGCCTCGTCATGGCGTTCGGCTACTTTGTTCTGACGCAGGGCGATTCGCCGTTCGCGTTCCTCAACCCGCTGCGGGCCGACCCGACCCCGCTGCTGGTCATCGCGTACGCCGTGCGACGGCTGCCGTTTCAGGTGCGTTCGTGCGCGGCGGGGCTGGAGCAGACTTCGGTCGCGCTGGAGGAAGCGGCGATCAACCTGGGGGCCGGACCGCTGCGGACGATGCTGTCGATCACGGTGCCGCTGCTCACGGCGAACTTCATCGCCGGCGGGATGCTGGTGTTCAGCCGCTCGATGCTGGAGGTGTCGGACAGCCTGATTCTGGCGTTCGACAAGGAGACCTACCCGCTCACCAAGGCGATCTACGCGCTGGCGGACGATCCGAACGCGGGCCTTCAGATGGCCTCCGCGCTGGGCGTGTGGGGCATGGTCATTCTGACGGTGACGATCGTGGGCGCGTCGTTGATGCTGGGCAAGCGGTTAGGCGCGCTCTTCCGCGTGTGATGCACCCCGCAATCCGAACCGCGCACCGGGGAAGCATCGGCCCCCGGCCGGTGCAATTCAGAGCCGCGACGCGCTAGCGAGCGTTGCCACACATTCGCGGCACGGCCGCGCGAGGCGCGGGCCGCTACATCGACGGCGCTACAACCAGGTCAGGCGCTGACCGCCACCGCGCGCGACGGAGCCTGCTCCGGGACGACTGCCGCGGCTGGCTCCTTCGCCGCCGGCCGCCGCAGCGCCAGCGACTCCATCGGCGGCAAATCGGCGAGGTCCGCCAGGCCGAAGACGTCGAGAAACTTGCGGGTCGTGCCGTACATCAGCGGCCGGCCGACGATCTCCGCCCGGCCGACGATCTTGACCAGGCCCAGCTCGCGCAGGCGGTTGAGCACCTCGCCGCTGGCCACGCCGCGAATCGCTTCGATCTCGGCCCGGATGACAGGTTGCTTGTACGCGACGATCGCGAGGGCTTCGAGGGCCGCGGCACTGAGCCGCGTCTGGGCCTGCTGGCGGTTGAGCTTCGCGACCCAGGGCTGAAACTGCGGCAGCGTCAGCATCTGGTAGCCGCGCGCGATTTCCTCGACGCGGAACGCCAGCCGCGCGTCGCGGTACTTGTCGTTCAATTCGGCGATTGCCAGCCGTACGCGCGTCACGTTGCCGACACCCGACAGCTCCCCGAGCCGGGCCGCGCTGAGCGGCGTGTCCGCCGAGAACAGCAGCGCCTCGATGATCTGCTCCGGAGGCAGGTCGCGCGGCGGTGCGTCCGGCGCCAGCAAGCGCAACTCCGGCGCGTCCGTGGGCGCGAGATCGACGGGTTCCGCCGCGGCCTCAAACGGCTCCGCACTCACGGCTGCGTTTTCACTCTCGTCGTCGGACACGGCCACGCTGTCCCCCATCGGCGCAGGATACTCTTCGCGGTCCATCGCGTTACCTCGCCATCCGTGACTGTAGAAACTCGCACGAAACCACCACTATCGTAGCCCGCGGCCAACGGCGTGTCCAGGGGCCGACGACGATTTGCAGCGGCGCCCCACGTCGATGACACTACGCAACGCCCTGCACAGGAACTCGACACGATGCCAAATTCACACGTTGTGAGGCTCGACCGCCAGCACGCCCAATTGCTGATCGTGGACATTCAGGAGCGGCTGTTGCCGCAGATTGCGGACCACGCGCGGGTCGTCGCGGCGGCGGAACAGATGATCCGGGCCGCCGCGGTCATCGACCTGCCCGTCACGCTGTCGGAGCAATATCCGCGCGGGCTGGGGCCGACGACGCCGGTGATCGCGGCGGCGGCCGCCGGGGCGCCGCGGTTCGAGAAGCTGTCGTTCAGCTTCTGTGCGGACGAGAAGTGCCGGGAGCGGATCACGGCAGTCGCGCGGGCGCAGGTGCTCTTGGTCGGCATTGAGGCGCACGTATGCGTGTATCAGACCGCGCTCGACCTGCTCGAGATGCAGATGCAGCCGGTGGTGCTGGCGGACGCGGTGGGTTCGCGGCGGGCGCTTGATTACCAGGTGGCGCTCGACGGCCTGCGGGCGGCCGGGGCGGTGGTGACGACGGTGGAATCCGCGATCTTCCAGCTCCTGCACGAGTCCGGGACGGAGCTTTTCAAGCGTGTGCTGCCACTGGTGAAATGAGATGCCCGGTCGCCACGACGAGCCCGAGCCGCACGATGACTGGGACGGCGACGATCCCGACGCGCCGCAGGAGCGCGATGTTGACCCGGACGAGCGCGACGACGACACGCCGACCGTCCCGTGTCCGAGTTGCCGAGAACCGGTGTACGAATTCGCCGACCGCTGCCCCAGTTGCGGCGAGTGGATCGTCCCCACCGGCGGTGACGCCAGCCGGCGAAACCCCGCGTTCGTCGTGTTCGTGGTCCTGATCGTGGTGGCGTTGTTGTTTCTGTGGGTCTTGTAGGGGGTTCTGCGGCACCCGTCGGCAGCACCTCTACCAGGTGGTTGACAGCCCGGTACAATGCCGACTGAGGAGGTGAGGTGTGTTAACAGTCGGGTTGCCGCGCGGCAGTCACGCGTGGCTGCGAAACGTCGGCCTTGGCCAACAGACGCCATTCTACGCCACGAACTGTGGGGCCGCGTTCCTCACCGATTCGCTCGCAGCGCTGAAGTGCGTTCCCCCCGAAAGTGTGGATCTGGTTGTCACCAGTCCGCCGTTTGCCCTGGTTCGGAAGAAAGAGTACGGCAACGAACCTGCCGAGCGCTATTTGGATTGGTTCTTGCCGTTCTGCGAGGAGATCAAACGGGTTCTGAAGCCGACCGGGAGCTTCGTGCTTGATATCGGGGGCTCGTGGGTTCCGGGCGCGCCGGTCCGAAGCATGTACCACTTCGAAGTTGCCGTGGCGCTGTCGAAGCTCTTCTTTCTCGCGCAGGACTTCTACTGGGTGAACCCGGCGCGACTGCCCACGCCCGCTGAGTGGGTCACTGTACGCCGTGTGCGCGTCAAGGACGCCGTGAACACCGTTTGGTGGTTCAGCAAGACGGAGTACCCACAGGCAGACAACCGGCGGGTACTCGTGCCGTACAGCCCCAGCATGAGATCGTTGCTGAAGAACGGATACGTCGCCAAGAAGCGACCGAGCGGGCATGACATTTCCGAGAAGTTCGATCGCGACAACGGAGGCGCCATCCCGGCAAACGTCCTTAGCATTGCAAATACTGAGTCGAACAGCCGCTACTTGCGGCTGTGCAAGGACTACGGCATTCGTCCCCACCCCGCGCGGTATCCAGCCAGGCTCATCGAGTTTTTTCTCGACCTTCTCGTAATCGGGCGCGAGGCGCTCGTGCTCGACCCGTTTGCAGGTAGCAACGTCACCGGCGCCGTGGCCGAGAAACGAGGAGTGCGCTGGGTGGCCTTCGAACGTGAGCTAGAGTACATGCGCGGTTCCATGCTTCGCTTTCTGGACGAGCCGCTCTTCAGCAATCCGGCCGCTGAGATGGTGTTGCGCGGACGTACACGCGGGCGGAGTGCGGACCATGCCAGGCGCGAAGTTTAGGGCACTTGTCGAACGATTCGTCAACGCGCTGGAGCTGGCTAGTGCGCGCGTTTGGCTGGCGGCTCCTGGCCGTTCGCGACCGCAGCGCTGCACAGTCGTAGCCCAGCACTTGGTCTATCAGTTAGATCTGAATCTCTGGGCTGTAACACCGGGCGGCAAGGGACGGAATCGGCCTCGCGAGCGCCGTGTACAGGCCACGGGTGTCGACCGGTTCGTGCTCCGACCGGGCGTCCGGGCAATCGTCGGCGGTTGGAGCGACGAGACACACACGTTTGTGTTTTGGGACGCGCGCCGACATCAGCACTTCACGGCCGGTTCACCCAGCCTCCAAATCAGCCTTGATACACTTGAAAGGGCGGAGCGGGACGGGCTGGCGGCCGAAACGCGGCACGTGCGCGAGGGTGACGAAATTGCGATCGCCGTGCATCCGGATTACCTCCTCTGGTACCTCGAGGAGTCGGAGCGTCTGTACGAATGCACGGATCAGATCGATCACGCCAACGATCTGATAGAGGCAGATCCCGAGCGAGAAATGGCGTTCATCGACGAGGGCGCCAACGACCTGATGCGCGCCCGACGGCATAAGGTCGTCTCAATCGTCCAGCGTTTCCGCGAAGCACAGTTTAGACCGCAGGTCTTGCGTGCGTACAACTACCGCTGCGCGATAAGTGCGGTCGCGCTCCGATTGGTGGACGCCGCCCACATCATTCCGGTAACTGATCCGCGCAGCACCGATAAGCCGCACAATGGCATAGCTCTCAACCCGCTCTACCACCGGGCCTACGACTCTGGACTGTTGGGCATCCTGCCAGGCGGGCGACTTCGCTTGAACGAGCGAATCGTGCAGGAATTGACCCGCGCGGGCCTGGCCAGCGGCTTGGATCACCTGCGACAGGAACTTCCCGCCCGAATGTCGTACCCGCCACTGTCTGAGTTTCACCCTCGCGACCAGGACTTGGCGCGGGGCGTCCTCCTGCGCGGTTGGACCACCGAGGAGATCGACGCGGCCTAAGCCTGCATCACGCCTGACCGCCGGTTACAATCCCGCTGGGACAATGGCCGAGAAGGCAGGTGTGAAATGAACGACGTGCAGAATCTGGTCGCGCAGGCACAGGCGCTCGGCGCGGCGCTGGTGGCCCATCCGACCGTGCGGGCGTATTACGAAGCGCAGCGGGGCGTGCGGACCGACGGCGGGGCGCAACAGCTCCTGCGGGAGTACGAGTCACACGTGGAACGCCTCCACCGCCTGGAGGCCGAGCAGAAGCCCATCGAGGTCGCGGACAAACACAGGCTGCGGGAGATGGAAACGAACCTGGCCGGCAACGCGCTGCTCAAGACGCTCATGCGCACCCAGGCCGACTACGCCGCCCTAATGGCTCAGATCAACCGCGCGATCGACGGCCCGCTGGCCGACCTGGCGGCCCAGGAACCGCGGGCGTGAGCGGCGCCCCCGCGGCGGGGTCCGCGGACCGCGGGCCGGGACCCATGTCGCTTGCGACCTGGGGCTGGTTCATCGCCCTGGTCGGTTGGACGGCCCTCGTCTGCTTCTACGATCTGAACGGCGGGGCGCGCTTTGAGCCCACCGATTGCTGGGTCGCCCAGACCGCCCGCGAGATGCAGGAAGGCGATTTTCCGCGCAACCTGCTGGTCCCGCGCTTCTCCGGCGAAACGCGGATGCAGAAATCGCCGGGGCCGTACTGGACCGTGCTGCTGACCGCGTGGCTGCGCGGGCCGGCCAACATCGACGAAGCCGCCACGCGCATCCCCAACGCCGTCGGCGCCCTGCTAATCGTGATCTGCGTGTTCTGGTTCACCCGCCGCATCGCCGGCGAACGGGCGGCGATCTTCGGCGGCTTTGCGTGCGCTGCGAGCGTGCTGACGCTCTACTGGTCACACCGCGGGGCCAGCGACCTCGGCCTGGCCGCCCTGACCACGCTCGCACTCACGTCGCTCTACACCGCGGCTGAGCTCGAGCCGCGCGGCCGCCGGCAGACGGCGCTGTGGCTGTTGGGCTACTTCGCCGCCGGCCTGGGGATGCTCTACAAACTCCCGATGCCGCTCGCGCTGGTCGGCGTGCCGCTCGCGCTCTACGTCGTCATCAAGCGCCGCTGGCGACTGCTGTTTCGACCGATCCACCTCGTCGGGCTACTCGTGTTCCTGCTGCCCTGGCTGCCGTGGGCCGCGGCGGTCCTGACGCTCGAGCCGACGGCCCTGGCGAAATGGCGGGTCGAGTTCTGGGACCGCTTCACCGGCGACCTGCCGAACGTCGCCGGGCAGCGCAAGTGGTACTTCCACTTTCTCTACCTCGCCCCGCCGCTGGTGTATTGCCTGCCGTTCTCGATGTCACTGCCCTGGGCGTGTGCCCACCTCTTTCGGCCGCCGGCCAGCGCCCGGCGCGACGCGCTGCATTTCCTCGGGCTGTGGTTCGTCGGGCTGTTCGCCTTCTTCACCGTCTCCGCGGGCAAAGAGCTGCGCTACTTCCTCCCGGCCCTGCCGCCGCTGTTTGTCTTGCTCGGTCTGGAGCTGGCACATTTCTTCGACCCCGAGCGACCGCCGAGCCTGTTCTTGCGGCGGCTGGCGACCTTGGGCGTTTTCATCGGTCTTCCGGCACTCTTCATCGGCGGCGCGTTCGCGGCCCACCTCTGGTATCGCAAGATCGGCCGGGCCGAGGGCTTCGCCCCCGCGGAGCTGTGGCAACCCTACGTCGTCATCGCGCTGCTTTTCACCGCCGGCAGCTTCCTCGCGACGGCCCTGTACCGCCGGCAACGCACAAACGCCTCGTTCGGCGTGCTGGTCGGCACCACCTGGCTGACGTGGCTGTGGGCCTGGCCGACGCTGATGCCGGTGCTCGTGTCCCAGCGGCCGTTCCTCGATTTTGCGGCGCAGCTCCGGGAGAAGCTGGACGCGGACCAGCTCGCGCACGTCCGCCAGATCGGCAGCCAGGACCC
>CAYMXT010000111.1:0-11992 GCA_964394415.1 uncultured Planctomycetales bacterium
TACAGTTTGGTCATCGCTAGCCTGCCTCGACGTCGTGGGTCTCGTAATAGTCGTACTTCGGTGCCTGCTCCGCGAACATCACCTCACTGATGGCCATCGCCGCCGCCACGATGGCGTCGATCTTGTCCTCGCTCCGTTCCTTGTCGGGCATGGCGTAGCCGCGGGCGTCCTTTTTGAGGACCATGTTTTGGGCGTTCCAGGCAAGGAGCGGATTGCCGCCGTGGAGGAGCCGCCCCTCATGCAGCATCGACAAGATCTCGATGATCGGTTCGTTGTATTTGCCCGGGGCCTGGCCGAACCAGAACGCGGGGATGCCGAGCTCGTTCTGCACCCGCGAACCGAACTCGCGGCAGTTGTTGGGGTCGCAGGCGATCGTGCGGATCCCGTAGAGCTGCTGCAGCTCGCGGAGCCGGGCGTAGATCGCCTCGGTGTCGGTGATCTTGCCCTGCGTCACGCGGAGCCAGCCGTCACGGATCCACGAGGCCCACGGCTCCAGCGCGAGATTGCGGCGGCCGCTCTCGGGAATCCAGCAGTCGACGGCGACGGCGATGCGGCGTTTGAGCGTGCCGTCGATCTCGATCGGCTCGAGCGGGAAGGCCAGGGCGAGCGCCGTGAGGTCGTTTTTCCAACCCCAGTCGAGGGCGGCGTGACAATGCCCGTCCGTGAGCGTGGGGAGTTCGCCGTCGCCGCTAGCCCACATCTCGGCGGTGATCACCTTGCGGTCGCTCCGCACCTCGCGGTTGCAGTGGTAGCGAGTGAACCGGGCCAGCGTGTGGGGGTCGATTTTCGCGTCGGCCGCCATGCTGCGGAGGCCGTCGCGCTTGACGACGCCGAACTCGAGCATGGGATTGCCCTTGGGCCAATTGGCCTCCTCGAGCGGGTCGTCGTCGTCGTCGATGCGGGCGATGAAGGCGAACAGATCGTCCGCCTCGATCTTGTTGCCGCGTTCGACGACGCGCGACGCCAGTGTGTCAAACTCCCGCCAGAGCTTCGAGTTCTCATCGCCGGCCGTGGTGATCACCAGGAGCAGCGGCTGCCGCCGCTTCGCCAGCGCCGTGACGAGCTTGTCCCACACCTTGCGGTGGTGTTCCTGGTATTCGTGAAACTCGTCCACGACAACGACGTGGGGGTTGAGGCCGTCCTTCGTCTTCCCTGTCGCCGACAGCGGTTCGAGCGTGCTCGCCGTGGCCGGGATGTAGAGGTTCGATTTCAGCCGCTCGATGTACTGGCTCAGTCGCTGGTCGTGCTCGACGTAGAGCGACACTTCGTCGAACACGATCCGCGATTGCTTCTTCTCCGTCGCCAGCGTGTAGCCTTGCGCCCGTTGTTCGAGCGGCGTGTCGAAACCGATCAACAGCAGCGTGAGGCCCGCCGCGAACGGCGACTTGCCGTTGCCGCGGCCCAGGCTGATGAGCGCGCGGCGGAACCGCCGCATGCCGTCGCTCGAGCGCCGCCAGCCGAACAGACACCACACGATGAACATTTGAAACGGATATAACATGAATGGCTGGCCGCAGTACTCGCCCGTCGTATGCCGCAGTAGCGGGAAAAAATCAATCGCTCGGTTGGCTAGTTCACGGTCGAAATACAAACCCTTGCGCTTCGCCTCGCGGAGGTCGTCGCGGTGACGTTGGCAGGCTGCCCGGACGAGTCTGCCGGCCACGATGCGGCCCGACAGAACCCCATCGATGTAGCCGTTGACGATTTGCTCGTTGGTCTTCGCCGGCATCTCATCTAAGCGCTCTGCAAGTATTGTTTGAACGGATCGGCGACCGCCGTCGGCCCGATGGCCACCACGCCCGAGCGGCTCGATGGCGTGAGCCCAAACTCACGCAGCAGCGTCGTGATCTTCTTCCACTCTCGATTCATGACCGACCAGTACGGCGAGTAGGCGAACTTCGGGATCTTGCTGTCCCCCTTTTCGAGCCAGATCGGCCCATGCTTCTGCACGTAGGCGAGCGCCTCCGCGTAGAGCGCGAGCGAGGTGCACAAGAGCTCCAGCGCCGTGGCATCGGCCACGGTGGCGATGCCCGCCACCGTGAGCACCTTCGCGAACCGCTGCCAGGCCTTGCGGGCTTCTCCTTTCAAGTGACTGGGGCAGGGCGGCAGCTGGGCCGCTGGCTTTGGCTCGGCGGCGTTCAGCCGCCGTTTGCCGGGGTTGCCGCGGGCGACTTTCAACGCGGTCGGCTGTGGCTTGGGGCCGCGCTTCATGGTCGGGCTTCCACCGTGGGTTGCTTGGGCAGGCCCATGTCGTGCGGCCGCCGGCCGGGCTGGCTATAACGATCGTTATTGGTCGGCGCGCGGTCGCTGGTCGCTGTGTCACCAGCAGCCGCCTGGCAAGCACGTTCGTCCTTGCACCTCGTGACCGGGGCCGAGCAGTTGCGGTCGACTGGATCGGTCGCCCGCACCGCCTTGCGGCCCGTCAACTCTTCCCAGCGCTTCACGATGACGTCGCAGTATAGCGCGTCGAGCTCCATCAGGAACGCACGCCGGCCGAGCTGCTCGGCCGCGATGAGCGTCGAACCGCTGCCGCCAAACAGGTCGAGCACCGCCTCGCCTGGCCGCGTCGAGTACTGCATCGCCCGGGCGGCCAGTTCGACCGGCTTCTCGGTGAGGTGGACCATCTGCTGCGGGCTCACCTTCTTCACCGACCAGACGTCGGTTGCGTTGGGCGGTCCGAAGTATTTGTGGGCGGCGCCGGACTTCCAACCATAGAAGCACGGCAAGTGATCGTTGGCGTGATCGCGTTCCAACCGCACCAACTGCGGCGCCTCGTCTCGCCAGCCGTAGAAACACCATTCGTGGTTGCCCATGAAATCCTTCCGCGTCAGCACCGGATGTTCCTTCACCCAGATGATGGCCTGCGAAAAGTACAGCCCAGCGTCCTGCAGGGCCGGCGGATAGTTCGCGATGTTGGCGTAACCGCCCCAGATATAGAACGCGCCGCCACGCTTGAGGACGCGGGCCGCGTTCTTGAACCAGGCCCGCAACAGATGTTCGAAGTGCCCCTCCGAAACAAAGTCGTTGGCCAGCGGCCGATCCTTCGCCCGCAACTTCCGCGACGTTGGTGTCTTGTCCGGATGACGGGCCACGTCGCCGTCCTGGTTTTTCATGAGGCCGCCGAAGGAGGACAAGCCCGCGGCGATCGCGTTGTTGCTGCGCGGCTCCACCTTCACGTTGTAGGGAGGATCCATGTTCACCAGGTCGATCACGGCGCCGGCCAGCAGACGATCGACGTCGGCCGGCAGACTGGAATCGCCGCACATCAGCCGATGCTTGCCGAGGATCCACACGTCTCCGGGTTGGGTAACCGCCGCGTCGGGTGGTGATGGGGCCTCGTCCTGGGTGACCACGGAGGCCAGTTCATGGAGCCGACTATCCGACGCGAACCGTTCGACCATCGTCTGCAGGTTGGCATCGTCGAACTCGATCGACTTCACGAGGTCGGTCAGACGCGACGCGTCGGCTTCGGCCATGCCGGCCAGCGGATCGAGCGGCGCCAGGATCTTGTTGCCTTCCTCCTCCGTGACGTCCAGCACCAGCACCGGGACCGTGGTGTCGGGAGTGATCTCGGCGCGGAGGTGGCCGTCGATGAGCACGAGCGAACCGTCTTGATCGACGCGTGCCAGCAGCGCGTCGGCATAGCCGATCTCGACGAGCACCCCCCGGACCGCGTCGTGCTGCGCCTTCGGATGGACGCGCCAGTTCTTGGGATTGGCGCGGAGTTCGGCCGCCGGTACCCGACGCAGCTCTTGGATGCGGTCGCGTATTTCGATTGGACCCTTCATGAGAACCCTCCCCCCTTCGAAACTCGCGGAAAAACCTGCACGTTGTGGCGGACGGTCTTGGGGCATCGACGAAAATAAAAATTTGCCGCCCCCGGTCGCGCGCTCCGCGATTTTTCCCTGATGGTGTTTTCGCACTACAAAACAAGCTGTTTTTTGATTGGCCGCTCGAAGAACCGCGTTGTCATGTGTCGCACCACGCCGCCGAGTCGGCTGGCGAGGATGCTCGCGGTGGTTATCGAGGCGACGATCACCACACAGTTCCCTCGCTGCTGATCGATCCAGGCTTCGCGCCCCGCAACGATCGCCGCCGCGTCGAGCAGCTCGCGGTGGTCGTCGGCATCCCAACACGCGAACCCCAAACTCTTGGCCCACGTCGACTTGCCGGTACCCGGCAAGCCGCAGACGACGATGCGTTGCGGATTCGGCGACCACGAATGCTGCGGCTCCTTGCGGGTCTTGCGCCCGTGGCACACCAAACACATCGCGGCCCAGTTCTCTACCTCCCAGAATAGTTCCGGGCAGGAGTGAGCCGGCACGATGTGGTCTACGCAACGGCTCGGCCGCACGTAACCGGCGAGCAGGCACGGCACGCACAATGGATGGCGCCGCCGATACTCCTCGCTGGCCACCTGCCAGCGCGCACCGTAGCCTCGGTCCGCCGCTGACTGTCGCCGCGGGTCCTGCTGGTACCAGACTCGCTGCCGCCGTCCTGGTTCCTTGGGGATCACTCGATGTTCAACCTGCCTTTGCGGACCAGGGTTTGGGAATCGGTCGTCGCGACCTTCACCGTGACGGTGTACGTGCCGGTCGTCGCTGACTCGGCGTTGAACAGGATGTTCACCTTCTTCTTGTCGAGACTCAGCGCCGAGGAGACGATGGTCGGCTTGGTCGCGCCGCCGACGTCGGCGATCGTCACGGAAGTGATGGACGACAGCGAACCCCATTTCGTCGCCGGCGCCGCAAAGTCCATCGCCTTCATGACCGCCGGCGACTTGCCCTCGGCCAGAATCTTGGCCGACGTGATCTGCGTCGGCGAATCGAACGTCCAAGAGTCGTCCTCGTCCACGAGGATTGCCGACACCGTGTAAGCCCCATCCGCCAGATACGCCGCCCCGCTCCACCCAAACGCATCATCGAACGCCACGATCGGGTCTTCCGCCGTGGTGCTCGGCGTGGCCCCATAGTGAACGGTCAGTAGAAACGTCCCCGCCGTGTCCAGCCCTGCCGCCACAATGTTGGCCTCTGTCGCGTAGTATTTCCCTTTCGCGCCGCCCGTGCCTTCGGCGAGTGCGAACGCGACGAAGTTGCCGGCCGTCTCTTCGACGCGTCCGTAGAGCGTTTGCCCCGTGGGGCCAACGTACATGCAGACATTCGCCGCCGCCGCAGGCAGCGGCATCACACACGCGAACACGAGCACCAATCGGCTTAACAGTTTCATCGCGTCTTAAACTCCAGAACGGTTGTGGCGGCAACGCTCGTCGGGTTTGTGGTCCACGTCGGCGTTACCCACTTCACTTCGAGAAAATCACCTGCCGAAAGCGTCACGCTCATCGCGCTGTTGGAAGCTGCCGTTTCGCTCGCGTTGTTGACGACGGCAGCGCTGATCGCCGTGTCCGTCGTGTCATTGACGCGGACATAGACGGTGGAGGTCTCCGCCGACCCGGCAGTCTGAAAAAAGTACACGTAAGCCTTGGTGAGCGTGCAATTCGTCGGCACGATCATCCGGCGTTTGCCGGCGGTCGATCCCCATTGTGCAAATGAAACTGGCGTCCCCCAATAATAGGTAGTGGCATCCGCTGGCGTGTTTTGCGACGGCCCGGTCGAGGCGTCACGCACGAAGACGTTGCCGACCACGCTGCCGGCCGACAACCCGCCGCTCACCGTCAGGCCGGCGAACGTCGGCGAGTCGGCCGTGCCAAGGCCGAGCGCAGTCGCCGCTCCGGCCGCCGTCGAGGTGCCCGTGCCGCCATAGAGCACGGGCAGCGGCACCGTCAAAGTGAGATTGTTAAACGCCGCGTCGGTGAGTGCCGAGTAAGTCCGATCGGTGATCGTCCAATAAGTGCCGTCGCACACGATCCGAACCGCCGTGCCGGCCTTAACGACGAACGTGCTTGCCGTTGCCCCGGCGTGCCAAATCGAATCGCTCGCAGCCCGCTGAATCGTGAGGTCGCCGCTGCCCCGGTTGACCACGACGAACCAGACGCCGGTATTGCCACTCCGGGCGGGCAGCGTCCAAGTGGACGTGGTCCCGGTGAATTGGTATTCGCGAATCGCCAGCGACATGGTGAGCGTCGCCGCCGATGACGCCTGGCTCTCGCCGACGGTGCGCGACAGGTACGCGGGCGCAGCGGGCGTTACCACCGCGCAGCACGCCCCAAGAACAAACACGCCCAGCAAACTCAATAGCCGTTTTGTAACCCGAATCATGGATTAAAACCTCGCGGTTGATCGGTGAATTCCTCGCCCGCCCACTCGCCAAGATTGGTGACGATGGTCCCGCCGAACGCCAGCGTTTGCACGGTGTTCGTATAGTCCGCCTTGTAATCGTCGCCAGTCCCGCGCGTGGAGTCGGAGAAAGAAATCACCTGGTATTGCGTCCGTCCGCCGCGCACGAACGGCAGCAGACTACATTGCGGCGGATACCCGTCATCGCCGGGCATGGTGATGCTCTTCACCGTCGCCCCGGTGTCTCGATTCATCACCTTCACAGTGCCGTCGGAAATCGCCGTTGCCACGTAGGTTGTGCCGCCGACGCGCCAGAACCGCGTGCCTTCGTCGGTTGTGCTGCTGATAAATTTCAGCGTCGTGAAACTATTGGGCGACGTGCCCCGCACGCAAAATGCCGAGCGGTCCACCACGGGCTGGTTGCCCACGGTTCCACACAAATACCAGTAACCATCACTGTCGCGAATGACATCGGTGTCGTAGAAATTCTCCGTGTCGAATTGCGCCCCCCAGCCCGACGTGTCGATGACATCGAATTGCGTGGAGTCGAGAACCCAGTAGCCGTGCAGCAAATTATCGTGCGTTTGGTAATGCACCATCTGCACGCGGTCCGACGTGTCATTCCACTCACTGCTGTACCAGTGATAGAGGCCGGTCCGCCGGTCGTAGAGAATCTTGCCCTGCTGCGCCCCGAAAATCTTGCCGTTCTTCTTCACGCAATACTTAGCGGTCTGCCCCGCGAATCGGCCCGTGTCCGCACAGTAGAATCGCGTGGTACTCTGATTCTTCATGTACTCGCTGTGTTCGATCGGCCCGCCGAGCGTCACGGCATTCGGCCCGCAAGCGTCGGCCGTCACGTAATAAAGACCGTTCGCGTCGCGGATCGGCTCGCCATCCTCGTAGGTGGCCGGATAGTGCTCCCGGTCGCCGAGCGTGCCGGGCGCACGGACCTCCCAATTAGAAACCGTCGCGTCCTCCGCGCCGTCCGTCTGAAAGAATAAACACGGCCGCAGCCGCGCGACGGTCGCCTCATCTTCGAGGTCGAGCACCGCCTCGTTGACTTCCGACACGTAGCCCGCGTTCGGGCTGACCATGATCCGCTCGCGGCCTTGCTCGCGAATGCAGACAACCGCCGAGTTATGATTGAGCCACAACATGAGGTCGAACGGTGCAACCAGCGGCGTGGTGAGCGTTTCGGTCTTGTAAACGAGTCCGCCGCCGCTGTCATACGTGTACGTGTAGACCAGCTTGCCCGTTGGGTCGGCCGCCGTCCGACGATAAAAGGCCACGATTTTATCGCTGATCGTGTCGCTCGTGGCCGTGCTGGTGAGCGCGAAGCCGACGCCGACGTCGTTGTACGTGCCGACCGCGTTGAGCGCTTCGACACGCACGCTGGCCACCAACTGCGCGCAGCCCGTAATCCGCCGATTGGCCAGCATCGTCGCCGTCCCCGTGCTCGGCGTGGTGAGTCGCAGGACGCCTTGCCCTTCGGTGCGCGTGCCATTGGAAGTGGCAAACACCGTGTCGCTGGTGTTCGCTGAGGTTGAAAAATCATGGTGCCAGAAACAAAATTCCGGCTCGGGAGAGGCAAAGAACGCATCCCGTCGGCGATTCACGAGCGTTGTCGCGCTCGACGGAAAACTGTTCGGCGTGATGGCCGGAAAGTTGGCCGTCCGCGTGATGACCGCCCCACGCCGCGGAATCACCCGCACGCCGTTTTTCTTGATCGCGTTGGTGCAACGGCAGTCGCCGTACACTTCGATCTGGTCGCCATCGACGGCGGCCGCAATCGCCGCGTCAAGCGCCGCGCCCCGCGCCGTGTCGGTCGTCGCGCCGAAGCCATAGCCAACGGCCACGCCATTGGGCCGCACGAGCCGCACGGCCGCCAGCGGCGTGAAGTCGATGCGCGTCATCGCCCCCGCCGCCGCGACGAGCACCGCCACGCCAAACACTGTCAGTCGTTTGTTCACGTCGCCCTCTCCCCGTTGATCCACAGTTCGCTGCCCGGCGCGAGATTGTATCTCTCGCCGCCGCCCGGATAGATGATCTTCATTTTGTCCGCCATCCAAACGCGGAACACGTTGCCCCGGCCGTCCGACTTGTCGAGGCCGCTGGCCGAGAGGTCGAGCGCGATGCCGCCCTCCCCGTAATCCATCACGCGCAGGTCAAGCGTACAGCCGACGCAGGGCAATACTTTCACCGCCGTTGCTCCCGCCCGTGCCCAACTCCGCTGGCCTATCTGGTGCAACGCCCCGCCGAACCGCGTACCAGTGCCGCCGGCGTTTATCACGTACTGGCAACCAATTTTCGCCGTGCGTGTTTTTGGAAGGATGTCCACGCCGACGGCGGTTGCCGCCACGTCGCCGGCCACGTTGCCGATCGTGACGCCATTCGCCTCGATCTTGACAGCCACTTCCCGGCACGTTGCCGGACCAATATAGATACGCTCGGCCACGGTGCCGTGGGCCGACTCTTCGACGAGCGTCCCGACCCGGGCCGCTTCGTGGTAACAGGTGCCCGATAGCTGGCTAATTTGCTTGATGCGCGCCGCCACGTCCGCGCCCCACACGTGCGAATCGGTTAACGTCACGTTCGGCGCGTTGAGCGTTAATCCATCCTTCTCGATGCCCGTTATCCAAACGCCCGATAACTTGGCATCGAGGCATTCGCACAAAAAACCATTGATCGACTGTGAGACATGCAGGTTGTCAACGGTGGTGAGCTGCTCGAACGCGCTGAACGTCCCGGCCTGCTCGCCCGTGCCATCGCGGAGCACCAAGGCGGTGCCAGGAATTTGGAAGAGGCAGAGGTTCTCAATCCGCGTGCCCCGGCCCCGTATCACCACGCCGTCCGCTCGCCACGGTGTTGGCGGTTTCGACCACGGGTACGGCGGAATCTTGCCCTGCCCGTCGATGGTGCGGTGGCCGCAATGCAGGGCCAGCACCGTTCGCTTGGCCGTGTCGCCCACCAAGTTATTGTCATTCCAAAAGTAGCCGGCCGCCTCGTGAAATTCGCTCCGCACGAGCCAGCCCGTGATCGCCGGTGCGAACCGGTCCACCGTCCGCGTCATGCCGCGGCCGACCCAAGGCGGCGCGGGCCGCTGCGATTGCGTGCCCAGGAACGGCGGCGGTACCGCCACGTCGCCCTGCGCCCGCAGTACGACCGGCCGCACGTGCTCGACGACCTGCCCCCGCGCGCACGACCGCCCCAGCGCCAAGAGCGCCAAGAGCGCCAGCACCATCAAAAACACCCAGCGAATCGGATCATGCACGCGGCGCATCAGGGCCACCTCGCAGTTTTTCGACCTCACGCTCGAGCCGACGCAGTTTGCGCATCGCCACATGCCAACGGCGATCGCTCTCCTCGGCCGCCAGTTCGAGCATGCGTTTCACCTTGTCGCTCAACTCCTCGCGGCCCCGCGCCCGCCGCCCGAGCTGCTGCATGGCCAGCGCGGTAAGGCTGGTGACCACGGTCGTCACGGCGGTGATGATGGCCGCCGACTCCGGCCAGCCCAACTCGGCGAGCAGCATCATCCCCTCTCGTCACAGCCGCGGCAGCTTCCAAGCCAGCGCGCGGGCATAGGCGTTCGTTTGCGGCACCTGGTCGAACTCGTCATTGGGCAGCATCCGGGCGACGGCCTCGTGCCAGTCGCCGTAGGTGGCGCCGGCCGGCAGCCGGCCGAGCGCATCGAACCACACAAACGTAAAGGCGCCGTTGGGCCGACCGCCGAACGTGGCGTCGGCCGCGAACTGGCGATCGCCGCAGGCGGCAAAATGGACGACGTCGACGAGTTTGCCGGAAGCCGCGAATTTCACCGTCTTCCAGCCGGCGAGGTTTTCGGCCGGCAGCCGCCACGGGGCGAGAAACCGGCCGCGCAGATTCGGATTGGCCGGTCCCAACAGCCGCGGGCCGAGCGTCCGCAGGTTGGTGCCGCTGTGGCACGCGTCGGTGCCCACCAACAGCCGCGAGCCGACGGCCCGCCGCTCGAAGAGCGTCACCAGCTCGTCGTCGATGATCACCTTGAGATCGGCGCACACGAGCGCTTCGTCGTAGCCGTCGCGCTCGTCGCCGCTGGTATCGGCGACATAGGTGCCGTGGCCGCTGAACGTGAAGATGCCCAGGTCGCCCCGGGCGAGTTTTCGCAACAGCGCCTGCAGCTCGGCCAGCACGCGCTCCCGCGTCGCCCGCCGATCGAGGAGCGTCACCTGCGTCGCGGCCTTTCCGAAGAACGGACACGCGTCAAGCGGTTCCCGCCGCGTGCCGCGGTGCCGCCGGCCAAAGACGGTCTGACAATCGAGCGCATCGTTCACGCAGCCGGCCAGGTCGTTGGCCGTGCCGCGATAGTCGTTGATGCCGACGTGCAGACAGTGTGTGGACATGGTGTAGTTGCGAGGCGCGAGTTGCGAGCTGCGAGGCTCTCGCGCCTCGCCACTCACAAATCGCGCCTTCCCCTGGCTTTCGACTCTCGACCAACTCGGGGCTGGGGACTGGGGGCTGGGGGCCGGGGGCCGGGGATTTCTGGCCCTCGACCCTCGACCCTCGACCTTACCCTGGCCCTCGACCTCCCGCCTCACGCCGCGCGGTGAAACTGCTCCGCATCCAGCGCCGCCTCGGCGACTGGCGGCGGCTCGGGCCCGTCATCGTCTTCGTCGCGGCTGGGGGCTGGGGGCTGGGGACTGGGGACTTCCTCCCCCCGCCCCTCGACCATCCCGTGCGGCAGCACGATCATGAGTTCATGCTCGCGGCAGAAGGCATCAAATGCGGCCCGCGTGACGCGGCGCTCGCCGGGCGAACCGTTGCCCTGGGGCAGCCGGAAACCTTTTAAGAGCTGGTTGTCGATCCACTTGACGACGGTGCGGGGCGAACAGCCGAGGAGCCGCGCGATCTGGCCGGTGGTGAGGTGTCTTGTTTCGTCCATTGCTTTGTCACTTGGGCGGCGGGCCTAGCCGATCGAGGAGCTTCCGCCGCAGTTGTCCGTCCAGTCGCCGCACCTCGCGAGGCTCGACGCCCAGCACCGCGGCCGCCTCGACGACGGTCAATCGTTCCGCGTACAGAAGCATCGCCACGAGCCGCTCCCCGCGGCTCAGGCCAGCGACCAGTCGCGAGGCGCGAGGCGCCAGGGGCAACTTACTCACCGCTCGCGCCTCGCTGCTCGCTTTTCCGCCGCCGCCACTCCCACGGCGGCACGGCCCGACCATACTTGGCCTCGTCCCAAAGCCCGCGTTTCGCCTCGCGAGCAGCGCGTTCGGCGCGCACCAGTGACGGCGGCGGCTTGTAGCGCGGATCGTTCCAGGCGAAGCCGTAATAACTGAGGATGCGGGCGAGATCGACGCCGCCGCAATCGACGTCGGCGACGATCCGGCCGTAGCTCGTGCTGTGCGGTTCGATGTGCAGCCGCGTGCCGGGCGGCCAGAGTTTCTCGGCGAGCGCAAGCGCGGCCACGCCGGCCGCCTGGCCGACGTCCCGCTTCGAGTGGGCCACCTCCGGCGCATCCGCCCAATGGAGCCGGATCTTCTGGGGGCTGGGGGCTGGGGAATGGGGGCTTCTGGCCCTCAACTCTCGACTCTCGACCGTGTCTTGGCCCTCGACCTCCCGCCGCACCCACAACGTGTCCCCGTCCGCCCACCGCACCGGCCCCCCCGCCCCCCCCCCGCCCCCGACGCCCCCCCCCCCCCCACCCCCCCCCCCCCCCACCGGGGCCCCCCCCCCCCCGCCGGCCGCGCCCCCGCGGCCCCCCCCCCGCCCCCCCCCCCCCGCCC
>CAYMXT010000111.1:12002-13575 GCA_964394415.1 uncultured Planctomycetales bacterium
GGCGAGCACGAGGCTCGCCGCCAGCGCCCACAGCGCGGCGCAGCGGGAACCCGCGCGCCCAAGAGAGCAGCTCACATGTCCCGGCCCTCGCGAGCCGCGACGATCCCGCGTCACAAGATGCATGCTCTCTTCTCCCGGGGTGTGTTGAGTTGTGAGGCGCGAGTTGCGAGACTCTCGCGCCTCGCAACTCGCGTCTTCCACACTACGCTGTCGTCTTCACTCCGCTGGTACCGGCCACTTCGCCCGCCATGTTCGGCGAGTTCAAGGGGCCGCGGGGCTCTTCGCTGGGCAACACGCCGGCCGGGTAGTCGAGCATGTTGCGATCCCCGGCGAAGATGGCCAGGTAATCGCGCATTTGCACGTAATGACTGTACATCCGCAGCGAATCCTTGATCGTGATGAACCGCGAATACATCCGCGACTCGAGCCGCGTCCAGGCCACGAAGGCCGCGTCCACCGCCTGCAACAGCAGAAAACCGTTGCCGGAGCGAAAGTTCAGTTGCGAGTTGAGCGGGATGTTCGGATCGGTCCCGTCGATCGCCCAGGGCAGTTGCAGCAGTTGGCTCGGCGCGCCCTGCACCTCGTCGCCGCCGAACGGGTTCTCGTCGACGTCGAGCGGCTTGTCGCTGGGCTGGCCGGTGAGCCGCGCGCCCGTAATGAGCTCGGCCGTGCTGATCGCTTTCTTGACGCGCTCCTCGAGTGTGGCCGGGTTGGGGTTGTAGGTGATCACGCGGCGCCACTTGTCGCAGTGCTGCAAGTGGCTGAGCAGGCTGTCGCGGGTCGTCGTGTCGATGCCGCCGCGGGCCTGGAACTCGTCGTTGCCGATGATTTGCGAGCGGAACCCCATCACGCCGGTGAGCGCCGCGAGGATGTGGGAGTTGCGAAACTCGTTGATGGCATTGCGGAATTGTTCTTTGCCAGGTTCGCCGACACTCATGGGAAACCTCTAAGGAAGGGTGGTTTTGGCGGGAGCGATTTTGTTGAACTCGCGGTCGAGCTCGTACATCAGGTCGCGGGCCCACTGCCGCTGCGGCGGGTCACCGTCGCCCTCGGCAAGGGCCTCGAGGCGGGCGCGGAGAGTGCGGCCTGCAACTGCGTCCAGTAGCGGGTCACGTCCCTCGAGCTGCCCCAGTTGAAGAAGCTGCAAACCCTCACTTGCATCGCGCGCGATTGGTTCGTGGCTGGTGGTGTGTTCGGCGAAGCGAAACGTCTGCTCCGCGGCGGCGGCCGCGCCGCTGGCCGGGGAGTTCCCATTCCGCGGGGCGAGCCGCGCGCGAATCCGGCGGGCTTCCCGCCGCGCGCCCCATTTCACGAGGAGCCAGGCCGGGATCGCCACGAGGCCCGCGCCGGTCGCCGACAGCCCCAAGTAGGTGAAAGCCGTCGCCAGGCCCGAGCGGCCGAAGCCCTCGAGCCAACTCGGCCAGGCCGCCGCACCCCGCCAAGGCGGCGCGGGGCCGCCGCCGTCGTGGATCGTGCCGCCGGACGTGGGCCCGAGTGGCGGGATGGTGGGGATTGGTGAGGGCGTGAGTTGCGAGGCGCGAGGCGAGAGAGAGTGGGGGCTGGGGGCTGGGGG
>CAYMXT010000112.1:0-5259 GCA_964394415.1 uncultured Planctomycetales bacterium
CGTCGCAGTCGATCGGCGTGTGGACGCAGTTGCCGCCGATGCACTCGTCGATCGTGCAGGGGTCACCATCGTCGCAGTCGATCGGCGTGTGGACGCAGTTGCCGCCGATGCACTCGTCGATCGTACACGGGTCACCGTCGTCGCAGTCCATCGGCGTGTGGATACAGACGCCACCCACGCACTCGTCGATCGTGCAGGGGTCACCGTCGTCGCAATCCATCGGCGTGTGGATACAGACGCCGCCCACGCACTCGTCAAGCGTGCATGGGTCACCGTCGTCGCAGTCCATCGGCGTGTGGATACAGACGCCGCCCACGCACTCGTCGATCGTGCAGGGGTCACCGTCGTCGCAATCCATCGGCGTATTGACGCAACCCAGAAGCGGGTCACACGTGTCGACAGTACACGGGTTGCCGTCGTCGCAATCGATGAGCGTGTGAATGCACTCGCCGCCCACGCACTCGTCGATCGTACAGAGGTCGCCATCGTCGCAGTCGGCGTGCGTCGCGCACTCCGGCAGACAGACGTGCTCGATCGTGCCCTGGATCTGGAAGTTGTCGCCCATCACGTCGATCGACACCCACGCCGGGCAGATCGGCAGTGTCGTCGTGTACGTGTACGTGCCGGGCGCCGTGATCGGCGGATCGACCGGCACGCGGACGATCTGGTCATCCAGCGGCGGCAGCGGCGGGACCGGATCGGTCCACGTCGGAACGGAGTAGTTAAACGCCACGATCGGCGGCGCACCGCTGAACTGGATGTCGAACACGAGCGTGACCAGCTTCTCGCGGTTCAGCGCGTAGTCGTTCGGCCACCACATATTCCACCAGCCCGAGGGGTAATACACCCACTCCGGCGGGGTTCCATTGCCGCCTTGCTCAACCGGCGTGCCGCCTTGGAGGTTCAGCCAATAGTGCGGCAGCGGGGCGCACGGGTTCGGGAAGCAATCCGAACCTGGTCCCTGCCACGTGCCGAGCTGGGCCAGGCAAGCGGCCAGGCTCTCCAATTGACAGGCGCCCGTGCCACCGCAGCAAGCGCCATCCGGGCACGGCGGACACTGCGGCGGACGCGTGCAGTGCAGGTGCGGCGCGGTGCCGTACGAGGAGTGACAGACCTCCTCGCAGCAACTGCCGTTGTAGCCGGGGGCAAAACCGTCCGACGTACACGGCGGCATCGCGAAGCTGTCGTCCGTGGACCACGGCGGCGTGCCGACCGTCTGCATCTGGATCGGCGGCAACATGCCGCCGGTGTCGAGGAAGCGCTGGTCATGCGGCAGATCCACGCGCGTGAATATGTAAAGCGGCTGCACGTAGAACGTGGCGCTGAACGTCCCGCCGTTGGGATGCGTCTTCGTCACGGTCATCGAGCCCTGCGGGGCGGGGGTCGGCGAAAGCCCGACCTGTACATCCCACATTCCGCTACCGGTGACCGTGATCGGTGCGCAACTGACGAGGTTCAGTTGAATCAGCTCGATCGGCACGGTATCCGTCGCCGGGAGCGGCTCGGGGAAGGTCAAGGCTCCCGACCGTTGCACAACGGTGTCCGGCAGACCGCCGCCACCGCCGCCGAGCTGAATGATGCCGTCAAACGGCTGCGAGCCCGGATCGAAGAAGTCCGCCGGGATGGGGGTTTCGGTGAAGTTCGACTCGGTCGCGCCGCAGGACGTGACCCAGCAATCGGCCCCGGCCGGGACGATGCTGCCGCACGGGTTCGGATCGCAAGCCGTGCCGGCGCCCTGCCACGCACCGCCCAGGGCGAGGCAGGCGGCCTCGCACAGGTCCGCGGTGCAGGTCGCGCCGGCGCAGCATGCGCCGAGTTGAACCTGCGTGATGCTCAAGTTGTAGGCACCGCAGGCCCCGCCGTAGCCGTCCACGACGATGTAGTACAAGTGACCGGCGAGCATTTGGATGCAGTCGAGCCGCGAGCGGTACGGGTTGCCCAGCGAGTCGGAACAGGCGTCATCGCTGCAGTAGACGGGTGGGTTCACGCCGCAACTCGTGTCGTAGACGTACACCTTCGTGTCGTAGCCGGACTCGCACAGGTCGATGGTCACGAAGACGTCGAAGAACGAATCGGCCAGCCACTCATACACGACGTCCCCCGAGGTCGAGCCGGTGTACGGGCACGCATAGTCGTAGTCGTTGGCGTAGGCGCACGTGTCGCGCGCGTCGGTGTAGGGCAACCCCGGAATGACGATCGGATCGGCACAGGTGTCACCCGGCGGCGGTTGCGGACACGGGTTCGGGCTACAGCTCGTGCCGCCGCCTTGGAACGTGCCGCCGGCCGTGGAGCAGTCGCCTGGCAGCATCTCCGAGCACGTGCCATCGCCGAAGCAGCACGCCCCGGGCTGCGCCACTGCGCAGTTCGCCGTCGCGGTGCAATCCAGCGGCGGTCCGGGCGGGTAGCTGCAAATCGGCGCCCCGTTCCCATCATAGACATAATAGCCGTTCTCGTAGGACCAGCCACCCGCCGTGTAGTCGACGAAGATCGTGTCCCCGGTACTCGCGGGGAAGTTGTAGCAGGCCGGACCGAAGCCCGATGCCAGCGTCAAGTTGTCGAAGATCAGGTTCCCGTTGACGAGGACATCCACCATGCCCCCGTTCCAGCCGTCACCGAAGTTGTCCACGAGGCAGATCTGGTGCCAGCAGAACGGCGTGCAGGGGTTGGGGGAGCACGTAGTCCCCGTGCCCTGAAACACGCCGCCTTGCGCTGTGCAGTCGGCGGAAAGCAGTTCCTGGCAAGTTCCGTCTGTAAAGCAGCAGGCCCCCGTGGCGAGCGCACAGCTTGTCACGGCGTTGAAGTTGTACGCGGAGCCGGCCCCGCCTGTCGAATAGTAGTAGCCACACTCAAACCAGTAGGTGACGCCGCTCGTCAGCGTGATCGTCAACTGCGGGTCCATCTGGCCGGTGCAACTGTCGTCGTTGGAGCCGGCCAACGTCACGCAGCACGTAGCGCCGGACCAAACCTTGAGGTAGGTATCACCGGCGCTGAGGCACATGTCGAGGGTGTAACTTCCCGTACAGGTGCAGTCGTAGCGGTAGAAGACGTCGAAATACGGGATCCCGGTGCAATCCTCGGTTGCTCCGAGCACGCCGGTGTCGTGATACCCCGCCCCCTGCATCTGCGCCAGCGTGATTACCGTGGCATTGGCGCAATCCTCTCCGCCGCCAGCGAACGCCGCCGGTGGCGCCCAACACGCCGCGGCGAGCAGCACGCCCAGAATACACAACTCTTTCTTACAGCCACACATGTTCCTACCTCCCAATCTCAGGGACCCGAACACTAAGACAAAAACGACACGCCACTCAGACGTAGACCGTTTCGCCGGCGGCTGGCACGCGGCTGGGAATCCCGACGCGCAACCCTGTGGGCGAGCACATTGAGCACGCGGCCCGACCGCGCGCGCAGCTCACTGCCCGCTGGGGAGCTTCGTCCGGATTCCGAGCCCTGCGCCGTCCGTCCGTGCGAAATGGCCCTATCTCCTCTCCGTTGTCTCTCGCACTCCTAACGCGCCCAAACTGAGGTGCTGAGCACATCCTACCGCGCCTCAGGCACCGACGTAAAGGAAAATCCGTTACTCTTCGTTGCGAATTCTCAGAATTCGGCCGGGGGCGGGGGCCGCCAGCAGCGGCCCGCCGCACCCCGGTACCTCCACCGGACACTGCTGTGGAACGGACCTTGCCAGTCAGGCGGCAGCCGGGCTCCCGCGAGGCTGCCCCCACCAGCGGGCCATTCCGTCCGGTGGAGGCCGTGGGGCACGGGCAGACAAGCCGCCCGTACCACCCGCACAGACGGATCGTCTGTGCTCCACGGGCACGGGCAGACAAGCTGCCCGTGCCACCCGCCGAACCCCCCCGGCCCACCCCAAACGGGCAGGCCAGGGGGCTGACGGTCACGCCGCTACTCGTTCAAGGCCGCGCCGGCCGCCTCGTTATCCTCCACATCCTGCACCGTGCCCTCCGACGGCTCGGTCCCGTGACCGCCGCCAGCGAAGAACAGTTGCACGTCAACCAGATCAAACACGCCGTCGGCGTTTTGATCGAGCCAGAGCGGTAAGCCAAGGCCGATGGCCTCGCTCATCGTGAGCGCGGTCCGCGGCCGGTGGCCCATAGCCAGCAAGCCGCAGCAGCCGTCCTCGCCCAGCAGCAGGAAGTTGCTGGTAATGAAGGCGTAGTCGGTCGCATCGAGGCCGCCGCTCGCATCCATGTCCGCGTGAGGCCCAACGAAACCGCACGGCGTGTGCGGCCCGCCGGTCCAGCCCCAGCTATAGATGAACACGCCGAAGTCCACGATGTCGATCAGGTTGTCGTCGTACAGATCGCCCTGCATCAGCTTGTCGCTGCCGGTGAAGCTGGCGACGTATTGGCCGCTGACGATCGTCGGCGCCGCCTTGGCCTGGAGCGAGTGCAACGCATCTTGCGCCGTCACGCAATCGTACGCCGTCGCCGAACACGGCACGTCGGTGAACGTGGTCGTCGCGGTGCTGTCGCCGCCCGAGATGGGGAACGTCATGTCGCGACAGATCGTCGTGGGGCTGCCGCCCGGGCAATCGCGGAACGTAAACGTGATCCCGCGCGTCGTCGCTTGCACAACCGGACCCTGGATCGTCACCGTGGCGAGGAAGTCGTTGTACGCGTTCACCGTCACCGTGAACGTGCAGGTGCTGGCGTTGCCGTAATCGTCAACCGCGTGGACGGTCACGGTGTACGTACCGGCGGCGAAGGTGTGCGGGCTGAAGATCTGCGTCCCGCCATAGCCACCCAGCCAGTACGTAATCGTCGGCGACGGGTCACAGTTGTCCGCGGCCGTCGCAACGAAAGATACGCTCGCACTGCACGTGCCGGCCTCGGCGTTCACCGTGATGTCCGCCGGGCAGGTGACGAACGGCGGCAGGTTGTCCACCACCGTCACCGTCGCCTGGCACGGCGCGCTGTTGCCGTTCACGTCGGTCACCGTGAGCGTGACCGTGTTCGGGCCAATATTGGCACACGTAAACGCGTTCGGCGCGACGACCTTGCTGGCAATGCCGCAAGCGTCCCATGACCCCGCCGCGATGGCGTTCACATCGGCGGCGGTGAGCGTGTAGTTGCCCGTGCCGTCCAGATACACGGTGATGGGGTTGCACACGACGGTCGGCGGCGTCACGTCCTGCACGGTCACCGTCGCCATGCACTGGCTGCTGTTTCCGCACCCGTCGGTGACGGTCAGGGTGACGGTGTTGTTGCCCACGTGCGAGCAGTTGAACGCGCTCGGGGCCAC
>CAYMXT010000112.1:5269-11330 GCA_964394415.1 uncultured Planctomycetales bacterium
GGCCACGGCCAGGCTGACGCCGGTGCAGTTGTCGGAGCTGCCGTTGTCCACCTGGGCCGCAGTGATCGTCACGTTGCCGCTGCTATCGAGCGGCACCGTGATGTTCTGACACAGCGCGGTGGGCGGCGTGTTGTCGGACACGTTGAACACGTGGTTCACCGCGGTGCTGTTGCCACAGTCGTCGGTGATGGTGTAGGTCCGCGTGATCGTTCCGCTGCACTCGTTGCCCACCAGGCCGCCGGTCGCGGAGGCGACCGTCAGGTCTGCTGTGGCAGTGCAGTTGTCACTGGCGGCGGCGCCGGGCAGGGCGAGGAACTGCGCGATGGTCGTGGCCGGCGCCGGCAGACCCGTGCTGCACTCGAGCTCGGTCGCGGTGGGGGCCGTCACGACGGGCGCCGTGTCGTCCACAGTGATCTCGCCCAGCGCGATCGTCGGCACGACCAGCGGCGCCGTCGTGGTCGTCAGCCGCGTCGGCGGGAAGTGCGGGCGGAACCAGATCAGGTTGCCGACGTCGCACAACTCCGTGTACGCCGGCATGAGCTGGAACGTCAGCCGGGCCATGATGTGATCGGGGTACAACGTCGCGTTCGGGAATCCGAGCGGCACGCCGCTGGCGTAGTCGATCGTGCCGGCGATTTCGTTGACGCTCTCGTAGACTTGGAGCGTGAACGGCGCATCGCCGGGATCGGCGCTCAGGAAATCCAGCACGGCGTTGTCATACGCCAGGAAGAACTGCCCGCCCTGGATCACGTCGGTCAGATCGTGAACCCAGATTTCGATGACGATCTGGTTCGGGTCGGAAATGCAGCTCGCAGACGGCTCGAGCGCGATGCGCGGGTAGCTGTCGAGCCACGAACAGTAGATGACATTGTCGTCCGTCACGCCGTTACCCAGCACGCCGACCGCGTTCAAGATGTCCGCGACCGATGGACAACTGCTCCCGTCCGTCTCGAGCGTGCCGGCCGGATCGGCCGGGCCGTCTGGCGTGCCCCAGTAGTTGTTGGTCGCGTCGAGGATGGCGGCCGAGTAGTTGACGGCGCCGCCGAGGCTGTTATTGAGGATCCCGTTCTGGGTTACGACGACGCCCGTCAGCGCGGTCTGCGTCGCATCGACATACAGGCCGCCGGCGTTGTCGTGGATCAGGTTGTACGAGATAGTCACATCCTCCGAGAGCGGCCGATTCGGATACGCCTGTAGCGCGACGCCCGCACCCTGGGTGTAGCCGCTGACGGCGTTGAGCGTGATCGTCGTGTTCAGCAACTGGCCGCTGATGCCCGCCGCCGGCGGCGCCAGCGCAAACGCGGCGACGGTGTTGCGGAGAATGTCCGAACCGTCGTGATAGCCGGTGATTCCGAGGCGGCAGTTGCTCAGGCAGTTGTCCTGCACCGTCGCGTCGGTCGGCACGTCATCGCCGAAGCCCGGCGTGCCGTTCTCATCGCCGCCGGAGATGCCGTAGAGGCAGTTTTCGATCTTGTTCCGCTCGATGATGCCCGTCGCGGCCCGCCAGAAATTGACGCCCGTATCCGTCGCGCCGTCCACGTGGTTGTTGCGCACCTGGAGGTTGGAGCAGAGCGCGTTGGCCACGACGCCATAGACCGGGTTGGCGAGCTTGAAACCGTCGATGACCACGTCGCTGGCCTGCACGTTCAGCGCTCCACTGGGAGCGCTGCTGTTGAGGATGGCCTCGGCGACGCGGGTCCCGGCGCAGGGATTAATACCGGCGTTCGGGCCCAGGAGGCTCACAGAGTCAACGATGAGCACACTCTCGGTGTAGGTCCCGGCCAACACGTTGACCGTGCTGCCGCTGACGAGATCAACGCCTTCCTGCACGCGGCCGGCCGCCCCGACCTGCGGGCTGTCGTCGTCCACCCAGAGCGTCGCGAAATCGCCCTGGAAACCGGGGTCGCCGCTGGTGTCGGTGCCGACGTCGAGCCAGGGGGTATAGTCAACATTGGCGTCCAGCAGCCCGGCGACTGTGGCGGCGACGTTGCTGCCAAACCAGTTGCCGGAAGCGTCCAGCGTCGGTCCGGCCGCGGCCCATTCGGCTACGTAGCCATTGCCGCTGAGGTCGTTATCGAACACCACCACGTCGGTCGGATAGTGCGTGCCGTAGTAACCGACCAGGCCGCGGATCGCCTTCTCCATGCCGGCGATCTCGTTGTTGGCCACCACAATGTCCGTCACCTGGCCCGCGAGCCGCAGGCCGTGGCTGAACACGTTGGCCGGGTTCAAGCCCTCGATGACGTTGCCTTGAATGACTACGTTGCTGACCAAACCATCGCTCGCGGTGCCGGCGTCGTTGTACAGGCCGATCCCGCGGCCGTAGGCGCGGCCGTTGTAAATGTGGTTGTTCTTGATTTCGACGTTGGAGTAACCGCCGGGGCCGTAGCTGTCGATATAGGCCCCGACGATCGACAGCGCCTCCACGCGGTGATCGAGGTCAAACGCCGCGCCAGTGCCGAGATCAAACGTGTTGTTGTTGAACCTCTGAAGCGTCGTGACGTCGGTCGCGCCATAGGTCATGTAGAAACAGCCGCTGCCCCAGGAGCCGGCGTCCAGCGTGTTGTCGCTGACGTCGGTCGCGCCGGGGTTACGTTCGACCAGCAGCGGGTTCGAGCCCATTTCGGTGATGATGTTGTCCTGGAATACGAAGCTCGCCGTGCTGCCGTGGATGTACACGCCGAACTCGTAGTTGTCGGGATCGCCGGTGCCCTCGAAGCGATTGTTGGTCACCGTGATCGTCGCGCCCGCGGTCGTGGACACGATGTTCATCCCGATCGTGTCGTCCGGCCACCATTCGCCCTTGGCGAGCACGGTGAAACCGTCGAAGGTGACATCGCCGCCCGGCTGGTTGATGTCGACCGCAATGTCCGCCGCTTCACCGGTGGCATCGATGGTCGTCACGTCGCGGCCGGCGCCCAGCAGATTGACCGGCACGTCGATTTCGATGGCCTCGGCATAGATGCCGGCCAGCACGTATACGGTGCTGCCGCTGACGAGGTCGATGCCTTCCTGCACGCGGCCGGTCGCGCCGACCTGCGGACTGTCGTCGTCCACCCAGAGCGCCGAGAAGTCGCCCTGGAAGCCCGGGTCGCCGCCGGTGTCGGTACCGCTATTCAGCCAGGGGGTGTAATCGGCCGTGCCGTTGATTTCGGCGACGACCCCGCCAGCAGTGTTGTCGCCCCACCAGTTGCCGGACGCGTTCACGAGTTGGATGACAGCGGCCGTAACGCGCAGCCCGTAGCTCGTGTTGCCGCTGAGATCGTTGCCACCTATCGTCACGCGCTCCGTGTCGAGCGTGTGCTTGTCGATCTCGATGCCCACGCCCGTAGTGCCGCTAATCCGATTCTCGCTGATCGTGATGTCCTGCCCCTTGATGTTCACACCCATCAAGGTCGAACCCATGAATTCGTTTCGGTGAACGGTGACAAAGGTGGTGTTACCCCAGAGGTTTACGGCCTTCCGGCAACCGCTGAAGGCGTTGGCCGTAACCTGCATGTTGGTCAGGTTGCTGCCGCCGACGCCGTTGCCGTTCGGAAACCCCGTCGCCGTGTTCCCAGACACTGTGACGGTGCTGGCGCCCGTCAGGTAGATGGCCGCGGCGTCGCCGGCGGGGCTGCCGCCGGGGTTGATCGTGTTGCCCGTCAGCGTGACATGCGTGGCCGGGTTGGGCTGAACCGTGATGCCGACCTTGTTGACTACTATGCGGTTCTGCGCGGCGTCAAAGTAGTCGTTGCCCTTGTAAAGCAGCCCGAAGTACCCGTCCACGATGTTGTTTCGCACCGCGATGTGATCGTCCCAACACCGGATCACGGCTTCATCCGAATAGTGAGACGTGGGACTACCGATCACCGTGAACCCGTCGAGGACGACATGGGTCACGCCCGCGGGAATCTCGATGGCAACATTCGGGTTTTGTACCGGCAAGCTGGTGATATCGATGGTCGCCTCATTGGCCGGATTCGTCCGCGCTCCGCCGGGCGTGGGATCCACCCCGTACTGCGCCCCGCGCAGCTCGAGCGTCTTCGTAATCGTCAATCGCTCCAAATACGTCCCCGCCGCAACATGGATGACATCGCCCGGATTCGCGGCGTCAATCGCCGCCTGAATCGTGGCGTAGTCGGCCGGCACGTATATGTCGGCCCCAAACGTCGCAGCGCATAACAACATGGCCCCCAAACCTGGAAGTGTTCGTCTCATTACCAATACCTCTCTCTTGCAAGAGACCCATTCCTTGGCCGCCAACCCCCACTGGGTTCGCGGTCCCATGCCCAACGCGAACGCACCGTGCTTTCAGGCGACCCTCCAATGGGTCGCCCCCACTCGGCTACACCTCCTTTCAAGAACCAGCCTTACCACTCCGCGGCTGCGCCCCGCGCGGCCGCCGGCACGCGGGACACAACCCGCGGCTCCGGAATCTCCCCGGGGCCCGCGCCAAGCGCGCGGGCCCGGGGGCCAACGTCCGCGCGACTACTCGCTCAACGCCGCGCCGACCGCTTCGTCATCCTCTACATCCTGCACCGTGCCCTCCGACGGTTCGATCGCTTGACCGCCGCCCTCGAAGAACAGTTGCACGTCAACCAAATCAAACACGCCATCGGCGTTCTGGTCCAGCCACGCCGGCAGACCGAGCGCCAACGCCTCCGCCATCGTAATCGACTCGCGCCCGACCAACCGGAACGGAGCGGAGCAACACGACGAGTCGCCGACCGCGAGGAAATTCGTGGTGATAAACCCGTAATCAGCTACGTCCACCGCGCCATTGCCATCCATGTCCGCGTTCGGAGGACTGATCGGGCAGGACGTGTTGCCGCTGCCGTAGTTGGCGCCCCACTGCGCGATGAACACGCCGAAATCGACGATGTCCACGAACTCATCATCATAGGTGTCGCCCTGCGTCAGCAGATCCGCGCCGGTGAAGCTCGCGGTCCAGAGCGTGCCCGCCAGCGCCGGCGTCACCCGCACCATCAGCGTGTGCAGCTCGTCCTCCGCCGTCACGCAGTCGTACACGCCGCACGGCAGGCCGTCGCTCGCCGTGTGGCCGTCGATGTACTGCCCGGCGACGCTCAGGCCCGTCGCCGCGAAGCTGACGACCTTGTCAATCGTCACCGGCGACCCGCTCGGGCAGTCGCGGAATGTGAAGCGGAGGCAGCGGCTGACCGGGCCGGCCAAGCCGCCCTGGATTTCCACGTCGATCGCGAAGGTGTTGTAGGCGTAGACGGTCACGGTTTGCGTGTCCACATCGTCGTTGCCGCACGCATCCGTCACCGTCCAGGTGATCGTCGTGGTGCCCGCCGGGAACGGATCGCTCAGCGCCGCGTTCGGATCGTCGCTGCGCTCGTAAGTGACCGTCGCGCCGCTGCACACGTCGCTACCACTCGGCGGCACGATCGCCGGGCTGAGCACCGCCGTGCAAACACCGGCGTCGGCGTTCTGCGTCCGGTCGGCGGGGAAGCCGCCGAACGTCGGGTCGGTGGTGTCATCAATAGTGAACGTCCGCGTGGCCGACTCGCCCGCGTTACCACACGCGTCCGTCGCCGTCCACTTGGCCGTAATCACCCGTTCGCCGCCGCAGCCTGCGACGTTGCTGATCTCCACATAGGTCGGCGTCAGCGCACCCGAGCAGTTGTCGCTCGCGCTCGCGCCGGCTTTCCACGCGTTCAGTTCGGTCGTGTTGCCCGCGCCGTCGCACTCCACGGTCGCATTCGCCGGCGGCGTCACGACGGGCGCCGTGGTGTCAATCTGCGTGAACGTCTGCGTCTGCTCCACGTAGTTGCCGCACGCATCCGTCGCCCGGTACACACGCGAGTAAACCCTCGGACTGGCCGTGCAACCCGCACCGGCGTTGTCCGTCGTGCCCTGGTGCGTGATCGTCACCGTGCCGCCGCAGTTGTCCGTCGCCGTCACCAGACCGATGTCCGCGGCCGGTAGCTGGCTGGCACACTGAATCGCCGCATCCGCCGGGAACGTACCAATCACCGGATTCGTCGTGTCGATCTGCGTAATCGTCTGCGTCTGCTCCACGTAGTTGCCGCACGCATCCGTCGCCCGGTACACACGC
>CAYMXT010000112.1:11430-13443 GCA_964394415.1 uncultured Planctomycetales bacterium
CGCCGTCACCAGACCGATGTCCGCGGCCGGTAGCTGGCTGGCACACTGAATCGCCTGGTCCGACGGAAACACTGTGATCGTGGGAGCCGTGCCGTCCACGCGGGTGTTGTACGTGTAGTCCGTGTAGTTGCCACACGCGTCCTGAACACGAATCACCACCGACGTATCGCACGAACCCGCCCCGGTTTGCACGGACTTCGTCGGTGTGCCGCAGTTGTCCGACAACGCCGTGGTGGCATCCAGGGCAGCTTGCTCGGCGGCCGGCGCCGTCGCATAGCAAGCACTAATCGATCCCTGTGTCGCCGTCGGCGGCGTCGTGTCGACCACCGTCAGCGTCTGCGTTGTGACGCTGCTGTTGCCGCACGCGTCCGTGGCGGTCCAGGTGCGCGTGATCGTGCCCGTGCTGTTGCAGCCCGTCAGGTTGCTCGTCTGGCTGTAAACGACGCTGACGGCGCAGTTGTCCGTCGCCACCACGGCGTCGATATCGCCGTCGCTGTTCCCGTCGCCGTCGCCGTTGCCGGTCGACGAGCTGGTGAAATGACCGCCGACGTAGTCCACGGCGAGGGACCAGGCCCCGAAGCCGGTACCGCCGTTGTCGCCGTTGTCCCAGGTGTTGTAAGCCGTGTCGGCGGCGGAATCGTAGGCCGCTCCACCGATACCCAGCGTGTTGAAGTACAGGTCGTAGCTCGAACCGGAACCGGCGTTGGCGTTGAATCCGCGGAACCGGTCGATGCCGCCGGAGTTGGCGAGCGTGCCGGTCATGGTCTGGGACGTGCCATCGCTCAGGCGTGTGATGGTCACGGAGTAGGCGTCCGCGCCGGTCAGCGTGAATGCGACCGCCAGACCCTCATCGGTGAAGCCCAGCGTCGTGCTGTGCGGCCCCGTGCCGTCGGACACGGTGTACGTGCTCGACCCGCCCACGAAGTACAGCTCAAAGCGGTTCTGGCCGGAGGAGTTCCGCAGCCCGAAGCCCACCGTCCCGGCGGTGCTGACGTACCCGTTGTCCATACCTACACGGAACGTCTGACCGACGCCCAGGGCGCTTCCGAACGGCCGCGTCGCCTCGGACGTCCCGCCGCTGTTGGCCCACAGGCCCCAGGCCCGACCGCTGGGCGGCGGGGGCACCGCATCATCGCACTCCAGCGATGCGCTGGCCGGCGACACGTGGACCGTCGGCGCGGTCCAATCCAGCGAAATCGCCGGCAGATCGTTCGTCGCCGATGGATCGAGCGGCAACGCCGAACCGCCGGATTTGTACGCCAGCCGCGTTCGGTACAGCGACAGCGGCATGCGGAAGTTGCTCAGGCCCGCCGTCGTGCAGGCTTGCGACGCCGCCGTGAAGTAGATGCGGGCCATCACGATCGCGGCGTCGCCGGTGTAGCCGGTGCCGCCGTTCGGAATGCCGACGGCGTAGAAAATCCTGCCGGTCTCCGGCGTGCAATTCGTGCCGCCGTCGTGATCGACCGAGCACTCAAACACCTCGGTGGTGAACGGGCTATCGCCGGGCTGAATGCTCACGTCGTTCGGATCGTCCGGCAGCGTCAGGTACGTCGCGTTGTACTCCAGGTAGAACTGCCCGCCGACAATCTCGCGGGTGTCGTTGGGGTCCATGTCCATGACCACCTCGACGACGACCTGCCCTCCGTTCGTCGTGAAGCACGTTTGGCTGTTATAGGTCCGCAATGACAAGACCGGGTCTGCGGCCCAGGCCGTCGCGGTCACACCCAGCACCAACAGGACACCTACTGCTCGTTTCGCCGTCATGGAAACCACTCCTTGCTGCTCAGAAACCTCTTTCTCACGCACGAAAACGCACTTGGCCGGGCCGGCCTCACGCCGCCGCGCCCGCCTCCGTTGATTCCTCTGAATCCTCAAACTCCTGGTCCGTCCCCGGCTCCGGCGGCAGGATGATCGGCGGCGGCGTGCCGCCCAGGAACAACTGCACATCCGTCAGATCGAGCACGCCGTCGTGATTCAGGTCCGCCGCGACAAGCTGCGGCAGGCCCAGGGCGT
>CAYMXT010000113.1:0-11271 GCA_964394415.1 uncultured Planctomycetales bacterium
CACAGACGATCCGTCCGTGCTGTGGAGCACAGACGATGAGTCTGTGCGGCAGTGCAGACGGATCGTCTGCACTCCAGGCCCAGACGGATGGTCTGGGCTCCAGACCCAGACGGATCGTCTGGGCTGCACAGCCCCAGGCGCTGCGGCCGTGAACAGGACGGCCTCCAGCACTCGCCGCGACCGGCCGGAGCGGCGGGTGCCACCCCGGCGGGCGGAAGACCCGCCGGAGACCGTCCCCGCGCAGAACAAGCCGGCAGCGCTGTGCAGCGCTGCCCGCGGCCCAGCGGAAGAGAGACCCGACAGACGGGCTGCGGCCCGCGTAAGGAGCGTAGTCATGTTGATGATTCAACGTACTGCCCTGTGGAGTGTTGTGGTGTTGGCCGCGCTGGCGGCGCCCGCGTTTGGCTACATCAACCTGGAATTTCGGACGATCAACCCCTGGGAAGTCGGCGAGACGGTCGAAGTGGGCCTGTACGCCGTGGCGGACAGTCCCGCCCCGCAGAGCTTCTCAGCCATTCGTATGATCTTTGCGTGGGACTCACTGTACCTGGATCTTCTGGGCCGAAGCCAGGCCGGCGCGGTGTCGCTGCTGTCTTCCGGGTTCCCGAGCACGTCCTGGGGGCTGAACGAAGTGGTTCCGCCGCAGGACGGGGACGGGTTGTATCAGGCCCTGGCGAACTTCGGGCAGCCGGTGTGGACGACGGAGAGCGGCGTTCTGGTGACGACCCTGCAATTCCAGGCCCTGGCGGTGACCGGCGGGACGCTGGTGGACGTGTGGGCCAACGGCGGCACGCCGGAAATCGACACGCTCGTGGTTGACGGCGAAGTCCCGGGTCTGGATGTGACCGGCACGCTGACCGGCCGCTGGGTGGAGATCGTCCCGGAGCCGGGCAGTCTGCTGGTCTTGCTGGCCGGCCTCAATCTGGCCTGGCGGCGGCGTTAGCACAAGCGGGAGCCACGTGTTGGGCCCGGGCGGCCGAGGACGTTGAGGTGCGCAGCAAATCCCACAGGCCGGCGTTACCCCTTTCACAGCGCGCCTGTGGAGCACAGACGATTCGTCTGTGTCGTGGAGCACAGACGATTGGTCTGTGCAGTGCAGCACAGACTATCAGTCTGTGCGTCCCTGTGACCCCAGCCCTATGTCCTCCTCTTACCTTAGCAGCCTCTTCGGCCTCGGCCCCCGGCCCGCACGTATTGCGTGAGGTGTTGCTCATGACACACACACAATACAACCTGTTGACCAGCCTTGGGTTGACTGTGACGCTGACGCTGACGCTGCCGCTGCGGGCTGATTGTCCGCCGGAACCAGGCCAGTTGTCCCTCGACCTGCCGCCCGCCCAGGAACTATGCCTGACGCCCGGGGAGATTCTCCCCGTGACATTGTACATGTCCTGCCTGGACGTGCCCGTGAGCGGCTATCAGGTTTTCCTCGAGTTTGATACGGCGGCGTTGCAGTTTGTGAGCGGCGAGTACGTCCTGCCTGACCCGTTCGGCCTGCCGCTGGTCTGGCCGCTACAGGCCGAGGGCGGCCACGTCGACTTCGCCGCCGGGATTAACGTGATGTTCGGCCAGCCGCCGACGCAGGCCGACGCGCCCCTGGCGTATCTGACGTTTGTGGCCTTGGAGACGACGAGCGCGACGAGCGTGCGCTTTCGTCCCCACGCCCCGCCGTCGCAGCTCAGCACGGCGGACGGGCAGCCGCTGCTGCCGGCCCTGGTGGACACGCCTGAGCTGTGGGTCAGCCCCGGCTGCGCGTTGCACCTGGGCGATTTGGACTGCGACGGCGATGTGGACTTCGCGGATATCAACCCCTTTGTCCTGGCGCTCTCCGACCCTGTGGGATATGAAGCGCTGTACCCCTTCTGCCAGGTCCTGAACGGCGACTGCAATCAGGACGGGCAGGTGGATTTTGGTGACATTAACGCCTTTGTGGCGTTATTGAGTGGCGGATGAAGATGACTGGCGCGTTGCAAATAGCGCGTAGCGAGTTGGCGCTAGCCTGCGGTGCGCTGAGAGCGTGCCGAGGTTACGGATTCACTGCGCGCTATTTGCGGCTCTTGACTGTGCGCGGCGGCGCCTGACGACCGGGCCGCAAGGAGGAAGAAGCGTGAGAAGAGGCATGTGTAATCGCCTGGTCACCAGCGTGGTGATGCTGGCCTGTGTGTGCGGCGCCTGGGCGGGCCAAGCGCCGCCGTCGGGGCGGAGGCCTTCGAGTCCGGCGGGCGACCCGCCGGCTCGTCCGAACTGTGCCCCTGCAGTGCTGACGCTCGCGCCGAGCGCGACCTGCCTGGGACCGGGCGAGCCCTTGGTGGTCACGATCGCGTTGAGTGGCCTGGACAGTGCCTGCCCGCGCATCGTCGGCGGCCAGTTTCGCCTGGCCTTCGACGCGGCACGCCTGAGCTTCGTCAGCGCAGCGCCGGGCGGCAGTTGGCCGCGCGAGATCTACGCCGCGCTCGATCCCAACGGCACGCTGGACTACGCCGTCGGCTGCAACCCCGGCGGTGGGGACACGACGGGCGCGCTGGCCGTCCTGACGTTTGCGCCGCTCACCGAGGGGTGCGGCGTGGGTGATTTGCTCACATTCCGCACGGTCGATCCGAACCTGCCACCCACCCGCCTGACCGACGTCCTCGACGCCGACTACACCGTTCTCAACGGCAATCTGACGTTGGTGGACCTTGGGCCGATCACGGCCGATTGGACCGCGCCGCTGGTGGCCTGTCCGCTCGACCTGGCCCTGACCGCCGACGCCGGCGGCTGCAACGACACCGATCCAGGCCTGGCCACGGCGACCGACAACTGCGACCCCAATCCGGCGCTAAGCTACGTTCGCAGCGACGGCCAAAGCCTGAACGCGCCATTCTGCTACGCGAACTCACCGATCACGCTCACCTGGACCGCGACGGATGCCTGCGGCAACCTGGCGAGCTGTACCCAAACCGTGACCGTCGCCTCGGCCACGTGGGTGCAAGCCACGGTGCAGTACGCCGGCAGTTTCACCGGACTGGTGTTTACTCGCTGCATCACCTTCGACGTATGGAATACGGGCCTGGGGACTTCGGTGACAGTTCCGCTGCTGATGAATTTCAGCAACGGCGTGGCCAGTGGCGGTTTTGTAGTACCCCCGGGCGTCTACGATTGCATTCAGGCCCGCGATCGACTGCACACGCTGCGGCGGACGGCGGTGTTGACCCCTGCGGGCGGCGACTACCTGGCCGACTTTACGACGGCTACGGGCAACGCCCTGCTGGGCGGCAACTTCAACGATGACCCGTACATCGACATCATTGACTTTGGTCTGTGGGCGGCCAATTACGGACTTAACTTCGGCACACCGAATACGACGTGCAGCACGCCCGCCCCGCACGTGGACGTGAGCGGCAATGGCGTGGTCGAGGAGTTGGATTTCTCGTTTGTGCAGATCAACTTCTGGGCGAGCAGCGATCCGGCGTGCAGCGGTCCGGGCCTGACCGAATCGTCCGCGCCGCGCACGGCGTTGGCCGTAGCGGAACTTCCGTCGATGGGGCTGAGCACCCTGGCCTCGCTGGACGCCAACCACGACGGATGGGTGGACGTCGAAGAAACCTCAAAGCTCATCGCGACACTTCTGTCACGCCCAGCAGGCGAGTAGCGAAGTAACTGTCGCGCGGCAGGGCCGAAGCGTGCTAAAGCCAAGTACCGCGCCGATGGCGATAGTCCGATAAGTGGTGGCTGCAAATTAGCGCCGCGGGCCTTTTGACCCCTGGTCGCTTGCGCGCGGCGGCCGGGGAGGGGAGGTGGCTGGTCCGCGGGCATGGGCGCGAGGTGGACCGTGGCTCGTCGGAAGTGTCTCGAGCAGCGCCGCGCTCCCGGGGGTGTTATGGCGGTAACAGCGCACTTGATCCCCTGCGCCTCCGCGGTATGATGGCAGGCGCAACTTCGTTTGACGCTGTGCTGTTCGAGGCCCTGGCCCATGAGCAGCGGATGCGGAATGACCAAACGGCGGCACACTTCTGTGAGCGACATCACAGCTTGGTCGAGGCTCCGGCGCGACCGCATCGCGATGTGGACGTGTCGGCGACAGTGGGAGCGGGTTCACGTGGTACCCGGTTGCGCTCGCGGCGCGCAAAGCAAACATCTTGATGCGTAAGGAGACCAAATGATGGAGATCACCCGGCGGGGGTTCCTGGCCGCTTCAAGCGCGGCGGGAACCAGCGCGTTGCTTGGCTTCCTGGGGTTGGACCTAGGACCAAGCGTGGCGTACGCGGCCGAGGCCCGTCCGCAACGCGGCCAGGTCTACGCGACGATCTGCCCTTATTGTGGCGTGGGTTGCGGTGCGCTTGTGGAAGTGCTGGACGGGAAGGTCGTGAATATCGAGGGCGACGCCGATCATCCCATCAACGAGGGTTCGCTGTGCAGCAAGGGTGCATCGCTCTACCAGTTGCACGACAATGCGCGGCGGCTGCGGAAGGTCCAACACCGCAAGCCGGGGTCCGCCAAGTGGGAAGAGCTGTCGTGGGACCAGGCGCTCCAGATGATCGCGGAGCGCGTCAAGAAGACGCGCGACGAGACCTGGGTTGGACAAGAGGGCAACCTGACGGTCAACCGGACCGATGGGATCGCCTGTCTGGGTGGGGCCGCGCTCGACACGGAGGAATGCTACCTGCTCTCGAAGGCCATGCGCGGACTGGGGGTGGTTTGGCTCGAACACCAGGCCCGGATATGACACAGCTCCACGGTGGCCAGTTTGGCCGCCTCCGTCGGGCGGGGTGCGATGACGAACCACTGGATCGACATGATCAACACGGACGTGGCGATGATCTGCGGCAGCAACGCCGTGGAGAACCACCCCATCGCCGCGCGCTGGCTCCAGCGCGCCAAGGAGAACGGGGCGGTGATCCTCTCCTGCGACCCGCGGTACACGCGGACCACGTCCTTCTCGGATCACTACTGCAAGATGCGGTCGGGGACGGACATCGCGTTCGTCAACGGCATGATCAACTACGCGCTGCAGAACGACCGCATTAACCATGACTACTTGCGGTACTACACGAACGCGTCGTTCCTGGTGAATCCGGCGTATGACTTCGACGCCGGGCTGTTCGCCGGCTATGACCCACAGAAACGGAGCTACGACGCCTCGAAGTGGGCGTATGAGCTGGACGCGGGCGGCGTGCCGATGCGCGACATGACGCTGGAACATCCGCGCTGCGTCTTCCAGTTGCTCAAGAGGTTCTTCTCCCGCTACGACATCACGACGGTGTGCAACATCACCGGCTCGCCCGCCGACACGTACCGCAAGGTGTGTGATGTCTACACCTCGACGTGGGCGCCGGACCGCGTCGCCACTTGGCTGTATGCGATGGGCACCACGCAGCACACGCACGGCACGCAGAACATCCGTTCCTACACCATCCTCCAGCTCCTGCTTGGCAACGTCGGCCTGGCGGGCGGCGGCGTGAACGCGATGCGCGGTGAGTCCAACGTACAGGGCTCAACGGACATGGGCCTGCTGTTTCACGTGCTTCCGGGTTACCTGAAAACTCCGGACCCGGCGCTGCAAACACTGGCCGCTTATCTGGACAAGAGCACTCCGAAGAGCAAAGACCCGCTCAGTGCGAACTGGTGGCAGAACTACCCCAAGTACGCCGTGAGCCTGCTCAAGGCCTTCTGGGGTGCGCATGCAACCAAGGAAAACGAGTTCTGCTACAGCTATGTGCCCAAGCCGTCCGGCAACCGCTCGCACATCGCCCTCTTCGAGGCCATGCACGCCGGGACGATCAAGGGCCTGTTCTGCTTCGGGCAAAACCCGGCGGTCGGCGGTCCGAACGCCGTCAAGGAGCGCGAGGCACTGGCGCGCCTGGATTGGCTGGTGTGTGTCGATCTGTTCCAAACCGACACCTCCGTCTTTTGGAATCGGCCGGGTGTCAAGGCCGCTGACATCAATACGGAGGTCTTTCTGCTGCCCGCGGCGGCGTCGATGGAGAAGGAAGGCAGCGTCGTGAACAGCGGCCGCTGGGCCCAGTGGCGTTACAAGGCAGTTGCTCCAGCGGGCGAGGCCAAGAGCGACAGTTGGGTCGTTTCCCGGCTGGTGCAAGAAGTCCAGCGCGTCTACGAGCAGGGTGGTCAGTTCCCCGATCCCATTCTCAACCTGGCCTGGGACTACGGGGTGGACGAACACGGCGAACCGAACATGCACATGGTCGCCGCGGAGATCAACGGCTACTACACGTCCGGCCCCGACCAGGGCAAGCAGGTTTCCGGTTTTCCGAAGCTGGCCGACGACGGCAGTACGTGCTGTGGGTGTTGGATTTACTGTGGGTCATATGTTGACTTCGGGGACGGCAAGGGCCTCGAAGTCGATCCGTCCGTGTCCGACGCGCCGCATCGCACCGAGGTGCGCGGGCGCAAGACCATTAACCGTCTGGCCAAGCGCTTTCAGGAGGATCCGGCCAAAGTGCCGGCGGGCCGCTGCGCCGGCCTGCACCCCGACTGGTCGTGGTGCTGGCCGCTGAATCGCCGCATTCTCTACAACCGCGCTTCGGTCGACGTTCAGGGTCAACCGCTGTCACCCAAGCGCTGGGTGATTCGCTGGGTCAACGATCCGCCGCCGGCCGGCACGACGCAGCCGACGACGGCACCGGCCGGTCATTGGGAGGGGGATGTCCCCGACGGCGGCTTTCCGCCGCTTGCACTATCCGACGGCACGCCCAATGAGAAATCGAAGCACCCCTTCATCATGCGGCCGGAAGGCGTGGCGTGCCTGTTCGCCAGCGGCCTGGCTGATGGACCGTTCCCCGAGCACTACGAACCGCTCGAAAGCCCCTTGCGCAACCCACTGTCGCCGCAGCAGTACAGCCCCGCGATCAAGGTGTGGGAGCCCGACAAGATCGGCGATCCAAAGGACTTTCCGATCGTGGCCACGACCTATCGCGTGTGCGAACATTGGCAGGCCGGCGCCATGACGCGGAACACTCCTTGGCTCGTCGAGCTGATGCCCGACGCCTTCGTCGAGGTGTCCGCCGACCTGGCCCGCCGCAAGGAGCTGCGCACCGGCGACTGGGTGCGCGTTTCAACGGCCCGCGGCGCCATGCGTGCCCAGGCGCTCGTTACCAACCGCTTTGAGCCGTTCTTCATCGGCGGCCGGCTGGTCGATCAGATCGGCATCCCCTGGCACTGGGGCTACAGCGGTCTGGCCGTCGGCGATAGTGCCAACCTCTTGACACCGCACGTCGGCGATCCGAATACCATGATACCCGAATACAAGGCCTTTCTGTGCCAGGTCGAGAAAGAGCAGGTGGCCTGATGGCAACGAAAGCACTATTGATCGACTTGCCGCGCTGCACCGGCTGCCGGGGCTGCCAGGTCGCCTGCAAGCAGTGGAACAAGCGCCAGGCTGAGCCGACGCGCTTTTTCAGCGGCCCGGGTTATCAGAATCCCGGGGACCTGAGCAAGGACACGTGGTGTCTGGTGACGTACAACGAGGTGCTGGTCGGCGGGCGCTTCGAGTGGGTCTTCGGCAAACGCCAGTGCATGCACTGCCAGGTGCCCGGCTGTGCCTCGGCCTGTCCGGTCAAGGCGCTTGAGAAGCTGCCGACTGGTCCGGTCATGTATCACAAAGACAAGTGCATCGGCTGCCGGTACTGCATGTTGGCCTGTCCGTTCGTCGTGCCACGGTTCGAGTTTGATAGCCCGAATCCCTATATCAGCAAATGTACCATGTGCGCCGACCGGCAGGCCCAGGGTGACATGCCCTCCTGTGCCAAAGCGTGCCCGACCGGCGCCATTACCTTTGGCGACCGGGACGCGCTGATCCACGAAGCCGAACGCCGCATCTCCAGCAATCCGAGCGGCTACGTGCATCAGATTTACGGCCTGAACGAAGCCGGCGGCACCTGCGTGCTGCACATCTCCAGCGCGCCGTTCGAGAAGCTCGGCTACATCACCCGCGTGCCGAGTACACCAATGGTCGCACACACGGAAACGGCGATGAAGTCGATCCCCGTCGTGATGGTCGGCCTCGCCGCCATCCTTGGACTCGGATATCACCTGCGCACCCGCCTCGAACGTCGCAGCGCCGAAGCTGAACGCGCCGCGGCGGACCGCTAGGAGCATACCATGACCAATACCAAGACAGGTTCCCTGGGCTTCGGCGGCGGCTGTTTGGTTCTGCTCGCGGCCTTCGGAATCGTTCTCACGCTCTACCGCTTCGCTACTGGCATCGCCTCAGTCAGCAACCTCAACCAGGGCTACCCCTGGGGCTTCTGGATCGGGTTCGATGTTCTAACCGGCATCGCCTTGGCCGCAGGCGGTTTCGTCGTGGCCGGACTAATGCACATGTTCGGCGGCGAACGCTATCACCCCTTGGTGCGCCCCACGATTCTGACGGCGTTCCTGGGCTATCTGCTGTTCATCGCCGCGCTGCTGGTGGACTTGGGCCGGCCGTGGACCATCTGGCACATGACCGTGATGTGGCACCACGAATCACCCATGTTCGAGGTCGGCTGGTGTGTCATGCTGTACACCACGATCCTTTTTCTTGAGTTCCTGCCGGTTGTGTTCGAGCGGTTTGAATGGAACCGACTCTACGCCCTGTGGCGGGCCGTCGCGTCGTGGATCGCTATTGCGCTGCTGATCCTGTTCGCCATCGCCTTGACGCAATCGCTGCGCTGGGTGCTGGCGATCGGCGGGGTACTCGTGCTTTTCGAGCTGCTGGTGACCTGCGGCGTGATTCACCGCAACCCCCGCATGCCCACCATGCTGATGATGGCGGGCATTATTTTCTCCACGCTGCACCAGAGCTCTCTGGGTTCACTGTTCCTCATCGTGCCGCACAAGCTGAACGTGATCTGGTACTCGCCCATGCTGCCGGTCATGTTCTTTGTCTCGGCCGTGTCCGCCGGATTGGCGATGGTGATCGTCGAAGCCACCCTTAGCGCCAGGCTTTTCGGGCGCAAAGTGGAATTGCACTTACTGAAAGACGTGGGCAATCTGCTCACCTGGGCCATTCTGCTCTACCTGGCCTTGCGGGGGTTGGACCTCGTCTTCCGCGGCGTCGGCATGGAGCTGCTGGTCGTGAATCCGCAGTCGGTGGCCTTCTGGGCGGAGATCGTGATCGGCCTGCTGATTCCACTGGCGCTGTTGCTCACGCCGGAGTTCGCGACCTCCGGCCCATGCCTGTTCTGGTCGAGCATCATGGTTATCATCGGCCTGCTGATTAACCGGATGAATGTCTCCGTCATCGGCATCACCTCCACCTACGGCAAGATGTACTACCCGCATTGGATGGAGATGGTGATCTCGTTCGGGATCGTGGCGGTGGGCGTGCTGGCCTACATTTACATCTGCCGCAACTTCCCCGTCTACACGGAGGAGCACGACGCGCCGGCGCCGGCGTAGTGTGTCGCAGTTGCCTCCTGTGGAGGTCTTGGTATGGACAATCGTTACCGCTTCGTCATCGTGTTCACAACGCTGCTGAGCGCCCTGCTCATGATCTTCCTTTGTGGACTTGTGCGTGATACGCGCCGCGAAGTCCAGGCGCTTCGCGACGTACTCGCCAGCAAGCAAGACCTGATCAACGTCGCCGCGCCGCGCCTGACCATGTTCCACGAAGACCGCTGCACGGGCTGTCACACCGAACGCCGGTTCGCCGGGCCGCACAACACGCGCGGCGAGATCGAGCAGGCGTTGGCCCACATGCAGGCTATGCCCGACGCGCGTTTCTCCGATCAGGACATGGCCCGGGTCCATGCTTCGCTGAACGCCATGCGGTGTGTCCAATGTCACGGCGCCGACAAGCTGCGCGGCCTGGCGATCAAGTCCGCGGAGGATCGCATGCAGGTCATTCGCGAGATGATCTCGAAACCCGGCTCGCACATCGCACCCGACGAGGCCGAAGCTCTGCACCGCTCGTTTGAGCAGGTGCTCGGCTCGTAACGGGGCGACTCGGCCGCGTGCCAGGAGTGCAGGCCCGTGAGCGTCGGTGAAGATCGTCAGACAGTTGCGTTGGTCGCGCGGCTTGATTCGCTCCTCAGCGAGCCACACGTCTCCGCGGACTACGTGCGCTTCCGGATCGAGTTGGTCCAGGCGCAGCGGGCGGTTTGCGCTGCGCTCGGGACGCCGGCCGCGGCGACGCACCCTCTGAAACCGACCCCGCACGTGGACGGCCGTCCGTACGTGCCGCCGTTGCCGTCCGACCTCGTACCGTTTCCGGCGCCGCTGCTCGCATCGCTCGCCGCAGCGCTCGGCCGTATCGTCCACCAGCACGGGCGAGTGGGCACCGATCTTGTGCGGCTGGTCGCGGCGGCGGAAACGGAGCGCGGGCTGTGGGAAGATCTCGCTTGCCGCGTTGCCTTCGGACCGGATGGCGCCTTTCCGCATTTGCTTGCGCAGCGCCTGGAGGTCTCCGCCGAGGCGCTCGTGTTTTTCGGGCGTGTGCTCGCGGCGCCGTTTGTCACCGACGCGGCCCGGAGATACCTGGAGCAGGGGGGCGCCGTCGCGTGCGCCCCGGGCAGCCACGGCCAGTGTGTGCTCTGCGGCTCCGCGCCGGCCCTGGCGCGGCTGCGGCGCGACGACGGCGGACGCATCCTGCACTGCTCCCTGTGTGCCGCCGCCTATGAGTATGTCCGGCTGGCCTGCCCGCATTGCGGCACGCGCGATCCGGCGGCGTTGACGTTCCTCCGGCTGTCGCAGAACGCCCCGCGTTGGGTCGAGAGCTGCGCGCGGTGTCGCGCGTACATCAAAACGGTTGACGAGCGCAAGCTCCTCGCGGGCGAAGAGGTGATTCCATTAGTAGAGGATGCCCGCACGCTGCATCTGGACTTGCTGGCGGAACAGGAAGGCTGTCGCCGTGGGCTGCCCTATGCCGCCGTCGGCTAGTGTTGTTCCCGGTTGTTGGAGTTGCACAGATGCCCACCACCTTGCCCGTCCCCGAGAACCTGGTAGAGCCGCTCCGCGCGTTCGTCCGCAGCCAGCGTATTCCGCTGCGCGTGGCCGCCGACGGCCATGGCAGCGTCCGCGTCGCTCAGGCGAAGTACCGCCGCCGCAGCACGCCCGCCGTCATCTACACCGGCGGCTGGATCGCCTGCACCGTCGCCCGCGGTCTGGCGGACACGCTGGGCATCAAGACCCGCCAGGTCGGGGCGCTGCTCGACCACCTCGATATCAAAGTCCGGGCGTGCGAGCTTGGGTGCTTCAAATGAGCTTGACGTGGGTCGTCTGCGGTGCGGGCCGCGGCGTCGGCAAGACGCACCTGGCGCAGGGTCTCTGCCGGCTGCTGCCGCGTGCCGTCTA
>CAYMXT010000113.1:11281-13412 GCA_964394415.1 uncultured Planctomycetales bacterium
AGGGCCACAGCCCCCGCCAACCCGACAAGCCGCCCAACTACTTTCGATCCGCGGCGGAGCTGACGACGTTTCTCGCCGGGTGTCGCGGCCGCTACGAGCACATCGTGGTTGAATCCAACGAGCTGGCGCGCCAGGGCAGTGCGGATGTGATTATCTACCTGGAGGGCACGCCTGGGCACGCCAACCGGCGCGGCGACTCTGACCTGCTCCGCGCGCGAGCCCACCTGCGGGTCGGACCTTCAAACGGGGCCCACGAGTGGCTGGAAACGCTGGCGCGAAAAGTCGCGTCCGCGCCCGTGTGCGCTGAAGTCTGCCGCCTGTTGACGGGGCACGCACGCCGTTTCGTCGAGTTCTCGCCGCCCGTCAAACAGAGCCCGGCGCTCCGCATCTCCACCAGCGGCCCGTCCGTGGTCCGTGAAGACTGTGACGTCGCGGTCGAAGAATTGCTCACGCTCCAGGTCGAGGGTATCGGCAGCTTCGCTCTGCTCTGCACCCCGTGCGACGCCGAGGCGCTGGCGATCGGCTTCGCGTTCTCCGAAGGGCTTATCAGCTCGATCGACGACGTACTTGCCCACACCTGTCGGCCGGACCAGCGGACCATCGGCCTGCGCATCGAGCCTCCCGAGCACGTCGAATCGCGCCGCAATCTGATCGTCAGCAGTTCGTGCGGCCTGTGCGGCAACCGCAACATCGAGGCGCTGCTCGGCGGGCTCGTCGCGAGCGGCGACACGCTGCGCGTGCCCGCGCCGCTGCTGCGGATCGTGACCGAGGCGATGCTGGCCCGCCAAGTGCTGTTCCGGCAGACCGGCGGCACGCACGCGGCCGGCGTCTTCACGGCCGACGGTCAGGTCATCGCCTTCGCCGAAGACCTGGGCCGCCACAACGCGGTGGACAAAGCGATTGGCAAGTGTCTGCTGGAGCGCCGCCCGCTCGCCGGGCTGGGCCTGGTGCTTTCCGGCCGCGTGAGTCTCGAGCTCGTGGCGAAGGCCGTCCGAGCCGGCCTGGAGTTGATCGTCGCGGTCTCGGCCCCTTCCTCACTCGCGCTTGATACGGCAGAGCGCTGCAACCTGACGCTCTGCGGCTTCGCACGCGGCGCGCGGGCCACGATCTACACCCATCCGCACCGGATCGTCGCGGCGCAGCCGTAGCGACGAAGCACGCGGCCCGCCCGGTGGTCAGCGGACGGCGCGGTAGAGCACGACGCCGCCCAGGTTCAGGCGCGTCATGCACACATCGTGAAATCCGGCGTCGGTCAGCCGGCGCACCATCCCCGCCGTAGTCTCAAAGGTCTCGATCGAGCGTGGCAGATACCGGTACGCGCCGCTGCGGTCGCCGCTGAGCCAGGTTCCCAGCCGCGGCAACACCGTCTCGCAGTACCGGCGGTACGCCCAGCGCCAGACGGCGTTTTGCGGCGTAGCGAACTCGAGGATCACGAGGCGCGCGCCGCGCCGCGCGACCCGCCCCATTTCGCTTAGCCCACGCTGGAGATCGGCGAAGTTCCGCACGCCAAACGTGCAACTCAGGACGTCCGCCGACCGGTCCGCGAGCGGCAGCCGCAGGGCGTCCGCGCGCACGAGTTGCACCGGCACGCCCAGCCCCGCCAGCCCGGCGTGGGCCAACATGCCCGCCGAGAAATCCACGCCGACGAGGCGGCCCGGTGGCGGCTGGGCCGCCGCGAAGACGCGCAGCATGTCGCCCGTGCCGCAGCAGAGATCGACGACCACGTCGCCGGCTTGCACGTCCGCGGCGGCCACCGCCCGCCGGCGCCAGCGGGTGTCGCGGCCCAACGTCGCGGCGGTGTTGAACCGCTCGTAGCTCGGGGCGATCGCGTCGAACATGGCGGCGACGCGGGCGGCCTTGTCCGGCTGGCGGTGGGGGTCGGCCAGAGTCGCGTGGTCCCACGCAGCGCCGGTTGGCTCGACGTTACTCATGGGCATGGAGAGCGAAGTTCCCGCCTCGTCCGCCGGATACGATGAAGCCGAGCTGCGTCGTGCCCCACGGGGTGCATCCATCCTCTGAGCCACAGTGTTAACCATACCGCCCGCGGGCGCGCGCCTGTCCGGGTTGAAACAACGCGGTCTGGTAGCTTTTCAAGTACTCCAGTTTCTGGAGCTGGGCGAGCAGCGCGGCG
>CAYMXT010000114.1:0-13316 GCA_964394415.1 uncultured Planctomycetales bacterium
CCGGGGTCGCCCACGGGCGGTCAAACCAAGCACACCGTGAGAAAGACCGAAACGCTGTGGTCCATCGCGGAAGAGTATTACGGGGACGGCAACCTCTGGACCAAAATCAAGGCCGCGAACCCCGGGCTGAGCGAACAGCTCAAGGTCGGGCAGGTCATCGTCGTGCCATCCAAGGCGGAGGCGACCGGCGCGGCGGAACCGCCCACGTCCGCCGAAAAGTCCACGCTCCCAACCACAAAGACCGAGTCGCCCGCCAAGTCCACCCCGGGCGCTCGCACGTACGTTGTCAAAGAGGACGACACGCTCTACCAGATCGCGAAGAGCGTGCTCGGCGACGGCAACCTGTGGCCGAAGCTCTACGAGCTGAACAAGGACAAGCTGCCGCGGCCGGAGGACCTGGAGGTCGGCATGGAGCTGGCTTTGCCGGCCGTCGAGCCGCCCAAGCCCGAGCCGAAGAAGGCTGAGCCGGCCAAGAGTGAACCCAAGAAGACCGAGCCGGCCAAGGCTGAGCCGAAGAAGGCCGAGCCGGCCAAAGCCGACAGCAAGAAGTCTGAGTCCAAGCCAGAAGCGAAGAAATCCGCAGGCGCGAAGGACAACAACAAGAAACGATAGTGCTCTGTCAGTCGTATTGTCACGGCTGGGGAGCATCGGCGTCCCGCCGGTGCGCACCGGCGGGACGCCGATGCTCCCTGGAATCCGCCCATGAAGAAACACGGCCCCCTGCGTATCCTCTCGTTCTCCGACCCGATGTTCGGGGTCAACACCTACTTACTTTGGACGCAGGACCACACCGCCGCGTGGATCATTGACCCCGGCCTGCCGCCGGTCGCGAAAAACGTGCAGGCCGCTGTCCAGGGGCACCGCCTCGCGCCGCAGGCCATCGTGCTGACGCACTGCCACGCCGACCACATCGCCGGCGCGGGCGACCTGTGCAAGGCGTTCGCTGACCTCCAGGTTTGCGCCCCGCAGGGCGAAGAGCACATGCTCACCGACGCCAACGCGAATCTCTCGGCCCCGTTCGGGTTCGACGTGCTCGCTCCGGCCGCTGGACGCGTGATCCAACCCGGCGACACGCTCGAACTGAACTCACTCGTCTGGCACGCCCTCGATGTCTCCGGCCACTCCCCCGGCGGCGTGGCGTTCTTCTGCCCCGATGTCGGCGTCGTCTTCACCGGCGACGCTCTTTTCGCCGGCGGCATCGGCCGCTACGACTTCCCCGGCAGCTCCGGCCCGCGCCTGCTCGACAACATCCGCCGCCACTTGCTCGCACTCCCGCCGGAAACCGTCGTGTACTCCGGACACGGTCCCGAGACCACCATCGCGAACGAGCGCGACGACAACCCCTTTCTTCAAGAGAACTTTCGGCCGTGAGATGCATCACCAGCCTGCTGCTGCTGACCATCGCCGGCTGTGCCGGCCAGCGGACGGCGGTGATTGACGCGTTTCCCATCGGGTCCCAGGCCGACCCCTGGCAACTCGCCGGCGACGTGTGGACCGGCACGTTCGACGAGGCCGCGGGTGCGCTCGGCGACGACGCCGAGCGTTGGCAGAAGCTCGCCCCGACGCGCGTCTGGCTCGCGGTTTACAACCACACGGCCCATCCAGCGCGTGTCGTGAAAGTGCGCTGCTTCGCCTTCGAGCACGATGAAGCGGCCCACGCCGCGTACTATGCTTTCGCCCCCGTGCTCGCGCCGAATTACGCCGCCGGCGACGAGGGCTGCTGGACCGAGATCGGCGTGCTCTTCCGCTGGGGCCGGCTCGTGGTCGACGTCTTCGGCGACCGCGACACCTGGGCCAGCCAGACTCAGGCCAGCTACGTCGCGGCCGTCCTGATCCGCCAGATGCCGCCCACCGCGCCGGCGCGCGGCGAGTAACGCCCGATGGCTCGGCCGCAGCCGCATTCGATGTGCCGGAGACGCTTCGGATCCTGTGTGCCCGCAACGGACACAGCCGGGCCGCGTCTCGGCATAATCCAAAATCCAAAATCCAAAATCCAAAATCCCCCACGCTGGCTGTCAGTGGCGGCATGCTCACTCTTGCTTACCTTGGTCCCCATCGCCGCCGCGCAGGCCTCGCAGCCGGCCCGCGACTGGACCGTCGCGCCGCTGGTCGATGACGCCGAACGCGACCGGCCCTGTCCGCGCCTGCTGAGTGCGGCACCGAACGTCACGGAGATTTGCTGCGCCCTGGGTCTGGCTGACCGCCTGGTGGGCCGCACGCGCTACTGCGACCACCCGCCCGCCGTCCGCGGAGTGCCGTCGATCGGGGCGCTGAACGACCTGAACGTCGAAACGCTGCTCAGTCTCAAGCCCGAGCTGATTCTCGTCTCCGGTCACAGTCGCGCCGTTACCGAGCGCCTCGCGCGGCTGGAGCTGCGCTATGAGTCAGTCCCTGACACGGCGCTCGCCGATCTGTTCACCGCGATCCAACGCGTCGGCGAGCTGACCAACCGCCCGGTCACAGCGACGCGGCTCGTCGCGGCGGTGCATACGGACCTGGACGCCGTCACGACCCGCTGGCGCAGCGGAGTGCCGGCACGTGTGCTGATCGTCGCCGCGCCGCTGCCCACGCCGCCCACGCCGCCGACCGCGGCGGGGCCGGGGTCGTTCTACGACGATCTGCTCCGGCGTGCCGGGCACACGAACGTGGCCGACACGGGTCGCCCATTCGCGCCACTGGCGCTGGAGTTCGTCCTGCGGGCCGATCCGGACGCCATCATCGAGCTGGTGCCGGACGACAAGGCTCGGCCGCATGGCGACGCGGACGCCCGCACGGCGTGGGCACGGGTCGGCCCGCTCAAGGCGGTTCGCGCCGGCCGCGTTCACACCTTGATCGGCCCCGAACACTTCGTGCTCGGCCCCCGCATCGCACAGACCCACGAAGCACTCTGCCAGGCGATCGCGGAGCCGCCGCATGAATGAAGCCGTGCGCGCCGCCGCTCTGCCGCTGCTCACGGGCCGCAACCTGTCCGTCCGCCGCGGCCGTACGCGCGTGCTGCACGCGGTCGATGTCGAGCTGTATGGCGGCGAATGCCTGGCCGTGGTCGGTCCGAACGGCTCCGGGAAATCCACGCTGCTGCGCGCGCTGCTCGGTCTGCTGCCGCTCGAAACCGGCGAGGTACGTTACGCTGCGCAGTCGCTGCTGGCGCTGTCGCCTGCGCAGCGTGCCCGCCATGCGGCCTATGTGCCGCAAATTCTGGAGCAAGTGTCACGCCTGACGGTCTACGACGTGGTCGCCGGCGGCCGGTTTTGCCACCTCGGCGCGGCGCACGCGTTTTCCGCCGACCAGGCCGCGGCCACCGGCCGGGCCCTCGCGGACTGCGGCCTGACGCCGCTCGCCGGGCGCGAATTCCACACGCTCAGCGGCGGCGAACGGCAGAAAACGCTGCTCGCAGCGGCCCTCGCCCAGAATCCGCGTGTGCTGCTGCTCGATGAGCCCCACGCCGCCCTCGATCCGGGGTATCAGGTCGAGTTAGTCCACATCCTGCGCGCCTGGCTCGGCCCGGACCGCGCCGTGCTGCTTGTGAGTCACGATCTGCACCTGCCCGTTGCGCTCGGCGCCCGCGTGCTCGCGCTGCGCAACGGGGCCGTCGCCGCCGTCGGGCCCGCGCACGAAATCCTTACCCCGGCGAGCCTCACACACATATACGATGCTTCGTTTGAGGAGGCCACGACCCGCAGCGGTTTGCGCGTCGTGCTCCCGGATTGGTGGTCGCGGCGCGCCCCATCCGCGTTTACTTGAGCTTGCTGCGGAGCACGTTCAGAAGCTGTTGATTGTCAATCGGCTTCTGAAATACACCCGCGAGGCCCAGCTCGGAATAGTCGATCGTCACATTCAGGTTGTCTCCGACGGAACTGAGCATGTACACAGGTTTGGTGTTGCCTTCGGCCTTGAGGGCGCGCACGAGTCCTGTGCCGGCGTCCACCTCTTCCATCATCAGGTCGACAATGACCAGGTCCGGGTTGACTTCTTTGTACTTCTTGAACCCGTCCTCGGCCGTGCGCGCCGTCACCGCCGCGTACCCGCTCTTCTCCAGCACCAGCTTCAGCGCATCGAGCAGATCCTGATCGTCGTCCACACACAAGATCACATGTTTGCCGCTGCTCATACCACGGCCCCTTTTCTAGCGGCGACGGCGGCCGGGGCCGCGTCGCCGGTGCTTGGGGGTGCAACCTCGCTCACACGCGGGTCCCGCAGGACCGTCTGCACAAACTCGAGCGCCGCCGCCAGGTTCGTCTGGGCCTGCGGCGACAGACCCTCCCCGAACTCGTTGAATTCGTAGCCCCGCAACGCCAGCACATAGCCGCGCGTGCGGGCCTGAAAACACTGCTGGGCCAACGCCAACACGCCCGCCGGGGAAACACTGTGCGTGCTGAACGTCGCCGGCTCGCCGGGTTCCAGGCGGCGAAACTCAAAAGGTGCCGGCCCGCGCACCGCGGCGTCGGCAAAGATGACCACGTCGTGCTGTGCGACCTCCGCGGCGTGCTCTACCGAGAGCTGGTAGTCGGCGTCCACCGTCACGCCCGACAGCGTCAGCCTCTCCAGCGCCGTGGCCAGGGCCGGCCCGAGGCCGTCATCCCGCCGGCCGGGATTGCCGTAGCCGATCACTAGAATGCGCGGGCCGTTGCCGGTCATACTACAGATCGCATCCTTTGGACTTGCGGTCCACCAGGTTCCCGGCGGCGTCAAGCAGCTCGACAACCAGCGGCATCTGCCCCAGGGCGTGCGTGGCGCACGACAGACACGGATCGTACGCCCGAATGGCCACTTCGATGTAGTTCAGCAACCCCTCGGTCAGCCGGGGCTTGCCGCTCAGGTGCTCCTGGGCCACTTTCTGCACGGCCCGGTTCATCGGCTCGTTGTTGTTGGTTGTGGACACGATCAGGTTCGCCATCACGACTTCGTCATTCTTGTTGACTTTGTAGTGATGGAAGAGCGTGCCGCGCGGGGCCTCGATCAGTCCGACCGTCTCTTCACGCCGGTCGCCGCGGACGACCAGGTCCTGGCCCTGAAGGTCTTTGTCGTGTAGCAACTCGTTGATCTTCTCAATCGAGTGCAGCAGCTCGATCATGCGCGCCCAGTGGTACGCCATCGTGATGTTGTTCGGCTTGCCCTTGGTGACGGCCATGAATTCCTTGCGGGCCGCCTCGGCCTCGGGGGTATCGATGAAGTCCGCCGTGTTCAGCCGCGCCAGCGGGCCGACGCGATACCAACCGGTCTCGGGTCCGACCGAGCGGATGAATGGGAACTTCATGTACGACCACGGCCGGACTTCCTCCGCAATGTACTCCTGGTACTTCTGGTAATCCACGTGGTCGAAGATCGTCTTGCCGTCTGCTGTAATCGCCCGCAATCCGCCATGATACAAATCCATGGCGCCGTCGGGGCGAATCAGCGACAGGTGGTTCGAGTCAAATGACCCGAACCCGGCTAGCTTGGTCAGGTTCTTCGTTGTGTAGTCGCGGGCGATGGCGAGCGCCTTGCGCGACCACGTGAGCATCTGCTCCAGGTCCTTGAGCAGAAAGTCGCGCTCTGTGATGGAGAGGCTCTTGTTGATGCCGCCAGGGATCGCACCGGTGCCGTGGATCTTCTTGCCGGCGGTACGCAAGATGACCTCCTGTCCGTACTTGCGCATCATGACGCCCTGCACGGCCAGGTCCGGGAACTTCGCCGCGACGCCGATGACGTTGCGCACCGCGACGTCGGCCTCGAAGCCCTTGTAGGGGTCTTCGATGCCGCCGAAGAGAATGTCGGGGGACACCAGATGGAAGAAGTGCAACGCGTGCGACTGGAAGAACTGCCCATAGTGCATCAGGCGGCGCATCTTCTCGGCGGTCGGCGTGAGCTTCTCGCCGCCGACGATGCGGTCCATGGCCTTGGCGGCGGCCAGGTGGTGACTGACGGGGCAGATGCCGCACAGCCGCTGGACGAGGACCGGCACTTCCCAGAACGGCCGGCCCTGGATGAACCGCTCGAACCCGCGGAACTCGACGATGTGCAGGCGGGCCTGCTGCACGCGGTTCTGCTCGTCGAGCAGCAGCGTGACCTTGCCGTGCCCCTCGACGCGGGTCACGGGTTCGATCGCGATGCGTTTGAGGCCATTGGTGGCGTTTGCTACCACGTGGCAACCTCCAGAAGAGTTACGAGTAGCGAATAGCGAGTAGCGAATTGCACGCCGCAGTCACTGACGTAGCCCCCGTCTGCATTACTCGCTATTCGATACTCGCTATTCATAACTCTAATCGTACTTCACCAGTTCATACGGCAGCGCCACCGGCTTGTTGGTCAGCAGCGCCACGAGGGCCTCCCAGATCGTGTCCGCCGGGGGCGGGCAGCCGGGGAGGTGATAGTCGATCTTCACCACTTCATGACAAGGATAGACCTTGTTCAGCAAGAGCGGCAGCTCGGGGTCGTTGGGGATCACACCCTCTGGATTATGTACCGTGGGGCCCTTCAGATAGGCCTCTTCGTAGCACTCCTTCAACGGAATGGTGTTCCGCAGGGCCGGAATGCCGCCCATGATCGCACAGTCGCCGAGCGAGATCAGCACGTCGCAGTGCGCCCGAAAGCTGCGCAAGACCTCGACGTTCTCCTCATTGCAACAGCCGCCTTCGATCAGGCCAACCGCGCAACGGCCGGTGAACTGCTTGATATCGTCCACCGGCGACTTGTCAAAATCCACCAATTCCACCAGCTTCAGAATGCGGTCGTCAATGTCCAGCACGGACATGTGACAGCCGAAACAGCCGGCCAGCGAGGTCGTGGCAACTTTCGGTTTGGCCATAGCTCGAATACCTCGAATGCGCCCGCGCTGCGGGCCGTGCGCCCACTATCCGGCCGTCGCGGTACGACACTCCTCGATCTCGGATCCAATCGGTTTGTGGTCATACAGTCGCTGTCCGACCGGGACGGCGTAGCCGACACGCTTCTTGACAATCGCGCCCACCGGGCACGCCTCGGCCGCCTTGTCGGTCACCGCCAATTCGGTATCCGCCAGCAGCGCCTCGGCGTTCACCGCGACGCGCTTGTGCGGCCCGCGCCCGACGAAGTCGAACACGTGCTTGCCGTCCACGTCGCGCGACGCCCGCACGCAGCGGCCACAGAGCACGCAGCGGTTGCGGTCGATGAACACGTCGCCGTGCGACATGTCGGTGTCACGCTGCGGGAACAAGTATGGATACTTGGGGGCGGTGATGCCGAAGCGGTAGGCTAACGCCTGAAGCTCACAATTGCCGCTCTTTTCGCAGAACATGCAAAAGTGGTTGCCTTCGACGAACAGCATTTCGATGATGTTCCGCCGCAGGGCGGTCATCTTCGGGGTGTCGTTCTCGATGACCACGCCCGGGGCGATCGTCTGGGTGCAGGCGGCTTGGGGCCGGCCGTTCACCAGAACTGTACACACGCGGCACGCGCCGAACGGCGTCAGCCCGCGCATCCAGCACAGTCGCGGAATGTAGACCCCCGCAAGCTGGGCCGCCTCCAAAATGGTCTGGCCGGGCGAACCCTGGACTTCCTTGCCGTCGATCGTGAATGCGATGGTATTACTCATCGGATCTACCTTTCACCACACGACTCAAACGTGCGCGTGCTCCGACTTGCGGCCGATGATCCCTTCCGCGTCCGCCACGGCGGTCGCCAGGTCGAACGCCGGCTGAAGGCCGTCGCTGCGCTTCCGCACCAGCGCGTTGTACGTGGCCCGGAAGTTCTTCAGCGTCGTCAAAATCGGGTTCGGCGACGTCTGCCCCAGGCCGCAGCGGCTCATGGTCTTGACGGTCGTGCCGAGGTCCTGGAGATAGTCGAGATCGGACGGCTCGCCCAACCCCGCCATGACCTTCTCCAGCCGCTCCTTCAGCAGCACGTTGCCCACGCGGCATGGCGTGCAATAGCCGCAGCTCTCCTCGATGAAGAAGTGCATGAACTGATCGGCAACGTCGAGCACGTTGCGGTCGGGGCCGAAAATCATCATGGCGCCGCCGGTCGCCAGATCGTCGTAGCAGATCGTGCGGCCGAATTCCTCGCGCGCCACCATCTGCCCGCTGGCCCCCCCCACCTGCACCGCGATGGCGTCTTCGCCGCCGGCGAGTTTGAGCACTTCGCTCAGCTTCGTACCGAACGGCACCTCGAAGATGCCGGGCAGTTGGCAATCGCCGGAGATGCTGAGCAGCTTCGTGCCGGTGCTGCCGGGCGAGCCGAATTCGGAAAACGTCGCCGGGCCTTCTTCGAGAATGCGGGTCACGCACGCCAGCGTCTCGACGTTGTTGACCACGGTTGGCTTGCCCAGGTAGCCCTTCTGTGCGGGGAACGGCGGGCGGTTCTTCGGATCGCCGCGCGCACCCTCACACGAGCTGATGAGGGCCGTCTCTTCGCCGCAGACGTACGCCCCGGCCCCCATCTGGATGCGGATTTCGAAGTCAAACCCGCGGCCGAGGATGCTCTTGCCAAGCAGGTTGTCCCGGCGTCGCTGCGCCAGCACCGACTCCAGGTATTTCTGGAGATAGGCGTATTCGCCGCGCAGGTATAGAATGCCCTCGCGTGCGCCGATGGCGTAGCCGGCGATGGTCATGCCGGCGAAGACGCGGTCCGGCAACTCGGTCAGGATCACGCGGTCCTTGAACGTCCCCGGTTCGCCCTCGTCCGCGTTGCAGATTACGTAGCGGGTGTCGCCGCCCGCGGCGCGCGTGAATTCCCACTTCATGCCCGTGGGGAATCCCGCACCGCCGCGGCCACGCAGGCGCGCGGTCTTGACGGCGCGGATGACCTCGGCGGGGGTGATTGCCAGCGCTTTGCGCATCGCCTCGCCGCGGTTGAGCGGTCCGAAGACGATCGGCCCGCGCTGGCGGATGTGGTTCTTCACCATCGCACGCACGAGTTCGTGGGCGTTGTTGCCGTCGCCGAGCCGCGTCACGAGCCGGGCCGGGTCCATGTGCTTGCGCAGGTCGCGGACGATCCGCCGGGCGGCGTCGCTGGACAGCTCCGTCACAACCACGTCGTTGACGAGGGCAGCGGGCGCCTGGTCGCACATCCCGATGCAGGCCGTGTATTCGAGGCTAATCTGGCCGTCGGGCGTGGTCTGGCCGAACTTGATGCCGAGCTCTTCTTCGAATCCGCGGGCGACGTCCGCCGCGCCGGCCATCTGGTCGATCACGTCGTTGCACAGCCGGATGACGACCTTGCCTTTCGGCTGCTGCGACAGGAACGCATAGAACGAGCACAGGCCCTCGACTTCAACGCGGTGGATGTCGAGTTCCTGCGCCACGAGGTCCATGGCCGGGCCGGGCACGCAGTCCAGCTTGCGCTGGAGCGTCCGGGCAATGTCGAGCAAACGGCGCCGGTCATGACCGTGCGCTTTGCACACCTCGCGAACCACGGAGGCGAGATTGTCGCTCATAGCTGGCCTCACATGCGGGAGCCGTAGCTCCGTCTTTCACAATCACCCAGGCGCCGTCGGCCGGCACACGGCCGGCTCAGTTCGGCCGTCAGGTGGCCGCCGCCCGCGGCGTCGCCGCGCCCAGCGGTCGCAGGTCGCGCAGCCACGCCAGCCAGCGGTCGAGCCCCTGTCCGCTGCGGGCGGACAACTCCAGCACCGGCGCGCGGGTATTGAGGCGCGCCAAGTCTTCATACACCTTGCGGCTATGAAAATCAAGAACACCGCATAGGTCGGTCTTCGTCAGCAGAATCACGTCGGCGGGCTGAAACAGCGTCGGATATTTGGCGACCTTATCGTCGCCCTCCGGGGCGCTGAGCAGGACCACGCGGTGGTGTTCGCCCAGGTCAAACGCCGCGGGACACACCATGTTGCCGACGTTCTCAATGAACAAGTACGTGATGTCGGTGAGGTCCAACTGCTCCAGCCCGTCGGCAACCTGGGCCGCCGTCAGGTGGCAACCCGTGCCGGTGTTGATCTGCACGACCTGGGCCGCGACGCCGCTCAGGCGTTCCGCATCGCGCGTCGTCTGGAGGTCGCCGACGAGCACGGCACAGCGCGCCGGGGCCAGCGCGGGCAGCGTCCGCTCCAGGAGTGCCGTCTTGCCGCTGCCCGGCGCGCTCATCAGGTTCAGCGCACGGACTCCGGCCGCGTTCAGCCGGCGGTGGTTCTCCCGCGCGACGGCGTCATTCGCCTTCAGCACACTTTCGACGACCGTGATCTTCTTCATCGGTGAATCCGGGCGTCCGGCCCGTCCGCGGTCTCCAGCACCACGGTTTTCAGCACGATGTCCCGACCGGCGAGGACGTCCGCGTCGGCCGCGCCACACTGTCGGCACAAGTAGTCATCAATCTCCGCATCAAACCGCGTGCCACACGCCCGACATTGCGCCACAATCTTCCGTTCGATAATCCGCAGCACGGCGCCGTCCGCCGCCGTCTCGGCTGTCGCCGCCACGAACGCCAGTTGGAGGGCCTCGGGCACGACCTGCTGCATAACGCCACACTCGACCTCCACCTCGACGACGCGCGTGGCGGCGTGCTGCTCGATCAAGCGTTCGAGTTGCTCGACGAGGCTGACGGCGATAGACATTTCATGCATGTGATGCTCGTCGTTCTGGTAGCGGCCCGCGCCTCGCGCGGCCGCGCCGGGGGCGGGCCGCTACGGCACTCGGCCGAAACAGCCGAACAGAAGACGGCGCTAGCAAATCCGCGGTAATTCCTCGCCATACGGCCGTTGGACGATCCGCCGACCCGCGGCACGCGTCACCAGTTCCACGAGCGGCGGTTGCCGGTCCAGCACGCGCCCGATCACCGCGGCGTCGCGGCCGAGCGGATGTGATCGGCAAGCGCTCAAGAGGCGTGCGGCATCACGCTCCGCGACGACGCCGAGCACCTTGCCCTCATTCGCCACGGTGAGCGGGTCGAGGCCGAGCATCTCTGCCGCGTGCCGGGCGGTCCGAGAAAGCGGAATATGCGCTTCATCGACCTCAACGGTCAGATTGCGGGCCTCACTAATATCGGCCAGAACGCCGGCCACGCCCGCGCGCGTGGGATCGCGCAGGAATTTCACGTCGGCCCCGCAGTCCAGCAGCGCCGCGACCAGGCTGTGCAACGGGGCCACGTCGCTGCGCAGCGTCGACTCGAATTCGAGCCCGTTCCGCACGGACATGATGGCCAGTCCGTGCTCGGCGATGCGGCCGCTGACGAACACGACGTCACCCGCCTGCACCCGTCCGAGGCCCAGGCGAACATCCGTTCGGAGCCGGCCGACGCCCGCCGTGTTGATGAACATCTGGCCCGGACGTGTGCCGCTGCCCCGCTCGACGACCTTCGTGTCGCCGGTGACGATTTCGACGTTCGCTGCGCGTGCCGTGGCGGCGACCGACGCGACGATGCGGTCGAGCACGTCAAGCGGCAAACCCTCCTCCAGGATTAGCCCCAGGCTGAGGGACTGCGGAATTGCCCCCATCACGGCGAGATCGTTCACGGTCCCGGCGACCGCGAGGCGACCGATGTCCCCGCCGGGGAACTCGAGCGGCGTAATAACATAGGAATCTGTCGTCAGTACAAGATCGCCCCCCGACCACGGCAGGATCGCCCCGTCGCCGAGTTCGATCAAACGTTCGTTCTTGAGATGCGGCAGCAGATGTTCGCGAATGAGGCGGCCCATGAGTTCGCCGCCCCCGCCGTGTGCGAGCACGACGCACTCGCCCGCGCCGCCAGCCTTCGCGGAAGTCATCGCTGACCTCCGCTCGCCGCGCCGCGGTGTGCCGGCCGCTGGTACTTGTACCACGCCGAGCATGTCCCCTCGCCGCTGACCATACAGGGGCCGATCGGCGCCAACGGCGTACACGCGGTCGCGAACGCCGGACACTCCGCCGGCTCGACCCGCCCGCAGATCACGTCGCCGCAGCGGCACAGCGGATCGTCCTCATCTTCGCCGAGTTGGACGCCGAACCGGCGAAGCGCGTCAAATCGTGCGTAGGGCGGCGAAAGCTCCAAACCGCTGCGTGGGATCACGCCGAGCGCCCGCCAGGGCGTATCCGCGACCACGCAGACCCTGCCGAGCAAACCTTGCGCAACGCGGTTGCCGCCTGTGCTCACAATGCCCGAGTACACGTTCTCGACCGCGGCCCGCCGCTCGACGACCTGCCCCACCAAGCCCACGAGACCCTTGAGCATCTGCTCCGGCTCAAAGCCGGCGACGACGACGGGTTTGTGGTAAACCTCGGCGACCGGCCGGTAGGCGTCCGCGCCGAGAATCACGCTCACGTGCCCGGGCGCAAGGAAGCCGTCGAGCGGCACGTCGCCGGCGTCGAGCAGGGCCGTCATCGCCGGCACGACGAGCTTGTGACACATCACGACGCAGAAGTTCTCGACGCCGTCGCGCTCGGCTTCCAACACTGCGGCGGCGGTCGCGGGTGCGGTGGTCTCAAAGCCGACGCCCAGAAGCACGACGGCTTGCGTCGGGTTCGTCCTGGCCAACTCGACCGCCGTCCGCGTCGAATGCACGACGCGCACCTGGGCTCCGCCGGCCCGCAACCGTTCGAGGCTGCCGAGCCTGCCCGGCACGCGCAGCATGTCGCCGTAGGTGGCCAGGATCACGCCCGGTCGCGAGGCGATCTCAATCGCGGCATCGATATGGCGTTGGGCGGTCACGCAAACCGGGCAACCCGGCCCGCTGACCAGCCGCAGGTTCGGCGGCAGCATCGCCCGCAGACCGCTGCGAAAGAACGAAACCGTGTGCGTGCCGCAGACCTCCATGAGCTGTACCCGCCGCGCAACCTGCCCGCAGAGGGTGGTCAGTTCCGCGCGCAGATGTTCGATGCCGCGGGTCACGGGGCGACTCCCCGCGGCGCGTTCGTCAGCTCGGGATAGGCCTCGGACCCGGGCAGGTCACCGAGGGCCTCGCGCAGGTAATCCCAGGTCTCGCGGGCCTCCGTTTCGCTAAGCTGCGTGATCGCGAACCCGGCATGAACCAGCACCCAACTGCCGATTTCGACTGCGGGCGTAAGGGCGACGCTGATCTTCAGACGATTGCCCTGAAGGTCGACGACCGCGTCGTCGCCGTGTCGTTCAATGATCTTCCCTGGAACCGCCAGGCACATGTCAGACACCTCGCGCGCGGACGAAACCGCGCCGCTGCTGCAATTCCCGGCAAACCGCGGACCAGCGGCGCCAATCCGAACCCCGGACGCAAGTCCGGGGCCGGAGGTCAACTGCCAGTCGGCCCGCCACTTGCGTGGCGGGTTCGGATAGCGGCGCCGCCGCCGCATCAGAACCCCGGACGCAAGTCCGGGGCCGCCGTCTCAAAGCGTACCGCACGCGGTCAGCCGTCGGCCCGCCACTTGCGTGGCGGGTTCGGATAGCGGCGCCGCCGCCGCATCAGA
>CAYMXT010000115.1:0-2876 GCA_964394415.1 uncultured Planctomycetales bacterium
CGCTCGCGCGGTCGGCTCGGATCTGCGCTGCCGAATCGCGCACGGTGATTCAGACTGCACGTCGGCCACGCCGCGAGCGCCGGCGTGCGGGCGGGCGTTGCCCGACAGCGGCCTGTTCGTGCTGGGGCCTCCGGAAGCGCAGATGATCGTGCGCTGTGGTCCGCTGACCTACCGGGCCGTCGGCTCGCACAAGCACCTCGACCAACTGGCGCTCACGCTGAGCGTGGCCGGTCAGCCGATCCTCGTGGACCCCGGGCAGTTCTGCTACACCCCCTGGCCACAATGGCGGACCCACTTCATCGACTCGCGCGCTCACAACAGCGTCACCGTCGACGACCAGCCCCAGTGCCGCCTGATACCGGCCGGGCGCGTGTCGTACAGTCTCATTACTGAGGACCAGCCGCGTTGCCTGCGTTGGGACGTTCGCCCTGACCAGATTCTGTTCGTCGGGCGCCAGCGGGGCTATCGGCGCCTGACGGGCGGCGCGCCGCACGTGCGCACCATCCGCTACGACGTGAACTTGCGCGAATGGCACGTCACCGACGACCTCGCGCTCGCCGGCCGCCACCGCGTGGCCTGGCATTTCTGCCTGCACCCGGACGTGCGTGCGCAGCTCGCTGGAGACCGTTGGCAGCTCACGTGTGCCGCAGCTACAGTGACCCTGCGATGGCTGGTTGGAACGCCGCGCGCGCGGCTCACGACCGGCTGGTACGCCCCCGCTTATGGCCGGAAGACCGAGACCGGCGTGCTGGCCTTTGAGGCGGAGCCCGACGGCGCGGTGGCGACCACGTTTGCCGTGCGTGTGGAGTAATCGCGATGACCAACGTGCCCGCACCGATCCGCGTGTTGGCGCTCGTCACCGACGGCATCTTCAGCCCGGTGCTGGACTCCCAGGTCGTGGTCCCGCTGGGTCTGCTGGCGCGCTTCGCGCCGCACGTCCAGCTGGCGCTACTCGTGCTTTCCAGCTTTCGACATCGCGACCACCCCAAACGCGCCGCCCGCGAGGAGGCCATCCGCGCGGCGTTGCCCGGGGCGCACGTGGCGTTTTGCCTGCGCCCGCCGCTTGGCACGCCGCTCGAATACGCTTTCTGGAATCGCAGCCTGCGCCACACGCTCACCGCCTGCGGGTATGCCGGCCCGGAGCCGATCGTCATGCACTGTCGGGGCGAGTCGGCGGCGGCCGCCGCCGGTCAGCTTCGCCGGCGCGACGCCCGCCTGCGAATCCTGCTCGACGTGCGCGGCGCGGCGGGCGACGAAGCCCGCGCCCGGGGGTGGCTCGCCGGACACTACGGGCGGCGCGCCGCGCGCGCCCGCCGCCTGGCGTTCACCCACGCGAACGCCGTCAACGCGGTGTCCGAGCGGCTCATCGCCCACCTGCGGGAGGAAGGCGTGTTGCGCCCCGCCGTGCCGCACACGATCGTGGGGTGCTGCGTGGATACGAGCCGCTTCTACTTCGACCCGGCGGTGCGCGCCCAACAGCGTGCGACGCTCGGCTTCGGAGACCGCTTCGTCGTGGGTTACTGCGGGTCGATGGCGTATCACCAACGGCCGGACGTGATCGCGCAGGCGTTCGCCGACGTGCTGCGCGGCATGGCGGACGCGCATCTGTTCGTGGTCAGCCACGAGGGTCAGATCCTCGTTGACCAGCTTGCCCGGCTGGGGGTCGGCGCCAAGCACGTGACCGCGCGTGCCGCGCGACATGACCAGGTGGCGGCGTACCTGATGGCCGCCGATGTGGGCCTGCTGCTGCGTGAAGACAGTTTGACGAACCGCGTGGCCTCGCCGGTCAAGTTCGCCGAGTACCTGCGGTGCGGACTGCCGGTGATCCTGACGCCGTACGTCGGCGACTTCAGCAATATCGCCGAACACGAGCAGCTCGGTGCCACGGTGGGTTTTCCGCCGACCGGGGCGGAGATGCTGGCTGCCGCGGGCACGCTGCGGGCGCGGCTGGCGGCGGCCGGTGACGCATATCGGACCCAATGCAGTCTCGTGGCTGGTGAGCGGTTCGGCTGGGAAGCGCAGCTTGGCGAACTGCTGCGTTTGTACGACGCTCTCAGCCGAAGTTGAGGTCTGTTGCAGCGGCGGCGCGCGGCGTCATTATTTCCTTGACCATCCGACGCCGAATGCAATAATGCAACTGGCAGGGCTGGTTGGCGTGCCGCGCCGCCCGAAAAAGCACAAGTGGCCTGGGCGCCGCGTGTGACGTCCCGCCTGCTGGGCGGATCGGCCGCCCGCGTGTTCGCCGATGACGGTCGGCGAACGGGAACAGGCCCGCCGGCCAGCGGTTCACCTCCGCGACCGGTAGGAGTTGGCCCGTTGCGAAAGGAGGTGATCTAGTGAAGGGTGATAAACGCTAGGCTGCTGTGCGGCAGCGAACGTGGCTGCACCACGGCAGCCGAAAGGACGCAGGCCCGCCGGCCGCATACATGCGCCGGCGGGCCGCTTTTTTTTCGGCGCGGCGCGGCCCCCGTCCGAGAAGGCGTGGTCTGGCGCGTGTTTTGCGCATTTGCGAGCCGGCCTGGACAATTCGTAAACTTGACTTGGTTCAGGCGCGAAGTGGAGAACCACGAGCAAGGCTTGATATGAAGCGCGACCAGGAACTACTGGATCTGCTGCGCGTCCCCGAGGCCGAGCAGGCGCTCGTGCTCGAGGAGCTGGACGACGCCGCTCAGTCGGGGGCGTGGGTAGAAGTGCGCCAATCACGGCGGTACCGTTACCGCGTGCCCGACGGGCTACTCCTCCGTCCGACGACCAGCCGCGTCGGCTTCCGCGTGCGACCGCGGAACATCTCGAAGCACGGCCTCAGCGTGCTGCACGGGGCGTTCCTCTACGCGGGCACGCAATGCGAGGTGACGCTGCGCACCCGAACCGGAGAG
>CAYMXT010000115.1:2886-10992 GCA_964394415.1 uncultured Planctomycetales bacterium
TGCTGGCAGGCGCGAAGATTCTGCGGTGTCGGTGCGTCCAGGGGCGAATCCACGAACTGTGCCTGAGCTTCGCCCGGCCCATCGAGGTCGAGAAGTTCGTGGTAGCAGACCCGGATTCTCCCGAAGCGTCCCCGGCGGACGCGACTGCTGCTGCGAGTCAAACGTCGACCAATGGCCCCCCGCCACTCGTGCAGCGCATTGAGCAACTCCTGTCCGCTGACGCCCAGCGCGAGGATCTGATCGCGGCCCTCCGCGAGTGTGTCGTGGCCCTATCAGGAACCACCCAATAGTACGGCCGTAGCGCGCCTCAGCACGCCACGGCCGCCTCCTTCCTCTCTTCACTTGTTGTCTGGCGCGAACGCCGCGATCGGCGTCTAGCGTCGCCGAGCCAGCGCTGCGAGGGCGAGCACCAGCATACCCGTGACGGGCTCCGGCACGGCCAAGCTCATGTCGTCATAGAATACCGCGGTGGATCCGTTCGCGTACAGGTCAACGGCCGCAATGTTCAGCAAGCCGTTCGTATCGGTACCGAACACACCCTTGGTCCACTGATAACCGCCGCCCAGCGTACCGTGGTTCGCGACGTCCGGATCGTCGATCAGCGTGCCGTTGTAGTAGATCTGCGTCCAGTCGGCCGTCAGATCGATGCGGACCGCAATCTCCGACCACATGTCGGGCGTGTACGGCAGCGTGGTTTCGGTGCTGTCACCCGCGTCGGCGTGGATCAGACCGTCGGTCGAGTCGAACGAGAACTGCACTGACCAGCGCGTGTTCGCACCGCCGTTGGTGTAGGTGTTGCACAGAATGAAATACGTGCCCGTATCCGGCGGCGTGCCGCCGCTCTGGAAGTCACTCGGAATCCAAACGTAGGCCGTGTACCACCACACACCGGTGTTGTACCCGGCATAGGTGTGAACCGAGTCGTGCCCGTACTCAATCTGCTGCGACTGATTCGCGCTGCGCGAAATGACGTCCGTGACCGTGCCGGCGGCCGACGGCGTGTTCGCCCAGCCGACCCAGCCGCCCTGGCCATTGATGCTGCCCAGGGAGTACGAATCGAAGCCGTCCGACCAATCCGCGGACGCGTACGCCACAACCGATGCCAACAAAACAACCGCTGCGAGTTTCCTCATACCTCTCTCCCAAAAAAATGGGTGCCAGATGTGCCAAACTCCTCTTGCGTGCAGGTTAGCACGTTCCCCAACCCAATGCAAGGTTTTTTTTCGCAAGCTCTGACTTTGGATGCGCCCTGCACCGCCGCTCTGGACCTCGGGGCTGTGACGGCCGCCGGCGCGGAGGCTTCGCCGTGAGTTATCGGCCCTCGTTCGCGGCGATGGATGAAGCCCGTGCGGTGTGACATCAGCGTCGAGCAGACGTACGACGCGGAAACGAAGGCCGATAACAGGTCGGGCGCATCCGCCAGTCGACCGGTACGACGGGATCGACGTACGCGTGAAGGCGGTCGCGCCAGCGTCAGCCCGCCGGATCCTCGCCGAGCTCCCTTGACAATCAGGACTATTCTTGTACTATATCTGGCCACAGGAATACGCCGAGCGTCGTACCGGTTCTCCGGTGCGTCAACGCGGGCCGACAGGCAGAGACGCGGTCGCCGTATCCGCGCCGCGGTTCGTTTGTTTGTGGCAGACGTGTGTACGGCGGACGCCTTCCGCCGGTCTTGAACCGGTGGGTCAAACCCCACCACAACCGCTGAGGAGCCCTACATGCATCTTTGGACAAAGACAGCTCTTGCCTCCGTTCTCCTGCTGGGCGTCGCCGCCGATGCAAACGCGCAGTGTTGCAGCAAGAAGAAGGCCGCCGCGTCCGACGCCGCGACCGTGGTGCAGCAGGACGCGACGGCCGCTCAATGCCGACCCAAGGACGAGGCGAGCTGTCGCGGCAAGACTCTCGTGGCGACGGGCATGCCGCTGCTGACCTACAAGGTCGGAGAGACGTCCACCAACTGCCCGAAAGAGGCCGACAAGCTCGCCGCGGATGGTGAAACCGCCGTGCGCTACGTCTTCGGAACCAGCGAATTCGCGGAGAAGTCTGAAGCGCTCAAGGCGTACGCGGGTGCGCTGGATGAGTATCTCGGCACGCTGACCACGGTGCGCTACGCGGTGGGCGAGACGATCGTCGGCTGCCCCCAGGCCGCCGCCGCCCTGGCACGCGAGGCGCGTGACACGGTCAAGTTCCGCGTGGCGTCGTACACGTTCGCGGACGAACCGGCCGCTCAGCAGGCCGCCGAGGCGGCCCGCAGCGCCGCCGACAAGGTCGTGCTGAAGAAGCTGGTCAACGGCGAGGAGGTCGCGGCAGAGTGCTCGGCGGCGGCAGCCAAGGACGGCAAGGCGTGCTGTGCGGCCAAGGCCGCGGGCCAGAAGACCGCCGGCGCGAGTGAGTGCGCGACGAAGAAGACCGAGAAGTCAAGCTGCGGGGCGAGCAAGCTGGCGGCGCGCGGTGACGGGTGTGCCAGTCACAAGGTGGCCGCGGAGGCGTCCGGCGAGCGTGCCGCCAAGTGCGAGTTTGTGGTGGGCGACCTGAAGACGTGCTGCGAATCCACGGCCCGCGTCGAGCTGGCCCAGGCACGCATTCTCGAGGCCCACAAGGTGGTAACCGAGCTGGCCGCGAAAGACGGCAACGGCAAACCCGTCGCGGGGATTTGACGGACGGCGGCGCTGGCGTAGTACATCAGTAGAGCGGGGAGCATGGGCCTCTGGCCCGTACGAGCCACGCACGGGCCAGAGGCCCATGCTCCCCGCCTGCGATCTTACTTGTGGGGGGCGGAGGCCGGGGCGCTGCCGGGCGGCGGCAGCGTCGGCGCCGCGGTCTGATCGATCACCTGCACACCCTCGGGGGCGGTGAACTTGAAGCGTTCGGCGTCAATCTTCGGGTCGCGCTTCACGTCACCATAGCTCACGGTGGTCATCGGCTTTTCACCCTCGCCGAAGACCTGCATCTTGACGACGACGCCGGCCTCCTGGTGGAAGTAGAACACCATTCGTCCACCGCCGGCGGGCCCCTTTTCGTTCGGCGTGGCGGAAATGACGTAGACCTTCGCACCGTCCACCGTCTCCTCCGGGAGCAGCTTCATCTGGTGGCTCTTGTGCAGTTCCTCGAAGACGGCGGCCGGATCGCCGGACATCTTGGGGTCCGTCTTCGCCTTCGTGGCCGACTTCTGGCCCATCGTTTCAGTCAGCGTGTACATCACGTCGCCGTCGACGATGTTGAGCATCGTCTGTTCGGCCTTGTGGTCCTGGTCGCCCATCTTCTGGGTGGACGTCATGCGCATCTCGGTCCGCACGCGGACCTTGCCGTCCGCCCGCAAGAACTCGACGGTGCCCTCGCCGCTGCCGTCGATGACCATCGTGCCCATTTCCATGTGCGTGGACATGGTGAGCTTGGCGGACATGCTCTTCTGGTGTTCCCAGGCGGTCTGGATCTTCTTTTCGACGGCCGCCAGGTCGTCCTCGGCGACGGCCGCCGCGCCGCACAAGCCCACTGCCAACCACGCCACCACTCGCATTGCCTTCGACATCCGGCCACTCCTTCGGTTGAGGACAGCGGCCGGCGCGACGTGCGCTCAGTTCCGCCCATCCGGTCGGGGAATCGTCGCCGATGCTGGCGAAAAACGCAACCAGCCGCGATCATCACGGCCCGCGTGGGTTGCCCCGGCGGAGACCGTCGTTGCTGCGTACTGTACGCCACTGGGTGTTGGATCGGACCACGGACGCGGCCCTGCGCTGGGCGCCGCGGCTGTCAGCTTCCGGCATCGGCCAACTGACCGCCCTGGTGTCGCGGCTGGGGCCACATTGCCCGGTGGTGGCCCGGCAGGTGGCGGAGAACATGCGGAGCGCGGGGCTGTACTCGCCCGCGGCCCACCGCGCCTACTTCGCCGCGGTCGCGCGGCACCTCGCGGGCGCACTGCACGCGCTGCGCTGCGCGCCACAGGCGGTCCCCGGCGGCATGAGCCCTGAACTGGCAGACGTTGTCATGCCGCACCTGGAGTTGGATGCGTCTTTCGGTGCATTGCACGAGCACGTCCGGCGGGCGGGACGCCCACCCCACCGTGGTGCCATTCTGGTCGGCCCGCACATCGCCGGCTATCTGCTGCACCTGGCCCGGCTGAATCAGGAGTTGCCGCTCACGGTCTATTTGCGCTACTCGAAAGACGCCCGCCGGCGCGCCGCGAAGGAGCGCTGGTACCAGGCCACCGGCGTCGGCTGGATTTCCGAGCCGCCCGACGCCGGCGGGGCGTTCGGACGCCTCGGCCGGATGGCGGCGGCCATCGCGGCCGGCCGCACGCTGTTTATCACGCCGGACTTGCCGCAGAAGCGCGACGCGGGTGTCGCGGTGCGCTGCTTCGACCGCGAAATCTGGCTGCCGGAGGGTCCGGCGGTGCTCGCGCTGCGCACCGGCGCTCCCCTATTCATGCTCCTGGCACAGCCCACGGCGACGGGCGAGCGCCTGACGCTGCAAGGACCGTACCCCGCCGAGGATCGCGCGAGCGGCCGCGCCGCCCGCCGGGCGGCTATCCAACGCCGCATGCAGTGGTTCGCGGAACAGTTTCAGGCGTGGCTGACCCAGGATGCGCCGCTGTGGTATCTCTGGGGCGACAAGCGCTGGACGCGCGTCTGGCACGATGACCCGCGGTACGGACGGCGGACTTCGGCAGCGGAGTCCAACGAACTTGTGGCTCCGGCTTCTGGCTGTGCGGGTGGCTAGAGTGACTCAGAATTACCGCAGCGTATCCGGGTGGGGAGCATGGGCCTCCGGCCCGTGCGAATCCCGGCGCACCGGGACACGGGCCGGAGGCCCATGCTCCCCATACGATGCGATTATTGTGAGGCACTACACTGGCATGGCCAATGCGTTTCACCAAGCTCGTTATTTGGCGCACCGCGAAAGCGTGCAGGGCTGTGGCCACGGGCGACGCAGGCCAGAGGCCGGAGCCGCCCGTGGAAGACGCACGCCGGCAACCATCCGCCCCGCAGGGGCGGCGGAAGTTCACGACATTTCCGGCACCCCTTCGGGGTGCGGTGCGCGAGTTGGGAGTTCACCACGGGTGTCGCCCGCTGCCGCGGACTCCACCCGTGGCTACAGCCCGGCACCCCTTCGGGGTGCAACGCAGCGCAATGCCCAGCACTCGGCGCCGACGTGCGCCACGGTGACTCCGGGCGTCGCGTGTGCAACTCACCGCACTGCCCAGCGCACGGCGCCCAATGGACACCTGAATCACCGTGCGCGATTCGGCAGCGCGGATCCGAGCCGACCGCGCGAGCGGTCGCCAGTTTGTCCGCGAGCTGGCGCGCGCTGCTCGGACAGGCGCCGCCCATTCGCGCACGGTGACGTAGTCGAGAGGCATCATTAGTGCTCGCGCTCGTCGTGCTGCTTGCGATCCCCCTCGGCATGTGGCTCGGCCAGTCGCTCCTGCTGCGATGCGCCGGACTGCCGCTGCGCTGGCGGCTGGGGGCACGCGACCTGCCCGAAGGCTTCAAGCGCGTGAACCGCGCTCTCACATACGTGCTGCTCGTTTTCGCCGTGCTGGTTTACCCGCTCCTGCGCGGATCATCGCCACTCCCCTACTACTCCGCCTTCCTTCCGGCGGGGCCGCGTCCGTGGGAGCTGCTGCACGGCGCGACGGCGTCCGTGCTGTACCTCACGCTGCTGTTTCTGGCCTGGACGCTGACGGACAACGTGCGGTTCGAGGTCCGACACGGTGCCGGCCGCCTCGTCCGGCGGCTCGCGGGCGTGCCGCTGATGGCACTGCTCATTGCCTTCGTCGAGGAACTGCTGTTCAGAGCCGTGCTGCTGAGCGAACTGCTCGAAGCGCTACCGGTGCCGGTCGCGGTCGTCATCGGCGTCGCGGTCTTTGCGGGTGCCCACTACGTTCGCAGCGTCAAGCGGTACTGGACGTTTCCCGGGCACCTCGCGCTGGGCATGCTGCTTTGTCTAGCGTTTGTCTGGACCCGCACCCTGTGGCTGCCAATCGGTCTGCACGCCGGCGGCGTTCTGATGCTCATGGGCACGCGCCCGCTGATTCGCTACGTCGGACCCGCGTGGCTCGTGGGTGCGAGTATTTTCCCCTACGCCGGCGTCGTCGGCCTGGCCGGCCTGCTGGCTATCACTCTGAACATGTGGCTGTGCTATGGCAACTGAATCTGAGGCGGCGTACACATCCGCCGCGGTCATTGTCGTTTGCGATGCCGACGGCCCGGACGCCGAGGCTCTCCGCGACTATCTACAAGCCCACGGGCTGACCGACGCGCGCTGGGTCGCCCCGCGCGACATCGATGAAGCCGAGGCCGCCCTGCGCAGCGACGACACTGCGACCGTGCTCATGCCGGGGCTGGAGACCCTGCTGACGGCATTGTGGAGCGATCGGCTCGACGTCACTGTCTGGCGCGCGGCACACACGCGAATCACAATCGTGACCCAACCCGATGCCGCGCGCTGCCTGCCGCAACTCCTCGACTCGTGGCACACCTGGCGACAGAGCCGCCGCCGCGCAAGGGCCGTTGCGGGACTGATCCTGAGCCTGCTCGCCATCGCCGCCGCGTTCGCGGCCCTCGCCCGGTAAGACACGCCGTCTGAACCCGCCATCCGAACCCCCCACGCAAGTGGGGGGCAGTAGGCCAACCGGGCTTCGCCTTCGCATGCGAGGCGGGCTTCGCTTTCGCATGCGACGCGTCATTGGCCGTCTGCCCCGTCCCGGCGCGCCGGGATGGCGTCCGGGGTTCGGATGCTGGCGCGGCGCCCAATCCGAACCCCCCACGCAAGTGGGGGGCAGCAGGCCAACCGGGCTTCGCCTTCGCATGCGACGCGTGCTTCGCTTCCGCACGCGCGGCGTACTTGGCCAGCGGCCCCGTCCCGGCGCGCCGGGATTGCGTCCGGGGTTCGGATCGTGCTCCTCGCCCCGGTCCTACGGCGCTTGGATGCGGCCTTCAATCTCGGCCTTGCGGGCCGGACTGGCGAGAATCTCGTCTACCCGGGCCTTCAGCGCGCCGCCGTACGCCAGCGCTTGCGAGCGTTCCTGCGCCGTCGTGCGGCCGGTGACCAGGCCAAACAGCTCTTCGGCCCCCGGGGCCGCCGCACCGAACAGGTCACCCTTGTCGATGCTGACTTCACCGCCGAAGGCCTTGAGACGGTTGTAGGCCACGATACGCTCGTCGAGGTACGTCGTCCGCTGGTCCGGCGGAAGTTGTTGGTATTGTCCGGCGTCGCGCAGAACCAGTTGCTTGAACGACTCGAACAGGTGGGCGCGAAATACCCTCTGTTCCTCCAGGCTGGCGGTGCGAACTTCCGCCAGGAAACGCTCGCGAAACGCCGCGTCGCGGAGCAGACGCGGGAGCTGCGCGACGAGGAACGCCTCAAACTGCGGCAGGGTCAGCCGCGGCAGACCTTTCTCGTGGATGATGAAGGCGGCGACGCGGTCGGCCGATGTGGCGGCGGCAGGCACGCCGGGCACCATCCAGACCTGCGTGACCAGCAGGTACAATCCGGCCAGGATGACCAGCGGCGAGACGCCCGCGAGAACCAGCAGACCGCGCCGCCAGCGATCGAATCGCCGTGGCGGGTGTGACGCGAGTTCGGCCGTCGGACACGTGGACATCCGGCGCAGCGTAGTCGGGTCCGGCATGAGCGTACAGCCCGTAGTTAGCGGTCGCTTCGTCGTGCTGGAGCACGCCGTTCCGCCGCCGGCGGACCCGGCGGTCCATTGGGATCTCATCGTCGAAGTGCCGGGGGCCGAGCGGCTGCCAACCTGGCGGCTGGCGGCGAACCCGCTGGAATGCACGGCCCCGATCGCCGCCGAGCGAATTCGGGACCATCGTCGGCTGTACCTGGAGTTTGAGGGAGAATTGACCGGCGGGCGGGGGTGTGTGCGGCGGGTCGAGCAGGGCAGCGCGGAGCTAACGTGCTTGAGCGATGATGAGGCAGGGCTGGTTCTCGCCGGCGAGCGGCTGCGCGGGCGGTATGCGATCGCCCGCGCCGGTGGCGCGTTGCTGTTTCAAAGCATGCGAAAGCGAAACCCGGTTGGCCTGCTGCCCCCACTTGCTTGGGGGGTTCGGATGGGGCGCCGCCCCAGCATCCGAACCCCGGACGCAATCCCGG
>CAYMXT010000115.1:11092-13226 GCA_964394415.1 uncultured Planctomycetales bacterium
CTGCCCCCCACTTGCGTGGGGGGTTCGGATTGGGCGCCGCCCCAGCATCCGAACCGCGGACGCAATCCCGGCGCGCCGGGACGGGGCAGACGGCCAATGACGCGTCGCGTGCGAAGGCGAAGCCCGGTTAGCCTGCTGCCCCCCACTTGCGTGGGGGGTTCGGATTGGGCGCCGCTCCAGCATCCGAACCCCGGACGCGAGTCCGGTGCCAACGGCAGCGTGCGTCCCCCCCACCGCCCACCACTTGCGGGGTGGGTTCGGCTAGCGACGCTTGCGGCCGCGGCGCAGGAGCAACAGGCCCCCGGCGGTCGAGGCGGCGATGCCGGCACTGACGGCGGAGCACAGGCCGCTCAGCAGGTCACCTGGGAACGACGGCAACGGCGTGCCGCAGGGCAGCACGCTCGGGTCATACACAACCGCACCACGAATGCAGCCGTCGGCGCTGCCGCAGATCGTCGCGCACTGCGGATCGAGCGTGCCAACCACGCGGACGGCGTCGCCGACGCGGTAGTTCCCGTAGTCCGAGAGGACGTAGTTTCCGCCCCCGCCGCTGAACATGACGCAGTTACCGCCGGAGATCAGCACGCCGCAGGCGTCGATCTCCGTGACGCTGGGGGCCGTGGTTGTTTGGGCGCAAACGACGGCGGCGTGGGCCAGGAGGACGGCCAGGACGGCCCAGGGCGGCGTGCGACACGGGGCAATTTTGGACTTTGGATTCTGGATTTTGGATTGGCGCCCGGCGGTAGCTGACAAGCGTGCGTACCGCGGGAGAGGTACGGGAACGGTAGCGGAGTGAGCGAACGACACGCGGGAAGATTATCGTGCCCCAACGGGAATCACAATTGAATCGCGGGGGTTGCCGAAATAAGATAGAGGTCGCATGTTCGTCCGCCTGGCCCAGCTTGTGTCGGTCGCGGTGTTCGTGCTCGGCCCCGTGCTGAGCCGGGCGTGTGCGGACTGCGCCTGCGTCGAGGTGACACCCCACACCAGCGGCGAAACCTGTGCGTGCTGCCCCGCGGAGCCCACAGTGGCGACGCTCGCGCACGGCCAGGCCTCGTGCTGCGCGACCGGCGTGGAGTGCCCGGCGTGCTGGTGGTGTGCGGCCCGCGGCACGACCGCTGCTAACGTCGTGCCGGCGGCCCGATCCGCCGCGATGGAGTGCGGCCACGCGCCGGTCCACGACGAAGTAGCTCTTGCGGGGGCTGCGTTCGTGCCGTCGCTGGACCGCGGGGTCGATCGCCGCACACCGGATTTGTGGGGGTCTGTGCTGCCGCTGTTGGTTTGAACGGTGGGCGGGGGGCAAGGCCTTGTAACTGTCACGGGCGCCTGACCGCTTTCGCGTTGTGCCGTCGGCACGAACGCCCGCGCCGCCCGCGCTGCTCACGGACCAGTGGCACACACGGAGTTCACGGAGTCCGCCATGCGGAACCGAATCGTTCTGATCGTTATCGTCGCCGGTGCGGCGGCTGTCATCTATGCGAACCGCGGGCGGCTCGACGCCGGCGAGCGTCGCGATGCGCGGACGGCTCACGCCGGGCATGACCACGCGGCTCACGCTGGCGGCGAGACCTGCCCGCACACCATGCCGCGGGACGAATGCCCGTTCTGCGACCCGACGCTGATCGAGAAGCTGGGCGAGTGTCGCGGGCACGGCGTGCCAGAGGCGCTGTGCTGGAAGTGCAACAAGGCGCTCGTCGGCGCGTTCAAGGCGCAGGACGATTGGTGCGCCGAGCACAACGCCCCCGAATCGCTGTGCCCGATCTGCTCGCCGCGCGAAGCGACTGAGCGCGGAAGCGACGGAGCGACAGAGCGACGAAGCGACGAAGCGACGAAGGGAGGCACGACTCCCACCGCATCGAGGCCGCGGAGCCAGCGGCCCCCGGCGGACGATTGTGAGACGGGTCACACGTTGGTACGGCTGGCGTCCGCGGCGATCGCCCAGCGGGCCGGGCTGGCGTTCGCGGAACTGTCGCGGCGACCGGTGGCGATCACGCTCGCGGGACAGGCGGAGGTCAACTATGACGGCAATCGCTACGCCCGGCTCGGGGCGCGGGTTCCAGGTGTGATCCGGGAGGTGCTGCGCGACTTGGGCGACGCGGTCGCCGCGGGGGATGCGCTCGCGGTGGTCGAATCG
>CAYMXT010000116.1:0-13104 GCA_964394415.1 uncultured Planctomycetales bacterium
GGGGTTCGGATAGACCGCCCCCCACTTGCGTGGGGGGTTCGGATAGACCGCTCCACACTTGCGTGGGGGGTTCGGATGCGCGGCCGCGCACGCTCTCTGTGTTCGGATCCGCGACGCGAGTGGCGGGCGGGGGGTATGGGCGGCTTGTGCGCCGGGGTAGACTCTCACGCTGTGTGGTGCTTCATCGTAACACGTGGGGAGCGTGGGCAGCCGGCCCGTGCGAGCCGCATTCACTGGTTGAGGGTTGGGCAGGAGGTGACCATCATGCGCCGTTTCATTTGCATTCCCATGCTGTGGTGCTGTGTCGCGGCGGCCGCGCAAACCGGCGACCTCGGCTGGCGGACTGACCCGCAGCCGGCCGTCGCGGAGGCGAAGCGTTTGAATCGCCCGCTCATGGTGTACGTGTTGTCGTCCACGCGCGACCGGGATGAGAAGCTCGACGACGCCCAACGGCGAGCGCTCTCGGACACGCGCGTGCAACGGCTCGCGCAGCGTTTTGTGCCGCTCAAGCTCTCCCGCAGCATTCACCGAGACGTGCTCAAGGACTTTGGCCTGCCCGAGTCGGCGAACATGGTGATGTCGTTCGTGACGCCGGAAGGCAAGTCGCTCGGCGACCTGGGGGCTGCCGGCATCGCGCAGGCCGACTCGCTGGCCGCGAAGATGAAGCTCGTACTGCGCGCGTACGCGGAGCAGTTGTACGAGTCCGAGCTGAAACCGGCGCTGACCAAGGGCGACGCCAAGCCCGCCGATGTGAAACACGCCCTCCAGACGGTCGCCGAGCAGCGGATGATCGGTGCGGAGTCCGACCTCCTCGCCCTGCTCGAGCGCGAGAAGCCCGACTCGGCACTGCGCCCGACGGTTTATGACACGCTGGCGGTACTGTCCACGAAGACCGCGGTCACGAAACTGCTCGACCTGTCGGGCGCGGGTGACCGGGCGGCGGCGAAGGCGCTGGACAAATGTACGCCGGCCGGCGCGGAGCTGCTCTTGGGAATGCTGAAGCCCGACGAGGTGCCGTTCGACTATCCGCTTTACAAGATCATTACGAAGGTGTGCGGGATTCGCGAGGTGAAACCGGAGAAGTGGTTCGACACGGCCAAGCCGAAAGCCCGGCTGGAGTATTTTGACAAGCTGGACAAGCTCGTCCGGGCCGCGGCCGCCGCGTGGAAGGAGGCCAACGATGCCGATTGACCTGCGCAGCGACACGGTCACGCGCCCCACGCCGGGGATGCGCGCGGTCATCGCCAATGCGGAGGTCGGCGACGACGTCTTCGGTGACGACCCGACGGTCAATCGCCTTCAGGAGCGTGCGGCAGAACTGCTCGGCCAGGAAGCCGCGCTGTTCGTGCCGTCCGGCTCGATGGCCAACCAGGTTTCCATTCGCGCGGTGTGTGAGCCCGGCGACGAGATCATCTGCGACGATACCACGCACAGCTTCAACTTCGAGACCGCCGGCCCCGCGGCCCTCTCCGGCGTCAGCATGCGCACGATCAAAACGCCGCGCGGACTGTTCAGCACGGAGCAGGTCGAGCTGTTGATCCGCCCGGACAACGCCCATTTCCCGCACTCGCGGCTGGTGATCGTCGAAAACACGAACAACCGCGGCGGCGGGAGCATCTGGCCGGTCGAGCAGATCGCGGCGATCCGCACCGTCTGCAACCGGCACGGGCTGCACCTGCACATGGACGGTGCGCGGCTGATGAACGCGTGCGTCGCCAGCAGCCTTCAGCCGACGGACTACACCCGGCACGTCCACACCGTGTCGCTGTGCTTCTCGAAGGGCCTCGGGGCGCCCGTCGGGTCGATCGTCGCCGGTCCGCGGCCGTTCATCACGCGCGCCCACCGCTTCCGCAAGATGTTCGGCGGGGCGATGCGGCAGGTGGGCATCCTCGCCGCGGCGGCGCTCTATGCCCTGGATCACCACGTCGCCCGGCTGGCCGACGACCACGGCAACGCCCGGCGGCTGGCGACGGCGCTCGCGGAAATGCCGGGGATTGTGCTCGACCCGCGCCACGTCGAGACCAACATCGTCATCTTCGAGGTGGACGAGCGGCACGGGACGGCGACGGAATTCGTCGCCCGGCTGCGCGAGCGCGGCGTGTGGATGCTGCCGGCCGGACCGCCGCGACAGGTGCGGGCCGTTACGCACCTGGATGTGAATCGCGATCAGATTGAGGAGGCGATTCGCGTGCTGCGCGACGCGACAGCCGCGCACCGACCTCCTCAATAGCGTGCTGCGCTTCGGCGTGGATAGCCGCGCTGAGGCGCGGCTTGCCGGCGGCGTATTCCGCGAGCCACTGGCGCGCGAACTCACCCGACTGAATCTCGGCGAGGATGTTCTGCAATTCTGCCTGCACGGCCGGGCCGATTACCCGCGGGCCGCGCGTCAGCCCGCCATACGCCGCGGTGCGGCTGATGGCCTTTCGCATTCCGGCGATGCCGCGTTCGTGGACCAGGTCGGCGATCAGCTTCACTTCGTGCAGGCATTCGTAGTACGCCAACTCGGGGGCGTAGCCGGCCGCGACCAGCGTCTCGAAGCCCGCTCGAATCAGCTCGACCAGCCCGCCGCACAGCACCGCCTGTTCGCCAAACAGGTCCGTTTCGGTCTCGTCGCGGAAGGTCGTCTCGATGATGCCGGTGCGGTCGCAGCCGAGCGCGGCGGCGTAGGCGTGCGCGACCGCGCGGGTGTCGCCGGTGGGGTCCTGGTGTACCGCGATCAGGGCCGGCACGCCGCCGCCGGCTACGTACTGCTGCCGGACCATCGGGCCGATGCCCTTGGGGGCGACGAGAAACACGTTGGTCTCCGGCGTCGGGACGAGGGCGCGGTAGTGGATGGCGAAGCCGTGGGCGAAGCCGAGGTAGCCGCCCGGTTTCAGGTTTGGCCGCACTGTTTTTTCATACAGTTCCGGTTGCACCTCGTCGGGCACGAGGAGCATGACGACGTCGGCCTGGCGCACCGCGTTGCCGGCGTCCGCGACCGTTAGTCCTTCGTCTTCCGCGGCCTGCCATGAAGGACTGCCGGAGCGGAGCGCGACCACCACGTCGCAGCCGCCGTCGTGCAGGTTGAGGGCCTGGGCACGGCCCTGCGACCCGAAGCCAAGCACGGCGATCTGCCGGCCGCGGAGTGCGTCTGGTGCTGTTTCCTGGGGTTTGAATGCCATGGTGTCGTGTCTCAACAGTTCGTCACGCGAGTTGAGGAACGTATGCAAGCTGGATAACGCACACGAATTGGGGAGCGACAAAGCCCTGCTTTGTCGTCCGGAGTGGGGGCGGGACAAAGCTCTGCATTGTAGTCCGGGACAAACGAAGCTGGGTGTATCTTCGGCGCACTGCACCGGGACCCGCCGCGGTTGCATCCGCAAGAGGCGTCGGATTGCCGCGTAGTACGTTGGCTACGGCGCCCGGTCGCACCCCGAAGGGGTGCCGGGTTGTAGCCACGGGTGGAGTCCGCGGCAGCGGACGACACCCGTGGTAAGCGGCCACCCCCTGCGTTGCACCCCGAAGGGGTGCCGGAGGCGTTGCGAGCTTCCGCCACCCCTTCGGGGTGGGGATGATCTTCTCCGTTTGATCCACGGGTGGCTTCGGCCTGCGGCCGGCGCCACCCGTGGCTACAGCCCTGCACCCCTTCGGGGTACCGAGTGGGGTCTGCGAAGCACAGCACGGTCGCCGCGCCACAACCCCGCACCGTCTCCGGGTACCGAGCCGCGCCGGCAAAGCAGTGCGCGGGCGCGACGCCCAATACGTATTGAGCTGCGCCCCCCCCGGCTCTCCGGTCGAATTCAGCAACCAGGACAAGCGCGCATCTCGCGGGAATCGCGGTAGGCACGGCCCACCGCGGGCGCTATGCTATCCGCTGTTGAGCCGAGGTGCGTATGCCGGGCGAAATGGCGGGCGACGGACAACCGCAATCAACGCCGGCGCTGCCGCGGTCGCGCTGGTGGCGGCTGCCGCTGTCGCCGGTCGCGGATTTGCCGTGCCCGCGGCGGGCGGCAACGCAGTTGTTGACGGCCTCGCGCGCGGGGTTTGTGGGAATGCTGTTGCTCGGGTCGATGGTGTTGGGGGTGACGTCGCTTGGACTCGATCTGTGGGATGAGACGTTGGCCTTCGAGTGGGTGCCGCCGGCGACCGCTCCAGCCACCCTAGCGACAACGGTTTCGGTCACCATGCCGGCCACGGGGCCGACCACCATGATGGCCTGGGGGGGCTGGCAGCAGGAACGACGCGAACGCACGATGGCGGAGGTCTGGCGCGAGCGGCATGCCGATGCGCTGGGCGGCTGGTTCGGCTGGACCGAGGTGGGCTTGCTGGCGAACCTGCCGCTGACCGCAGGACTCATCGCCATCGCGAGCTGGGTCAATCTCCCGCTCGTGCATCGCGCCGGCCCGGTTGGGCGGTCGTATCGCCGGACGTTTCGTGCGACGACCTCTGCCTTGTGGCCCTTGACGGTCCTGGTCATCGCAATCTGGACGCTCTACGTGTTGGCCGAACGGAACTTCGGCGCAGACGTCACGCCGCCGCAACGCGTGGACCCGGAGTTTCATGTCGTGTGGTCGCTCGCAGTGTCCGGCACGCTGCTGGGGTTGTGGCTTCGCCGTGCCATCGGCGCGGCGGATAGCGGCGTTGCACCGCTGGACATCCCCCCGCGCTGCGAGGAGTGCGGCTACGACCTGACGCATCGCCCGGCGGAAGGGCGCTGCCCGGAATGCGGCGGCGAGATTGACGCCTCCCTGGACGCCCCGCGCAGTCGGCCGGGGTCGAGCTGGGAGCAACGACCGTCCCTGCTGCCGTGGCTGACCACGTGCGTGGAATGCGTGTTTCGTCCGCGGCGCTTCTACCGCCGGCTGGAACTGCGAACCGCCCACCACTATGAGGTTGGCTTCGCGGCGGTGAACTACGGCGCGATCGGGCTGGGGGCCTGGCTGTGGTGCGCGACGGTTGTTCTGCGCGACGCCGGGGGGCTGTCGACCGTCGCTGAGCTTCTGGGGGTAGCATCGATCGCGACGCTGTACGGCACGTTCGGGTTGGCGGCCGGGCATCGCCTCTTCGCCGCGCTGATGGCCAGCGTGTGGCTGGGGCGGGGCGAGCTGGCCGACTTTGCGTGGGCGCGGAAGGTGATCGCCTACGAGACCGCGTTTCTCTGGGTGTTTTGTGCGTTCTGGGGGGGCAACTCCACCCTTCTCATGATGAACGTTGAGTGGCTTTCGAGCCTGCTCGGCCTTCCGGATCGGTATTGGTGGCCGCTCGGCATGCCGCTGGAAGCACTGGTCTTGTTTCTGGGCACGCTGGGGTTGGTGGCGTTGTGGGCCGTGCGCTACGGCTGGGCGTATCGGGCGATTCGGTGGAGCAACTACTGAGGGCGTGTGCGGCCCACGCATCAGAAGCGCAAGCAAGCGCTCCGGTAAGAACGCGCAGCGCAAGCAAGCGCTCCGGTCAGAACGCGCAGCGCAAGCAAGCGCTTCGGTCAGAACGCGCAGCGCAAGCAAGCGCCGAGGCGGTGGAAGACGCTCGCTTACGCTTCGCGGCTCTGAATGCGCTTGCTTACGCTTCGCGGCTCTGAATGCGCTTGCTAACGCTGCGCGGCTCAGATTGCGCTCGCTTGCGCTTCGCGTTCTGAAAGGTGGCGGTACCATACACGCCGTCCCAGGAGCATCGCGGTGTCAAGCAAGGCCAAACGCAGGCGCGCCCTGGCGCGCGAGTTTGAACGCCGAACCGAGCCAGGCGCGCCGCCGGGGACGCTCATCCCCGAGCCAGGCGCCGCGCCCAGCGACGTCCACGTCATGGCGTTCGGCCCGGACGGCTACGAGGAACAGCCGCTTACGGACGTCAGTCAACTTCCCCCGCTCATGGCAAAATGGCCCGTCATCTGGGTGAACGTCGATGGCGTCAGCGACGCCGCGATCGTGACCGAACTTGGCCGGATGTTCAAGCTGCACCGTCTGGCCCTCGAAGACGTGATGCACGTCCACCAGCGGGCCAAGGCCGAAGCCTATGGCGACCACTATTTCATCGTCGCCCGCATGCCGATCCCCCAGCGGGCCTGGAGCACCGAACAGGTCAGCGTCTTCTTCGGCGACCGGTTCGTCCTCACGTTTCAGGAAGGCCCGCGCGGCGATTGCCTCGATCCCGTCCGCGTCCGCATCCGCGCGGGCTGGGGTCGGTCCCGCGCCGCCCGCTCCGATCACCTCGTCTACGCCATCCTCGACTCGATCGTGGACCACTACTTTCCGCTGATTGAGCAGTGCGGCGAGCGGCTCGACGAGCTGGAGGAGCTGGACGACGACGGCGTCGCGCGGCCGGCGTCCGACCTCATGGCCCGCGTCCACGGGATCAAACGCGACCTGCTGACGGTGCGGCGGGTCATCTGGCCGCTGCGGGATGCGCTGAACACGTTGCTGCGTGATACGACGCCGCTGATTTCCGACGAGACCCGCGTCTACCTGCGCGACGTACACGACCACACGATTCAGATCATCGACCTGGTAGAGACCTATCGCGACATTTCGTCCTCGATCACCGAAGTACACCTCTCTACCGTCAGTCAGCGGACGAACGAGATCGTCAAAGTGCTCACCATCATCTCGACGATCTTCATCCCGCTGACGTTTCTGGTCGGCGTGTACGGGATGAACTTCGACTACGGCGCGTCGTCGTGGAACATGCCGGAACTGCACTGGCGGTGGGGATACCCGGTGATTTGGCTGATTATGGCGGGGACGGGCGCGGGGATGCTGTATTACTTCCGCCGGCGGGGGTGGCTGTGGAAGTAGCGGCCACTCAGAGCCGCGAAGCGTTAGCGAGCGGAGGCGGGGCGGCGCGCTAACGCTTCGCGGCTCAAAATGCTCGCTTACGCGTCGCGGCTCGGAATGCACTGCGTGGAGCGGAATCACGACCCCGGCCGCGAGAGGAAGCCGACGCTGGACGCAAAGCACTGCTCGCGCAGACGCTCGCGAGCGGTGTCGTCGCGCTCGTCTTCGGCCCGCAGGTCACCGAGGTTCGCGTTGCAGCGGTCACAGTCGGCCTGCTGCACATGAAAGTCAATGTACGCGTTCCAGCCCTCATCCAGAACGCCGAGCAAATAGCGGCCGAGCGTCGAACGCTTCAGACACGAGATGCCCTCCTCCCGCCAAAGCCGCCCGACCGTGCTGTCCTGCGCGAGGTCGGCCTCGTCCCATTCGTGCGCGTGCGGCGCCGCCGCCAGCATTTTCCGCCATTGCTCCAGCACGCGGAACTTGATGCCGGCGACGGCGGTTTCGGTCAATCCCAGGTCCGCCGCGACCTCCTTGTTCCGCAGCCCGAGTACGACCAGCATCTCAATCACGACCAGGTCTTGAAAGCGGCCTTGCTCGGTGCATTGCTCGACCCACTGCCGCAGACCCGCGACCAACGCCGTGCGCTGTGCGGTGAGCTGCTCCTGGCCGGCCAAGTGCCCGCTGGGTGTGTCCCGATCGACCCACGCCTCCGACGGCTCCTCGGACTCAATCTGCTCGAGGCTCTGCCGCTGACCCTTGGGCCGCCGGCGCATCTGGTCGTGCAGCTTATTCCGCAGAATCGCGAACAGGTAGGTTTCCAGCGACCGGGTCGAATCGTAGCTGGGCAGGCTCCGCAACAGGCCGAGAAACGTTTCCTGCACGATGTCCTCGGCGTCACTCCGCTCGGCCAGCATCCGGCGGGAGAAGCTCAGCAGGCGGCCCTGATAGCGCTCGATAACTTCGCGCCACGCGGCCTGTTCGCCGCGTTGCACGGCCTGAATCAAATAGACCTCCGCTTCGCCGTCGGGCATCGCAAACAACCGTTGTTTCCAGGCATCAGCATACCCGGCCGAAGCGCCAAAGGGAAAAGCGCCAGCCGGGCCGCAAGAAAGTCGTTTGTCGGGGCTTGTCGGGTGTGTATAATTCAGTCGCGGAGTGGGTTGCGGCGTACCGTAGCTCCAAATCTCTGCCGGCCGATACGAGCACGTCGATGCACTTTGGCCAGGCCCGGCTCCCGAAAGGCCGGGGCTTCACCCTGATCGAGCTGCTGGTGGTGGTGGCCATCATCGCGCTGCTGATTTCGATCCTGTTGCCGGCCTTGGGCGGGGCACGCGAGCAGACCAAGGCCGTCCGCTGCCTGGCGAACCTGAAGGACATCGGCCACGCGATGCAGATGTACTTCGTCGAGCACAACGACTGGTTCCCCACCGCCCGGTCGAACCACCACCCGCTCACGGGGACGTACTATGGCGGACACCCGGGCCGCCCGCCGGGTTGGGGGTACACGAATCTGACCGCCCGCGACACCCCCGCCGGTCGCCCGTTCAACCGCTACCTCTACCCACAACTGCCAAACTACGACATCCCCGATCAAAACGACCCGCAGTTCGAGATGGTCCGGCAGCTCCCGCTGTATTTCTGCCCGTCCGACGATGGCGGCGTCAGTCCCGACCAGCCCGGCGAACCCGACGGCCGGTGGCCGCTGCACTATGAGTGGGGGACTAGCTATGTATCTAACCACGACTTCATCTGGTCGTGGGCGATCGGCTACCGCGGCGGAATGGAAGCGCGAAACTGGAACCAGCTCGCCAACGCATACCTGAAGGTTCAGTTGCAGCGGTATGCGCCGTTATTCCTGATCCTCATGGAGGATCCGTTCGGCTCGTCGCAATGGCTGCACATTCCGCGCCGGGGCTGGCACAAGAAGCTGAACCGGCACAACTTCCTGTTCCTCGATGCCCACGCCGCGGCGGTGACGACCGACACGGTGACGAAGTCCGCGACCTCCGGGCCGGGCTGGAAAACCGGCTCGGGCAACAGCGCCAGCGACCCGTACGCCTGGTGGAACAACGAGTTCGACCCGGACTACCTGTATCGCCTGCTCCCGCCGCTGCCGGGGAACTGACCAGGATCGGCGCGCTGCGGTTACGCGCTCAGAACGCGCAGCGCCAGCAAGCGTGCCGTGCTGCGCGCTACCCCTCTGCATGGCGCTTGCTAAGTCACCGTGCATAATTCGGCAGCGCACATCCGAGCCGATCGCGCGAGCGGTCGCAAGTCTGTCAGCGAGCTGGCGGTCGCGGCTCGGACAGGCGCCGCCCATTCGCGCACGTCCATTTACTGTAGTGCCTCACAATAATCGCATCGTCTGGAGAGCATGGGCCGCCGGCCCGTGTCCCGGCGCGCCGGGATTCGCACGGGCCGGAGGCCCATGCTGCCCACGCAGATACGCTGCGGTAATTCTGAGTCACTGCACCAGGACGCCCAGGTCCGCCAAGTTCAGCAAGCGGTGGAAGGGCCGGAGGACGCGGGCCTCTGGCGGGGCCGCGCCACGCCGGCCGTTGGACGCGCTTGGGCCGCGGCCGCTCCGTCGCCGTACCGAGCTCGAAACTGGGCGTTTCTTGGCGTTCTTGGCGGACCTCGGCACCTCGGCGCTTCTTCTCGACTGGCCGACGAGGTCGCGCCATGGTTCCAGCAGATCGCCCGGGCGCTGTCGCACGTCACGCGCTCGCGGCGGCGCCGCCCGGTTCCGCGTCCGCCAGCAGGTCGGCGATCGTCGTCTCCGCAAACGCCTGCCGCATCAGCCCCAGGGCGTGGTTCAGCCGACGGTGCAGCGGACAAAGCTCGGGGCGATGCTCAGCGAGCCCCAGCGGACAGACGCAGGTCTGCCGGATCGGGTCCACCGCGGTCAGGATGTCCAGAACGGAGATGGCGGTCGGCGGTCGCGCCAACCCAAAGCCCCCGTGCCGCCCGTGCCGCGAAACCAGCAGGCCGGCGCTGGTGAGGGTCTGGAGAATCTTCGACAAGTAGCCACCCGGCACCCGCGCCTGTCGCGCGATCTGGCGGGTGCTGAGCGGGACAGCCGGATCGGCCGCCAGTTGCAGGACGGCACGCAGAGCGTATTCGGCGGTCTGCGAGATTGTCATGGGTTTCCTGCCTAGCGCGTCAAATGGACCGTGGGCGTCGTCTATTGTACAGGTGACCCGACAGGACTGGGTCGATTGTTGACAGAACGACGACCGCTGGTACACTGAAAACAGTATCCTTGCGGTCCTATATCAGGGCAGGCCGCGGTACGTGACCGCAGCCCGTTGTCGACAACCGCCTGACCTGTCGGGAGCAAATGCGTGAGTACCTTCGACGTGAACATGACCCTCGGTGATCTTGTAACGCAGCGGTCCGGCCGGGCACGAGTCCTGGAGGGGCTGGGCCTCGACTACTGCTGCGGCGGACAGCAGACCCTCGCACAAGCGTGTGCGGACAAGGGGTTGGTCGCCGCGGATGTCGTGCAGGCGCTCGCCGACAGTGACGCCGGCCGCGCCGCCGACGAGTGCGACTGGTCCGCGGCGCCGCTTGAGGAGCTGATTGCGAATCTCCTCAGCACGCATCACGCGTTTCTTAAGCGCGAGTTTCCGCGCTTGAGCGGGCTGGTCGACAAAGTCGCGAGTGTGCATGGTGAGCGGCACCCGGAACTAGCGGAGGTGCGGACCACGTACCACGCCCTGCGGGACGAGCTGGAAGTTCATCTGGAGAAGGAGGAGAACATCCTCTTCCCCATGATTACGGACCTGGAGCGCAACCGGTCGCTGGACTGCCTGCACTGCGGCAGCGTGCAGAACCCGATTCGCGTGATGCACATGGAGCACGAGTCCGCCGGGGCGGCGTTGCACGCCCTGCGGGAACTGACGCGCGGCTATGCGGTCCCCGCGGATGCGTGCGGCAGCTTCCGGGCGATGCTCGGCGGGCTGGCGGAGCTGGAAAGCGACTTGCACGTTCATATTCACAAGGAAAACAACATTCTCTTTCCGAAGGCGATTCGCCTGGAAGAAGACCTGAACGCCTTCCGCTGATCCGGCGAAGGCGGGCGACGAGCGCTGCGGTGGTTCGCCGCTAGTTCGGAGCACGAGATTAGAAGCCCCGTGTCGTCCGGCCCCCGTTCGGGCCACCGGCGATGCGGCGAGGCGCGGTGCCCCTGAGTGTTGTCGGGTGCCGCGCAGGATGTCCCAAACAAGGCGTGATTTCCGGTTGGCGGCGCGCGTTCACCGTCCCGGAGATGGTCTGTCCTGAACGAGTTACGAACCTGTGCTGCTGATGCCCGGGTAAGGCAGAGCACTGGCGCCGCGTGGCGCCACCGGCATCCGCGCGGGTTCCCCACAAGCAGGAGGTTTGCTATGAGGAAGCCTGTTCTTGCCCTGGTCAGTGTTGGTTTCGTTGTGAGTCTCACGGTCGCGGCGCCGTCGCTGCCGATCACCAAGCCGCCGCTCGGCCCGGTGCCGAGCTGGAGCGGTCCGGCGATCGATCCGCACGCCCTCAGCGGGCAGTGGTTCCGCACCGCCAACGGACTCGAAGAGGTGCGCCCGTACGAGTTTCACGACAACGTGCAGGGCTTCGGCGGCGGCTTCGCCGGGTCGGCGGCGATCCGCGGCGTCGTCGGCATGTTGACCATGGACGCGGCCGGCAACATCGTCGCGTTTGACATCCGCGCGTCCATCACCAACGACACGGGCGGCATCGGCCCGTGGGTCGAGGGCAGCAATAGCCACGGCGAGTACGTCGTTGGGACGCGCAACCAATGGCAGGGCGACATGTACGACGTCAAGCTGGCGACGTCGTTCGCCGACGACGGGATCATCGGGAACTTCCCCGGCCCCGCGGGTCCGTACTCCGGCTCCGAAGCAACGCAGAACATCTTCGGCATGGGCTATGACCAGCTCGGCTGGTATTGCTGGACGCCGGGTAACCCGGACCCGTCCAAGGCGCCGTGGGGCGACTACATGGTGCCGACCTGGGACTTCGGGTTCATCCCGTGGGGCGCGACGGTCACCCGCACGTTGTCGTTCGGGCTGTACGCTCCGGTCGCGCCGGGGACGCCGCAGTACATGACGCTGTTTGACGCCTATTCCCACCAGTGGGACATGTTCGTCAACCGCACCACGTCGCTGAAGATCAGCAATTACTTTGATGCGTTGACCCCGGACAGCGGTGCGCCGTACCCGTTGCCGCCGGACCTGTCGAGCAACGTGTCGGTGTTCCACAACATCCCCGAGCCGGTGAGCCTGGTCGGCCTGGCGCTGGGCAGCCTGCTGCTCAGCCGTCGCCGGTAGAACAGGCCGGCTGGTGGCCCACGCCTCAGAACGCGCAGCGCAAGCAAGCGCCATGGACAATGGCGCTTGCTGGCGCGGCGCGTTCTGAGCGTGGGCACCGCCTACAACGCCACATCTTCAGCGACCGGCACGTCGCTCAACAGATCACGCAGGCCCACCAGCACACGCCGCTCGTACTTGAGGTCGTCTTTGTACGTGCTCGTGCGTGTGTGCCGAATCTCGGGGCCGAGATCGGTCAGGGCCTCCTGCACCAGTTCGATCAGTAGCGCCCGCTGCTGTGCATCCAACTCGACGATCATGGCTGCACCTCACGGACGGCGACGCAGCACCCGCGACGCGCGAGCCGGCCACCCACAGCGGCGACGGATCTGATCGTGCCCCGCGTGCGGGGTTCTGCGGGCCGCTCTATTTCAATTATACTCCGCACGCGGAACGAATACACAGAAATCGTGCGGCCTCGCCATGCCGGTTGGACGGTTTGAAACCCAGGAATACGCGGTCACGATCGCCGGGCGGACGCTGCGTGTGCTCGGGCCGCGTGAGCCGCACGCCCTACACTACGAGCCGCAGGCCCGGGCGCGGTGGGAGCAGGATGGCTACAAACCCTATTGGGCCCAACCATGGCCGGCCGCGGTCATGCTCGCGGAGCGCGCCCTGACGGAGCTGGCCGGCGAGCCGGACCCGGGGCCGATCCTGGAACTCGGAGCGGGCCTCGGGATCGTGGGATTGGGACTGACGCAGGCCGGGTACCGCGTTGTGATTACCGACTACGACGACGACGCGCTGGCTTTCGTGCGCGCGTCCGCGACGCTGAACGAACTCGACGTCTACGCCATGCGCCTGCTGGACTGGCGTTCCCCGCCGGCTGACTGCTACCGGACGGTCGTGGCGTCGGAAGTTCTGTATTATCGGGAACATCAACGGCCGCTGGCGGAGTTGCTGGCGACGCGCTTGCTCCCCGGCGGCGTCGCGTACCTCAGCGATGCGAACCGCGAGGAGGCGCAATTAAAGCGACTGGCGCGGTTGTCGTCAAG
>CAYMXT010000117.1:0-12972 GCA_964394415.1 uncultured Planctomycetales bacterium
ACGTGCAGGTCGTCCGGCCGTTTCTGGACCAGCGCGGCGAGGGTGACACGGGCGCCGTATATCCGCACAGAATCAGCCCCGCTCCGGGCAGCAGCAGATTGAGCCACGGCGCCCAACGCTCGGCCCGCGTCGTCATGCCGCGCCCTCCCGCCGCACGGCCGCGGCGTGCGCGCGGATCGTGTCAGCGTAGCAGGCCAGCAGGTCGGAAACGAGCGTACGAATCGTGTGGTGCTCCCGCACATAGTCCGCGGCGGCCGCCGTGAGTTCGAGCGCCGGCTTCGGCTGCGTCAGGGCACGTTCGAGGAGATAGCTCAACTCCACCGCGGAGCCCGGCGTGAATTGCCACGCCGTGCGGCCCTCGCTGAACCACTCCGCAAGCTGGTCGCGCGAGGCGATGACGATCTTGCGTGTGGCCATGGCGAGCAGCGGCACGACGGATAGCTCCGGCTGACACGCCGGCAACACCAGCGCGTCCGCATCCGGCAGGATTTTCTCCCAGAGCCGCGGTTCGTCCAGCAGGGACACAGTTTCCTGCAAGCCGGCCTGCCGCACCCGCCGCCAAAGCGTATCCCGCGCTGGGCCGACCCCGAGCACCGCGACGACGAGTTCCGCGGCGGTTCGGCGCAGCGCCGCGACGGCGTCCAGCAGCAGTTCTACGCCGCCGTGTGCGGTGAAGGGACAAACGCAAAGCACGCTGAACGCGCGGTCCGGGCCGCGCACCGCGGCGTGCCGCAGCGGCGCCGCGACGGCGGGGCGAACCACGCGCGTCTGTGCAGCGCCCCGTGGGACTCGCGCCCGCAGAGCCGCCGCCAGGGACGCGGACGCGACGACGACCTGTTCAACAGGGAGTTGCGTACCGCCGGTCACGCGCTGCAACGCGCGCGTGCCGAACGCGTGGACGAGTAGGGGAATGTGCGCGTGCGCGGCCCAGCGCTGCACCCACCACAGACCGCTGGTGTCCCAGACGTGGACGAGGCCTGGTGGCGGGTGGAAGTGTTCCGCCAGCCGTTCGTCCAGGCCCCACGCCCGCCAGCCGTACAGGTGCGGCTCGTGATGGACTTCCACCGGCGTGCCGGCCAGGCGCGCCGCCGTGGCCGCACAATCCGTCAGCAGCCCAACGCGCAGCCCCGCGCCGGCGAGCGCGCCCGCAAGCTGTGTGAACATGGGACCGACGCGTGTCAGCACGTCACGATCCGCCACGTGCAGGACGGATTCCACAGGCGGAGGATTCGCTGCGGCGGGCGGAGTTCCGGCGTCCATCAGCGCTTACCCGCGGAGCAAATGCTGAATGCAGAATGATGAATGCAGAAGAACGTGACCCACCGTCCGGGGGCTTGCATTCCTGCTTCTGCATTCTGCATTTCCTTCACGTTTCCCGATCGCGCGTGTCGATGTCCAGCGGCGCATGCATGTGCTTGGTCGCGGCGGGCCGGCTGAGGACGCGGTAGAAACAGTAGACTGCGAGGGCCACGACGAAGCCCAGCGAGCACAGCATGAAGATCCAACCCGCGGCGGTCATCGCCTGCCCTCCGGGGTCGCCGGCCCCCAGCGCCGGCCGGCTACGTGTACCAGAATGAGTAAGAAGGCCAGCACTGTGACGATTAATCCGACCGACAGCAACGGCACACCGCCCTGCGCGAGCGTCTGGATGTACGCCGGTGCGTTCCAGTAGCACCACAGCGCGAAGACCGCCAGCAGGTACGCCGGCGTGACAAACCGCAACAGGACGGTGAAGACCCACCGCGGCAGCTTCAACTCGGCTCCGTCGCGGTTGATTTCGTGCGCCTGCCGCGGGCCGAAGAACCACCCCAGCACGATCACTTCGAGCGTGCCGAACAGGAAGATCCCGATGTTCGCCGTCCAGAAATCCAAGGTGTCGAGGGCCATGAGGTCCTTGCTGAACCAGATGACGAAGAAGCTGCCCAGCGCCGTGATCAGCCCCAGAATGCTCACCGAGCCGCGCCGCCCCAGCCCGAGCGCTTCTTCGAGGAATGCGATCACCGGCTGGAGCAACGAAATCGAGCTGGTGATGGCCGCGAGGAACAACATGAAGAACCACAGGAACCCGAACGCACGCCCCGCGGGCATGTACTCGAACACTACCGGCAGCGTGTGAAAGCCGAGGCCGAACGTGCCGCCGACCCCCGCCGCCCCGAGAAACAGGAACGCCGCCGGCACCGTGATCATCCCGCCCAGGCAGACCTCGAAGAACTCGTTGGTCGCCGACGCCGTCAAGGCCGAGAGCGCCACGTCGTCCTTCGGTTTCAGATAGCTCGCGTAGTTCGCCAGCACGCCGAAGCCGACCGAGAGCGTGAAGAAGATCTGCCCGGCGGCGGCCAGCCAGACCTTCGGATTGGCCAGGGTTTCCAGAGCCGAGGCCTCCGCACCGACGGGCTTCGGGTTCCACATGAACCCGAGACCGTCGAGCACAGTGCGGGTCGCGTCACCGTTCTGTTGTGTCGGCAGCGTCAACACGCGCAACAGCACGATCAGGGCACAGACGAGCATGATCGGCATCGCGACGTTGCAGAACTTCTCGATGCCTTTCGAAAGGCCGCGGAAGATGAGGTAGAAGTTGCCGGCGAACGTGATGATCCAGAACCACACGCTGGGGTGCAGACCGCCGGCGAGCATGACCCCGTCCTGGTCGGCCCCGGTAACACCGACGAAGAAGTCCTTGCTGCGGGTGACGTACTCCGTCGGGGCTGCGCCAAGGTCGATCGTCCCGCGCAGGTACGACCAGGCGTAGGCGAGGCACCAGGACTCGACGACCACGTAGTACAGGTAGACGATCGTGGGCAGGAGGAGGCCCAAAACGCCGACATAGCGCCACGCCGCGTGCCGCCCGGCCTGCCCCAGGATGGCGGGGCAGGAGTGAAAACCCAGCCGGCCGCCGTACTTGCCCATCGTCCACTCGGTCCAGCACAGCGGGATGCCGAGCACCAAGAGGGCACAGAAGTACGGGATCATGAAGACGCCCCCGCCGTTGGCCGCGGCGGTCCCGGGGAAGCGCAGGAAGTTGCCGATCCCCACCGCCGAGCCAGCGACGGCGAGAATGACGCCCAGGCGAGTGCCCCATTGTTCCTTAGGTCGGTTGTCCGCCATGCGCAGCGCGACTCCTGTTGCGGTCTGACGTGGTGGGGCAGTCTAGCTGGCGCGGCGTGGAGCCGCAACGGACGTGCAGCACAGACGATGTGGAGCACAGACTATACAGTCTCTGCGTCATCGAGAGCATGTCGCGGCCGGCGCTCGTGCCGGCCGTCGGAGGCTTCTTCGCGTCCTACGGCCGACACGGGGGTCGGCCGCTACGCGGGGTGCCACGGTCCCGGCGTGCCGGGATCGGCCGTGCGAGCGAAGCGTTGATCGCGTGCAGGCCGTATAATCCGCCCCCGCCATGAGCGAACAGCCCCAGAGCACGAGCGCTACTCCGTCGCCCCGTCCGCGCAGCCGCGTGCTGGCCACCCTGCGTGCCCTGGTTCGCGCTCGGATCACCGCCGGGATCCTGACCGTGCTGCCGGTGCTGATCACCGTGTGGATTGTCACCGTCGTGTTCGGCTGGCTGCGCGACGCGTCGCGCTGGGTGCTCGATTCGTTCGTGCTGAGCACCTGGGGCCGCAAGCTCATGCTCTCGTGGGGCATCCCGCCCGAGGACATCACCGGCGTCGGCCTGAAGGCCCTGCCGCCGTGGCTCCAGTGGTTCCTGACACTGTTCTCGATCGCCCTGACGATCCTGCTCCTCTATCTGATCGGGTTGTTTGCGGCCAACCTGATCGGCCGGCGGATCATCGAGTTGGTTGACCAACTCATCGCCCGCGTGCCGTTCATCAAGAGCATCTACGGGGCGTTGAAGCAGATCACGTCGCTGTTCTCGGGCGACGCGCAGCACGGTTTTCAGCGGGTCGCGCTGGTGCCTTTTCCCAACGAGCTGACGCGCTCGGTGGGCTTTATCACAAACACTTTTCGCGACTCGGTGTCGGGCGACGAGCTGTGCGCGGTGTTCATCGCGACCACGCCGAACCCCACGACCGGCTTCGTCTTCGTCCTGAAACGATCCGACATCATCGAGGTCACCTGGACCGTCGAGGAAGCCCTGAAGATCGCCATGTCGGCGGGTGTGCTCTCGCCGCCTTATGTGACGATGGTGGCGGACCGCAAGCAAAGCGCCGCGGCGCAACCGGCGCGTGGCGTGTGAATAGCGCAACCGCGACCACGCGCCACTTGCGGCGCGCTGGCGCGACGTGGCGGGGCCCAGCCCGGCGCGGGGCCCGGCCGCCCGGGAGCTGGCCCGCCAGGCGCGGCACGGCACCGACCTACGCGGCGCTTTTCCCCCAGCCGCCCCGCAGACAACCGGCGTTGCGGCCGGCATAATATGCCGGTCCGCGGGCGCGGCGGCTGGTCGCGGCCCCGGCCGGCGTAGCCGATAGACCGCACATGATGAAGAAACCTGAGGCACAAAGGGGTCGGGCGTGACGCGAATCGAAAGCGGACCGGCGAGAACTGATGCTCTGTGGCAGCTTGTCAGGGCCGCACTGTTCCTGGGCTTCGCGGCGTGGTTCCTATACGATGGGGCGGTACGCTATCCGCAGAAGAACCAGGCGGCGGCCGAAGCGGCCCTCCAGGCCCGTCCGTTCGACGGCAAGCTGAAGTTCGCCGAGCTGGGCGAGAAGCCGACCAAGGACGAGTTCGCCGAACTACTCAAGGCCAAAGCGACCTTGGCCCAGCTTCGCGAGAAGCTGGGGCTGCCGAACTTCACCGAGGGCGGCGACGAGTACTACATCACCCGCTACGGCTACGGACGGCTCTCACCGGCCGCGGGCGGCGGGCAATGGGTCAAGTGGCCCAACGGTGGGAAGGACAAGGAGGAAATCACGGCCCAGTTCTACTGGGCGATCGTGCCGGTGCCCATCGGGCTGTGGTTCCTCTACCGCCTCATCAAGGCCGCGACGCTGAAGGTCGCGGTGGACGAGGAGGGCCTGACCTACGGCGGGCAGCGGATCGCGCTCGCGGACATCGTCGCGCTCCGCGACTACAGCCCCAAGGGTTGGATCGATCTGTACCACAAGGTCGGCGACAAGGAAGTGAAACTCCGCCTGGACAACGAGAAAGTGCTGCGGTTCGACGAGCTCGTGGACGCAATCTGCCAGGGCAAGGGCTTCCGCAATGAGGTCAAGGAACACGCGGCGGCCAAGGCGCGCGAGGAGGCGACGCACGAGTCGCCGGGCTAGATCAAGGTGTGCCAGGAAAACTCGGATCAGGCCTGAACCAAAGGACGCGGGGCCGGGTAGAATAGATCCGGAGCCGGCCGATGACCTATAGCGGAACAGTCCGACGGGGGCGAATCGTGTTGGAGGATGCTGTCCGCATCCCAGACGGAACGCGCGTGCGGATCACGCCGGTCAGTCCCGAGCCGCGTCGCCCCGGACACTTGCCCGCCTTCGGCCTGTGGCGTGACCGGGACGACTTGGACGACCCGGTGCGGGCGGCCCGTGAGCTGCGCCGGCGTGTCGAACGGCGGGGCGATCGTGGCTGAGGTGATAGTTAATACCTGCGTCGTGATTGACTTCCTGCGCGGACACGCGAAGGCGCGCGTGTTTCTGGATCGTCAGCGGCGCGCCAACGGTTTAGCCACGCGCGCGGCGTTGGCTGGGCCGATTGCCTGATTGCAGCCACCTGCCGGCGGCTACGTCTGCCCGTCGCGACTCTGGACGAGAAGCACTTTCGCGCGTTCGGCGACTTGGTGGTCCAGCGCCCGTATTGATGTCGAGCAATGACGCATCCCCAGTGCCCGCTAGCGCGGATGGCACGCACGTGTCCACCGACACGCCCTGCGTCACGTGCGGGTACAACCTGCGCACGCTGGCGCTCGACGGCGCTTGCCCCGAATGTGCCACGCCGGTGTGGGACTCGTTGCACGGTTTCTATCTGCACTATGCCTCACCGGCGTGGGTCCGCGGGCTGGCGCGCGGGCTGCTGCTCACGCTGTGTGCGTTCGGCGGGATGATCTTCATTACGCCGGTGATCATGCTCATTACGGGCATCTGGGGGTTCGTCATCGACCCCCAGACATTCCTCAGCGCCCCGACCAGCGCCGTTCAGTCCAACGCCCTGCTGCAAGCGCTGATGCAGGGGCTCTGCACGGGGTTGGCCATGCTCGGCCTGTGCTGGCTCGGCCGGCCCGACCCGCGCGGCCGCGAGTCCGTCGGCGTGGGTCGGGCGCGGCACGTGCTGCGGTGGAGCACATGGCTGCTGCCGCTGCCGGTCGTTGGCAACGTCGCGCTGACGTGGACGCTGCCGGCGTTGCCGCCGCTGACGCCCGGGGCACCGCCCCCGCCTGGTTTTCCGGGGCAGTCGCTGGCTACTGTTACCGCCCTCGGGTTTCTCATCGGCCTGGGCGGGATCGTGATCTACGGCGTCACGCTGCTGGCGCTGCTGCGCCGCATTGCACACCTGGTGCTGCGCATTCCCCAGCCCAAGCTGGCGCGCGCGGCGCGGATCAGTTTCTGGGGGTTGCTCGCCTCGAGCGGATTGATGGTGGTGGCCTACGGCATGATGTTCCTGCTGATGATGCCGGCGATGTCGACCCTACTCGCCACGGCGGGCACGACCACCACTGCCGCTGCCACGGCTACGACCACCTCGGTTCCGGTGGGGCCACCGGGACCGTCGGTGACGGTGACCGAGGATGACACCGCGACGGAATCCCCGGATGCATCCGCGACGCGGCGGGTCGCCAGCTACCGCTACACGGTTTTGCCGTCGACGATGCCCGCGAGCGGTCCGACGAGTGTTCCCGCGACGCTGCCGGCGATGGGCCGGTCGTTTTTCACCGGCGCGATTCTGGGCGGGTGCGGCGGCGCGCTGGGCGGGTGCGGCAACGTCGTCTTCGGAATCGTGGTGGTGGTCATCCTGATCCGCACGTGCAGCGCGCTGTTCGCCGCGGCGCGCGCGGCGGAGGCGCTGGCGCCCAATCCGAGCCGCGCGGCGTAAGCGAGCGATTCGCGCGGCGCGTGGGCTGGCGGACCATGCCACGGACGCGCTGCGGGAATCGCTCCCTGCCGGTCGCGGCTCGGAAGCGCTGCGCGAATCGCTCCCTGCCGGTCGCGGCTCGGAAGCGCTGCGCGAATCGCTCCCTTGCGGTCGCGGCTCGGCATCGCTCGCTAACGCTTCGCGGCTCGGAATGGCTGCTGACGCTGCGCGGCTCGGATGGAGGGCTCGCCGGGCGCGGCGGGGGGCGGTAAAGTCCGTGTTTTGCCGCTGGGCCCAGGCCCGGCCCGTGCCCTGGAGCTACCCGCACGATGAATTGGCTGCTGAGCATCGGTGATACCGACATCCTGCGCGACGCGACCAATGCGTCCGCCGTCTTCTGGTACCGCGCCCGCCGGGCCGGCGTAAGGGTCGCGCTCGCCGTCGGGCTGACGGCCTTTCTGCTGCTGATCGCGGCGCTGCTGGTGCTGGGGCCCGCGGGGACCGGCGTGGCCTGGTTGAAGCGCGATTGGCTGGCGGTGCTGTTCTCGCTCACCACGATCGGCTGGGGCGGCTATTGCGGCTGGCTCGGCTTCAAGTTCGCCCCCTCCCGCAACGACCGCATCGTCCTCAGCCTGCGGCGCTTCATCCGCGGCGAGGTGGCCCCGCTCGAAGAGCAGGTCCGCGCGCTGAGCGACGAACAGTTGCGGGCCAAGACCGCCGAATTCAAGCAGCGGCTGGCCGCCGGCGAGTCGCCCGACACGGTCCGCCCGGAAGCGTATGCCTGCGTCCGCGAGGCGTCCCGCCGGGCGCGGAACCACCGCCAGTTCGAGTGCCAGCTCATCGGCGGCAAGGTGCTGGAAGATTCCAACGTGGCCGAGATGCGGACGGGCGAAGGCAAGACCATCGTCTGCTACATGGCCAACTACATGAAGGTGCTCCAGGGCCTCAAGGTCCACATGGTCACCGTCAACGACTATCTCGTGAAGCGCGACGCCGACTTCTGCCGGCCGATTTTCGCGTTGCTCGGCGTTTCGGTCGGCCACATCACCGCGGACATGCCGACCTGGGGGCCGGAGGCGGAGGTCCGGCGGGCGGGGTACGCCGGCGACATCACCTACGGCACCAACAGTGAGTTTGGATTTGACTACCTGCGCGACAACATGAAGCACAATGTTCGCGACCAGGTGCAGGGGCCGCAGGACTTCGTCGTCGTGGACGAGGTGGACTCGATCCTGATCGACGAGGCCCGCACGCCGCTGATTATTTCGGGTCCGGCGCGCGAGGACGTGAGCGTCTACCGGGCCGCGGACGACGTGGCTCGCAGCCTGATCCAGAAGCAGGAGCACTCCAACCGCGAGACGCGCGGCAAACTCGCGCAGCTCGAAGCCAATCCCGCGCAATTCGGCCTGGACCCCGGCGAGCCGAAGTACAAGGAAGGTCTGAAGAAGTTCCCGGTTGATCCGTACTGGTTGACGTCCGACGAGGCCGACGCGATCGGTCACCTGCAATTTTTTGTGGTCGAGGCCGACCGCAAGGCCGTCCACATGACCGAGCACGGCGCGAAGGCCGCCCAGCAGATGCTCGGCATCGGCACGTTCTACGATCACAAGAACATGAACTGGCCGCACTACCTGGACAACGCCCTCCGCGCGCACAAGGTATACCAGAAAGACAAAGAGTACGTTATCCAGGAAGACAAGATCATCATCGTGGACGAGTTCACCGGCCGCCTGATGCATGGGCGGCAGTGGTCCGACGGGCTGCACCAGGCGGTCGAGGCCAAGGAGCGGGTGACGGTAAAGGAGGAAACCCAGACTCTCGCGACCATTACCCTTCAGAACTTGTTCAAACTCTACAAGCATCTCGCCGGCATGACGGGCACCGCGCTGACCGAGGCCGACGAGTTCATGAAAATCTACAAGCTCGAGGTCGTGGCGATCCCCACGAACAAGCCGGTCCGCCGGATCGACGCGAATGACAAGATCTATAAGAACGTCGCCAACAAATTCGACGCCCTGGTCGAGGAAATCCGGGCCTGTGCCCAGGATGGCTACCCGTCGGACCCGTGGTCGCTGCTCGATATGCTCAAGCGGGCGCGGACGGCGCTCGTCGAGCAGCGGGCGCATGGAGAGCGGGACTCGGGACTCGGGACTCTGGACTCGGCGGCGGCAGCCCCCCTCGCAGACCCGGAACCCCGCATCCCGCATCCCGAAGCCCGCTTGTCCGAGCAAATCACCCTCATCGACCAGGCCCTCGCCGCCTTCAACGACGGCAAGGGCGACGAGAATGCGCTCGCCGAAGGCTACCGCAGCCTGATGGGTGATTTCGTCGGCGGGCGCCCCGTGCTCGTCGGCACCACGAGTGTCGAGGCGTCGGAAAAACTCAGCGAGGCCCTCACCCGCCGCTTCGGCGTCGAACACGAAGTGCTCAACGCCCGGCCCGAGGCCGTGGCCCGCGAGTCCGAGATCGTCGCGAAAGCCGGCCACCGGCACGAGGAGGTCCGCGGCAAGAAGAAGACCATCGCCGGTAACGTCACCATCGCGACCAACATGGCCGGCCGCGGCACCGACATCGTCCTCGGCCCGGGCGTCGCCGCGCTGGGCGGCCTGCACGTCATCGGCACCGAGCGGCACGAAAGCCGCCGGATCGACAATCAGCTTCGCGGCCGTTGCGGCCGGCAGGGCGACCCCGGCAGCTCGCGCTTCTTCCTGTCGTTCGACGACGACCTGCTGCGCCTGTTCATGGGCGAGTGGGTGCTGCGGATGCTGAACATGCTCGGCTTCGAGGAGGGCATGGCGATCGAGGACAAGCGTGTCACCAAGGGCATCGAGCGGGCGCAGAAGAAGGTCGAAGAGCGGAACTTCCACATCCGCAAGAACCTCCTCGAGTACGACGAGGTGATGGACTACCAGCGCAAGACGTTTTACGTCCGCCGCCAGCAGGTGGTCGAAGGCCGCGGCCTGTCCGAGCTGATCTGGGAGATGATCGACGCGACCGTCGCCGACGCGATGGCACGGTACTACGACCCGAAGTACCCGGCCGAGTGCGCGGCGGAGTGGGCCGGGCAGCATCTCGGCGTGATGGTGGACGCCAACAAGCTCGACTCGGGCAGCGGAGAAGACCTCCGCCGCACCGTCCGCGACCTGGCGATGTACGAGGTCCGCCAGCACATTCAGCGGACGTTTGGTGAGTACGTTGATCCCGAAACCCCCCCGGACGAATGGGACGTGCGCGGGCTGGCGAGCTGGGTGGCCCAGTATGACTTGAGCTTGACGCAGAATCAGATTCGCCAAGGCCAGCCCGCGGACCTTCAGGACCAGATCATCGCCGCCGCCGAGCAGAAGATCGCGACGCAGGACGTGTCGCCGCTGGATCAGTACGTGGATCCGCTGTTTGGCAAGGCCCGGCTGGTGCGCTGGGCGCGCGAGAAGTTCGACGTGGACATTCCGCTCGACGACCTCGCCGCCGCCAACCGCGACGAGGCCGAGCGCGCCATCCGCGAGAAGATGCGGGCGGCGTATCGGCAGCGGGAGATCGAGTATCCGTGCGGGGCGGTGATCGACTATGCCCTCCAGCGCGGCGGACAAAACGTCAACGAGGTCTGCACGCGGATTGCGAACTGGGTCAACCGCAAGTTCCGGCTGAACTGGACGTATGAGCATCTGGTCGGCAAGACGCCGGCGCAGGTGTTTGAAGAGCTGAAGACCCTCAACGCGGACTACGTGGAGAACGGTCGGCTCGATACCGAGATCGACGCCGCGCTCGCGGCCCGTGCCGGCGAGGACCTGACGAAGTGGGCGCGCGAGCGTTTCGGGGCGGTCATGGACGGCTACCCGCTTGATCTGGAAGGCGACGTGCGGGCGCAGCTTCAGCAATGTGCGTATGAGATGCTGCGCTACGAGCTAACCCGGCTTGAGCAGTACGTCTTGCTCAGCACGTTTGATCAGCAGTGGAAAGACCACATGTACTCGATGGACCTGCTGCGGCACTCCATCGGGCTGCGCGGCTATGCGGAGCAGGACCCCAAGATCGCGTACAAGCGTGAGGGCACGCGCATGTTCAACGAGATGCTCGAGAACGTGCGCGAGCGGGTGACGGACCTGATTTTCAAGGTGCGGATCGCCGGCGCCGGCGGCGAAGCGTACAGCGGCGACGCGGCCCGGCCGCTGACGCCGACGGACGGCACACCCGGCGCGATGCGCACGTCGCACGCGGACGCGACGGGCGCGGGTTTCTCCAGTGCCGCGGCGGACCAGCAGGCGGCGATGCGCCCGCAGGGCGAAGGCGGCCAGGGGCAGACGATCCGCCGCGACACGCCGCGCGTCGGCCGCAACGACCCGTGCCCGTGCGGCTCCGGCAAGAAGTACAAGCAATGCCACGGGCGGGGGAAGTAGCGGCGCACGCCGCCGTGATCTCGCGGCTGATCAACTTCAGCTCGGCGCGCTCTCGCGTCAGCCGTTTGTTTTCCGGAGCGGCTGCTCCAGAATCGCGATGATCGCCAGCACCAGGACGACGATGGCACCCACGGTGACGGTCTGGCGGAGATCAGCCCCCGGCAGCAGCGTGGCGGTTAGGCCGGTCGTCGCCGCGGCGAGGTAGATCGTGAGAACCGCGAGCCGGCGGCTGAGGCCGCGCTCGACCAGGCGATGCGAGAAGTGCCGCTGGTCGCCGTGCAGCGGGTTGCGGCCCTCCGCCAGCCGGATGAGCACGACGCTCGCGAAGTCGTACAGCGGAATCGCGAGGATCACGAGCGGGATCGCCAGGGCGTAGGGCGGTGTTGCGCCGCTGTCGCGATAGTAGGTAGTCAGCACCGAGACGCACGCCAACATGTAGCCGACCACGAGGCTGCCGGCGTCGCCCATGAAGATGCGGGCCGGCGGAAAATTGAACGCCAGAAAGCCGCACACCGCACCGAGGAACACCGCCGCCAGCGCGGGGACGAGCACCTGTCCGGCCATCAGGCCGCAGACCGCGAGGAACGTCAACGCAATCGCTGCCACGCCCGCGCTCAGCCCGTCCATGTTGTCGAGGAAGTTGAACGCGTTCACGATGATCACGAACCACGCCGTCGTCAGCAGCACGGAGACAGTCGGCCCGGCGAACTCGCCCAGCCGGACATGTCCGACCACTGACACGAACAGCGCGACGAGAATGATCGCCAGGAGCTTCGGCACGGCCCGCAGCGGTCGTCGATCGTCGGCCAGCCCCAGGATGTGCAGCGCCAGCCCGCCCAGCAGCAGGACCAGCATCTGTGTCGTGCGCAGCCGCAAGCCGCCGAGGTACGCCCGCGCCAGGCCGCCCCAGCGTTCCTCGACCCAGCCCTCGGGCACGAGCAGTGCGGCTCCGAGCGCGGCCAAGAGGGTGAGCCACGCCGCGGCGAGAATCGCGCAACCGCCGCCATAGGGCCGCGGGCTGTCGTGCGACTTGTGCGCCCCGGGGTGATCGACGAACCCGACCCGCAAAGCGATTCGACGAGCCAGCGCGGTCAGCACCGCCGCAGCGGCGAAGACCACGCCGGCGACGACGAGTAATCCGATGGGCAGCCAGCGGTTCATGCGCTTGCTTCAGGGCGGCGGCTGAGGGTCGGCGGCCTTCGAGGTCTCCCACGCGCGGACCTGCTCCCGGTATCGCTCCCGGACGCGCTCGAAGAACGCGTGGTACTCGGGTCTGTGAAAATCGGGGTAAGTCCACGGCTGCGTTTGCCACCCGCCGTGGTAGTACTGCAACGTCACCTCAGCGTAGATGCCGCGACCCAGGTAGATACGATGCCCGGCGTCCTTGGTTGTGCCGAGCGCCAGCTTGTTCAGGTCGAGGTAGCCGGGGTCGATGTTCACCGGCCGGGGAATATCCGGCAGGAGGCAATCCGCGGCGATCTGGTCCTCGAGCGCGTTCGACTCGTGTTTGTGGTCGCTCAGGTCGTCCGGCCGGGCGAGCGTCTCGAAGCTCACAAACCAGCGTTTCAGGTCCGGCCCCATCGCGGGCGTGTAGTAGTCGGTCTGGTCGAAC